>NZ_JANIID010000003.1:0-439864 GCF_024519335.1 Streptomyces telluris
CCTGCAGATTCACTTCGCTTACGCCGAGCGCTCCAGGCTCTCCCTCTCCACCGCCCCCAGCAGCGGCTCACCCCTCACCCACCGCCCGGCCTCCTCCACCGCATACGTCCCCAGCCGTCTCCCCTCACTCCCCTGAGCGCCGGCGATATGGGGCGTCACCAGCACGTTCGGCAGCCGGAACAGCGTGTGCCCCTTTTTCAGCGGCTCCGGGTCCGTGACGTCGAGCCAGGCGCTCAACCGTCCCGACCTGCACTCCCGTTCCAGGCTTTCGGTGTCGACGATCGACCCCCGTGCCGTGTTGATGACCGTGCCGCCGTCCGGGATGAGGGCCAGGTGTTCCGCGTCCAGCAGGCGGTACGTGTCCGGCGTCCCGGGAGCGTGGACCGTCACGATGTCGGAGGCGCGGCAGAGGTCGGCCAGGCGGTCCACCCGTTCCGTCCCCAGCCGTGCGGCTTCCTCGTCCGTCGCATACGGGTCGTAGAGCAGCACCCGGTATCCGGCGGTGGCGGCCCGTAGGCCTGCGATCACCCGTCGGCCGATGCGGGAAGCACCGAGGACACCGACGGTCCGGCCGTCGCCGCCCTGGCGGTCGCGGAAGGCCGGCAGACGGCCGCCGTCGGCGTATGCGGCGGCCGCGGACAAGGCGCCCTTCGCCGCGAGTCCGATGGCCGCCAGGGTGAAGTCGGCGACCGGCCCCGCATTGGCCTCCGCCGCCGAGGAGACGACGATCCGCCGTTCCCACACCGCCTCGGTCACCAGTTGCTTGACTGAGCCCGCCGCGTGGATGACGGCCCTCAGCCGCGATGCAGTCTCAAGGACGGCCTTCGTCAGCGGCGGGCACCCCCACCCGGTGACGAGGATGTCGACGCCGCCCAGGCCGACCGGGCCCGCGAGGAGCCCGAGCCCGTCGTCCACCGGAATCGCCCGGACCTCACGTCCCGTCAACTCGCCCAGCCTCGCGCGGAGATCAGGCGGCATGACGACCGGCAGTTCGTCCGCTCCCATGACCACCGCGACCCCGGCCGTCCCACACGCCCGTTCATCCGTCATGCGCACCCCTCTGCCCGTCCGTCAGAGAGCGAAAACACATTGCTCGTCCCGTCCGCCCGGGGTGACGATCAAAGGATGGAGCACATCATCAGGCCTGTGCAGGCGGGCGATTGGGAGAAGTCCAAGGAACTGCGGCTGACGGCGCTCTTGGACCCCATGGCGCACATCGCTTTCCTCGACACCTACGACAAGGCCGTCGAGCAGCCCGACAGTTATTGGCAGGAGCGGGCGCGGGCGAGCTCCGAGGCGTGCCGCGTCACCACGTTCGTGGCGGAGGCGCCCGACGGGACCTGGGACGGCACGGTCACCGTCCTCGTCGAGGACCCGGAGGCGGAGGAAGGCACCGTCTTCGGCGGCGCTCCTTCCGTAGCGCAGACGCACATCGTCGGGGTCTTCGTCCGGCCCGAGCGGCGCGGGGCCGGCCTCATCCAGGCGCTCTTCGACGCCGCCGTCGAGTGGTCCTGGGCCCTGTCCCGGCCGCGCGTCGAGCGCATACGCCTCTTCGTCCACGAGGACAACGCCCGCGCCATGACGGTCTACCGCAAGGCCGGCTTCGAGCCCACCGGCATCACCATCCCCATGCAGGGCGACCCCGAGGCCAAGGAGTACGAGCTCGCGCTCGTTCGTCCCGCCGCTGGATGAAGCCCCGCACCTGATGAAGTCCTGCACCGGCCTCCGCTCCCGAATCCGGTCCCGACTCCGCAGCCGTATCCGTATCCGATTCCGGGTCCGTAGCCCCTGGGCCGTGGACGCCCTGATCACGGCCGTGGTGCAGGCCGCCGTGACCATCCCCTTCGTCGTGCCCCGCTCGGCGGACGTGCCGCCCGCCACCTGGGCGTTCTACGGGATGACCACGCTGTCCGTGCTGCCGCTCCTGTGGCGCAGCCGGGCGCCCCTGACGTGCCTGCTGGCGATCACTATGGCGGGGTTGGCCTATCTGCCCATGGACGGGCCGGGGCAGCCCATGCCGTACAGCCCGCTGGTGGCCATCTTCACGGTGGCCGCGCAGGCGGGGGTGCGGCAGCGGCGGGTGACGGTCGGGATCGGGCTGCCGGTCGTGGCCGTCGCGGTGGCCCTGCGGACCAATACGGCCCGCGAGTACCTCTTCGCCTTCTTCCTCTTCTCCATGGTGTACGCGCTCGGCGTGCTGGCGCGTACCCGGCAGGCGTACACCGAGGCCGTCGAGGCGCGCGCCGCGGAGCTGGAGCGGGCGCGGGTCGTGGAGGCTGAGCGGGCCGCCGAGCGGGAACGGGCGCGGATCGCCCGCGAGATGCACGACATCCTGTCGCACGCCGTCAGCCTGATGGTGGTGCAGGCGGAGGCCGGGCCCCTGGTCGTACGGTCGGATCCCGACCGGGCGGAGGCGGCGTTCGACGCGATCGCCGGGGCCGGGCGGGACGCGATGGTGCAGCTGCGGCGCATGCTCGGCGTGCTGAAGGAGGAACCGGGAGGCCCGAGGGAGCTGGTTCCCCAGCCCACCCTGGACGGTCTCGACTCCCTGGTCGGGGAGGTCCGGCGGGCGGGTCTGTCCGTGGTCCTGCTGACGGAAGGGGATCCGCAGCCGCTCGCCGCCGACGCGCAGGTCACCGTCTACCGCGTGGTGCAGGAGGCGCTGACGAACGTCCTCAAGCACTCCGACGCACGCTCGGTGTCCGTACGCCTCGCCTGGGATGCTGTCGATCGGCAGGGGCGGCTGGCCGTCACCGTGACGGACGACGGCACGGGCGTCCTCAGGCCGGGTGGCGCGGGCAGCGGAAGGGGCCTGATCGGCATCCGGGAACGGGCCGCCGCGCACGGTGGCACCGCCTCGGCCGGGCCCGGTCCGGACGGCCGCGGCTTCCGTGTTTGCCTGGAGCTGCCCGTCATGATCTCCTCGCCTGCGGAGGTGGGGCCGGCGTGACGATCCGTGTGGTGGTGGCGGACGACCAGGAGCTGGTGCGCAGCGGCTTCGCGATGATCCTGTCCGCCCAGCCGGACATCGAGGTCGTGGCGGAGGCCGGTGACGGGGCCGAGGCCGTGGCGGCCGTGCAGCGGCACGCGCCCGACGTCGTCCTCCTCGACATCCGCATGCCGCGCATGGACGGCATCGAGGCGGCCCGCACGATCTGCGCGGAGACCGCCTGCCGGGCCGTCATGCTCACCACCTTCGACCAGGACGACTACGTCTACGAGGCGCTGCACGCGGGAGCCAGCGGGTTCTTGCTCAAGGACGTGCGGCGCGACGACCTCGTGCACGCGGTGCGGGTCGTCGTCGCCGGCGACTCCCTGCTCGCGCCGTCCGTGGCCCGCCGCCTGGTCGCGGACTTCACGAGCCGCGGGCAGGCCGTCACGGCCGGGCCGGAGCTGGGGGCGCTGACCGCGCGCGAGCGCGAGACGCTGCTCCTCCTCGGGCGCGGGCTGTCGAACGCGGAGATCGCGGCCGAGCTGGTGGTCAGCGAGCACACGGTGAAGACCCACGTCAGCAACGTGCTGTCGAAGCTCGGGCTGCGGGACCGGATCCAGGCGGTGATCTGTGCGTACGAGAGCGGGCTGATCGCTCCCGGCGGCTGACCGCGCGCCGCCGCAGGGCCCGTTCCGCTTCCTCGTCCCCTTCCTTTTTCTCATTCCCTCTCCCCCTTCCCTCCCTCGTACGACGGAGGCGGGCGGTGCCGAATACCCCTCGCTTCGGCGATCCGCCGACCTGCGCCGCTCACGAGGATGGACTCCGTCGTAGAGATCCGGCGCTGCAGCGATGCAGCAGTCCTCAGGGGGAAACCACCGTGCGCCGAAACCGAATTACCGTCCTCGCCGCGACCGTCGTCGTCCTGGGAGTGACCGCGGCCGGGCCCGCCGCGGCAGCCGTCACCAGTGGAGCCGCCCCGGCTTCCGCGGCCGCCCCGGCCTCCACAACCGCCCGCACCGCCGCGCTCACCAAGGCCGCTGCCCTCCAGAAGGCGATCGACGGGCTGCCGGCCGCCGACGCCACTGCCGCGCAGGTCCGCTACAGGGGCGAGGACCTGCGCTGGAGCGGGGCGGCGGGCCGGGCCGACCTGTGTACGCACCGGCCGGTCAAGGGCGACGAGCGCTTCCGCGCGGGCAGCATCACCAAGACCTTCACGGCGGCCGTCGCGCTCCAGCTCGTCCACGAGGAGAAGCTGGACCTCGACGGCACGGTGCAGCACTACCTGCCCGGCCTGCTGCCCGCCCACTACCCGGACGTCAAGGTCCGGCAGCTGCTCGACTACACGAGCGGCCTGCCGGGCGGGGACACCCGCGAGGCGCCGAAGAGCCCCGGCTGGGACAAGGGCCGCTACACCACCTGGGACCACCGCGCGCTCGTCCAGGCCGGCTTCGGCAAGCCGATGGAGTTCACCCCCGGCACCCGGCAGCACTACTCCAACATCGGCTACAACGTGCTGGGGCTGCTGATCGAGAAGGTCACGGGCCGGACGTACGAGCAGGAGCTGCGGGCGCGGGTGATCGACCGCGCCGGGCTCAAGGACACCTACAGCCCCGGCGCGGACCCCCGCATCAAGGGTCGTCACACGCACGGCTACGAGGCGATCAAGGACGCGGACGGCGGCACCCGGCTCGTGGACACGACCGAGTGGGACCAGTCCGAGACGTGGGCCTCCGGCGACCTCATCACGACGACGGCCGACCTGGAGCGCTTCACCTCCGCCCTCTTCGCCGGGCGCGTCGTGCCGCAGCAGGAGCTGAAGCTGATGTTCACCGTGCCCGACGTGCCCACGTACGGGAGCTCAAGGCCGGCCGCGTACTCCAGCGGCCTCACGCGCATCCAGCTCGTCAAGGACGGCCCGGTCTACTGGGGCAAGTCCGGGAGCCGTTACGGGTACCTCAGCGGCTTCGGGGCCACGCAGGACGGGACGCGGTCGCTGGTCTACTCGGTGAACTCCACCGATGCGAAGGGGGACGCCGCGACGGCCCCGGACTCGCGCATCGGCCGGATCATCATGGCGGGCCTCGGCGAGCCCTCGGCCCAGGCCCAGCCCTCGGCCTAGCCCGCGCCTCGGCCTGGCCTGCGCCTCGGCCTGGCCTGCGCCTCGGCCTGGCCCGTGCCTCGGGCTCCGCCCGCTGCCCGCCTACTTCGTGATCAGCCTGCCTCGTACGACCACCGCGGCGATCCGGCGGACGGCCGTGATGTCGCGCAGCGGATCCGCGTCCAGGACGACGAGGTCCGCCGCCCGGCCCGGCTCGACCGTGCCGGTTTCGTCCGCGAGGCCCAGGGCCCGTGCGGGCCCGGCCGTGGCCGCACGGAGCGCCTCCGCGGCGCCGAGGCCCGCCCCGGCCAGCTGCTCCATCTCCTCGTGGAGGCCGTCCGCGTGCGTACCGCCGGCGAGGACCGGCACTCCGCGGCGGTGCAGCTCCGCGACCAGGTGGAGGCGGTGGGCACGGATCCCGCGGAGGTACGGGGAGTCGGTTTCCCCTTCCTCCAGGGAGTGGTGGGCGGTGAGGGACGGGGCGACCCAGGTGCCGTTGGCGGCCAGGTGGTCGAAGAGGCGGTCCGCGCGGTCGGGGTAGTAGGACCGTACGGCCGTCCACTCCAGGCGCCGGATCTGCCGGAGCCAATCGCGGTACCGGCCGGGGTGGGCGTTGCGGCGTGCGGAATGCCCGGCGGCCCCGGCGCCGATGCGCGCGAGGCCCATGCGCGCGAGGCCTATGCGCGCGAGGCCGTGCCGGATCTCCTCGTCCCGGGTGGAGGCGGCCAGCAGGAGCGCGTAGAGGTGCTCGACGATCCGCTGCCCGGCGTCGGACGCCTCCGCGAGCGGCACCGCGTCCGGGCAGTGGCCCCCGTACGGGATGCGGCGGATGCGAGCCTCCTCGGCCAGGGCGCGATACGCCGGCCGCGACAGCCGCGGGTGCACCCCTACGAAGGCCGCGCCGCCGGCCACGGCCCTGCGCACCGCCCGGCGGGCCGCCGCCTCGTCGCGCGCTTCGACGGATCCCGGCCACAGGGCGGGCAAGCCGTCGACGGAAGGGCTGCCGGGCCCGGCGACGGTCGTCACCCCGGACAGCCGTGCCGCAGCCTCCCCTGAAGGGTCGTCCGTTCCGGCGCCGCTGCCGGACACGCGCAGCGCGATCAGGCCCGGGACGACGTACTTGCCGTCGAGGTCCACCACGCGGGCGTCCGGGGGCTCCGGGACCTCCGCGGTCGGGCCGACCAGCTCGATCCGGCCGTCGCGGACGAGGACCGTCATGCCGGGGCGGGGCGGCTGGGCGCCGGGGGCCGCGATCAGCGTCGCGTGGGTGAGCGCGAGGGGGCGAGCCGGGGCGCCGTGCGGTGTCGCCGCGCGGGCTTGCTGCTGCTCCGTGCCGCCGAGGGCGAGCGCGCCGCCGAACGCGGCCGTACCGCCGGCTGCGGCCACGCCGCCCAGGAACCGGCGCCTGCCGGGGACCCACGCCCCTGCGTCCTCCGGCCCCTCCGCCCTCTCACGTTCCTTCGGTCCCCCCGGCTCCTTCGGTCTCTCCGGCATCCGTCCGCCTCCCGGCCGGCTAGCCGACGAGGGCGCGGTGCGGCCACCGCGCCCTGGCCTGCTCCTCGGAGCGCATGAGCGCGAACGTCGGCAGACCCTGGGCCGTGCCCTCCGCGACGAGATCCGGGAGGGCGGGCGCGGGCGCCACGGCGGCCACGTCATCCAGCACCAGGGTCAGTGGTGGGTCGAGGCGACCGGCAGATGACCGTCCGGCCATGCCCCGGCCGCGCTCGACCACGCTTGAGACGAGTGCGGTCAGCAGGGGCATCGCACCCGGGCGGGTGCGGGGATCCTCAATCGCCTCACCCACCACGTACAGGGTTCCCCCCTCGGCGACAAATGATTCCCATGCCAGGGAATCGGCCCGATGCGGATTGCAGGCATCGCGGACGTGGACGGACGACAGTGCGCCGAGCGCACGTGCCGTCAGCTCCTGCGCGACCTCGCGCCGCTGGGGGTGCCCGGTGAGCGCAGACTCCAGCTCGCCGGCCGCGCCGCCCGCCGCCTTGACGTGCGTCCGCAGGATCCGCACGGGCTCGTGCGCCGCCGTGCCCTGTGCCCAGCGCAGCACCTGGCGGAACGGCCGGCCGTCCACGGCGGCGGCGTGCAGCCAGCAGCGCAGCAGGGTCTCCGCGGCGTCCGCGGTGGCCGAGTCGAGGGCACTGAGCGGGCGTACGGGCGCGAGCAGCGCGGCCGCGCGGGCGGCCGCGGTCTCGCGGGCCGTGCAGCCCGCGACGGGGGACCAGCGCAGGCGGTCCGGGGTGTCGAGGAGATGGCTCGGGTCGAAGACGTGCACGGGGCCGAGCTTGGCGCGGGAGTCCTTCGTGCCGGACCACAGCCCGGGGTCGCTGGTGGTGACCAGGACGGGCCCCTCGGCCTCCAGCACGGCCCGTGCGGCGAGGTCGCCGCGGTCGGCGCCGTAGAAGACGCCGGGGGCGAGGGGGCCGGAGGTGAGAGGGCCGGCCGCGGGCGCGCCGACCGGGTCCGTGGACCGGGCCGAGCGTGGGGCAGGCACGGCGACGGGAACGGGAGCGGGGCTGGGGGCGGGGGCGGGGGCGGGGTTGGGAATCGGGGTCGGGCCGGGCGCCGCAGCCGATACCGAACCGGCCCCCTGCTCCGTCCCCGAACCGGCCATCGGCCCGGTCGCCGGCCCGGTCGCCGAAGCGGCCGCCGATCCGGCCGCCGGGGCACCCTCCTGGCCGGCCACCGCGCCCGGCGCCGCGCCCGGTGCCGGGACCGAAACCTCACCGGAAGCCGCGCCCGGCGCCGTACGAGGACTCTCCACCAGGGCCAAGGCGTCCGCCCGCCGTCGCGCCCGTACCGCCTTCCACCGCGCCACCGTCCCCACGACGAAGATGCCGAGGACGACGAGCACGAGGAGTTCGCCGATCAGGAGGCCCCAGAAGAGGCCGTAGCCGGAGAGGCTGTCCGCCGGGGTGTCCGGCCAGGCGGCCGGGAGGTCGCGCGGCTGTGTCACCAGGTGCCGCAGGGCCAGGGGCGTACGGGTGAGGGTGACCGCCTCCGGCCAGGCGCCGTGGGCGAAGAGGGCGGCCAGGCCCGTCGTCGCCCACACCAGCAGCGTCATGCTCAGCAGCAGCACGATGACCGCCATCAGCAGCCCGTCCGGGATGCCGCGTTCCGGTCGTCCTTCGCCCATGGATCCTGCCCCCCGCCTCTGCCCCCGCCCCGCCGTCGCCTCAGGCCACCGTCGACTCGGACGATGCCGACGAGGAGCCGTACGGCCCGCCCGCCGACTCCGCCTCCAGGGCCGCCGCCGCGCGCTCGGCGGCCGCGGCCTCCGCCGCGAGCTCGCGCGCGAAGTCGCCGTCCTCGGTCATGGCCCGGTCGGTGTAGACGAGCGGGCGTTCGACGTCGGTGACGAGGTGCTTGACGACCTGGACGTTGCCGTTGACGTCCCAGACGGCGATGCCCGGGGTGAGCGTGGGAATGATCTCGACGGCCCAGCGGGGCAGGCCGAGCACCCGGCCCGTGGCGCGGGCCTCGTCGGCCTTCTGGGCGTAGATGGTGCGCGTGGAGGCCATCTTCAGGATCGCCGCGGCCTCGCGGGCGGCCGCGCCGTCGACGACGTCGGACAGGTGGTGGACCACCGCCACGAACGACAGGCCGAGTCGGCGGCCGAACTTCAGCAGCCGCTGGAAGAGCTGGGCCACGAACGGGGAGTTGATGATGTGCCAGGCCTCCTCGACCAGGAAGATCCGTTTCTTCCGGTCGGGCCTGATCCAGGTGTGCTCCAGCCAGACGCCCACGATCGCCATCAGGATGGGCATGGCGATGGAGTTGCGGTCGATGTGGGAGAGGTCGAAGACGATCAGCGGGGCGTCGAGGTCGATGCCGGCCGTCGTCGGCCCGTCGAACATGCCCCGCAGGTCACCGTCCACCAGCCGGTCCAGCACCAGGGCGACGTCCAGGCCCCAGGCACGGACGTCGTCTATGTCGACGTTCATCGTCTCCGCGGACTCGGCCTCCGGGTGCCGCAGCTGCTCCACGATGTCGGTCAGCACCGGCTGCCGGTCGAGGATCGTCTCGTTCACGTGCGCGTGGGCGACCTTGAGGGCGAAGCCGGAGCGCTCGTCGAGCCCGCGGCCCATCGCGACCTCGATGATCGTGCGCAGCAGGGCGAGCTGCCCGGTCGTGGTGATCGACGGGTCGAGCGGGTTGAGCCGGATGCCGCCTTCGCGGGCCGCCATCGGGTCCAGCCGGACGGGCGTTATCCCCAGCTCCTGGGCGATCAGGTTCCACTCGCCGACGCCGTCCTCGCCCTGGGCGTCGAGGACGACGACCTGCCGGTCGCGGAAGCGCAGCTGGCGCAGGACGTAGGTCTTCTCCAGGGCCGACTTGCCGTTGCCGGACTCGCCGAGGACGAGCCAGTGCGGCGCGGGCAGCTGCTGGCCGTAGAGCTGGAAGGGGTCGTAGATGTAGCCCTTGCCGGAGTAGACCTCGCGCCCGATGACCACGCCGGAGTCGCCGAGGCCGGGGGCGGCGGTCGGCAGGTAGACGGCCTGCGCCTGGCCGGTGGAGGTCCGTACGGGCAGCCGCGTGGTCTCCACCTTCCCGAAGAGGAAGCTGGTGAACGCGTCGGTCAGTGAGGCGAGCGGGTCGAGCACGGCACAGCCCCTATCGTCGGATGCCGGTCGCGAACGGCAGGGTGTTGACGAAGGCCCGGTGGTGCTCGCGGTCGCACCACTCCAGCTTCAGGTAGCTCTTGCCGGCCGAGGCTCTTATGGTCCGCTTGTCGCGTGCGAGCGCCTCCGGCGAGCGCGACGACACCGTGATGTACCCGACGAGGTTGACGCCGGCCGCGCCGCTGGCCAGGTCCTCGCCGCGCTGGTCGACGCGGGAGTGGTGGGCGACGTCGCGCGGGTCGACGACGCGGTTCATCTTGGCGGCGCGGGAGGCGTCGGCGTCGTCGTTGGTCTTCTCCGTCAGCATGCGCTCGATGGCGACGTCGGTCGGCTCCAGGTCCATGCAGACCGCGACCGTGCGGATCACGTCCGGGGTGTGGACGAGCAGGGGCGCGAGGAAGTTGACGCCCACCGGCGTCATGGGCCACTCCTTCACCCATGCGGTGGAATGACACCAGGGTGCGCGCGTTGACGACTCGCGGGTCTTGGCCTGGAGGTAGGTGGGCTCCATGGCGTCCAGCTCGGCGGGCCAGGCGTTGCGCTGGGTCATGGCCTGGATGTGGTCGATGGGGTGGTCCGGGTCGTACATGGAGTGCACGAGGGACGACAGCCGGCTCTGGCCGAGGGGCTGGCGCACCCGGATGTCGGCCTCGGCGAGCCGGGCGCAGATGTCCGTCAGCTCGCGCGCCATGACCACGGCGAGGCCGCCGTCGCGGTCCAGGCGCCGCTTGCCGCCGTCGTGGCGCGAGGCGCGCGCGATGGCGTTGGCCTCGGCGGCCAGCTCGCGGGTGTAGTGCATGCAGGCGACGAGGTAGGCGCGGTGCTGCTCGGAGGAGGTCGACACCATCGACTGCAGTTGGTCGTAGGAGTCCTTGAGCCACTTCGGGGAGTTGACGTCGCCGCGGCGCTCGACGTCCTTGGCGTGGGCGTCCGGGTCGGCGGGGAGGGTTCGGGCGAGCATCTGGATGCGCGTCACATAGCCGTCGCCGTTGGCCACGTGCTTGAGGAGCGTGCCGAACCGGTCGACCAGCGCCTCCTGGTCCTCGGAGTCGCGCAGGCCCACGCCGGGGCCCTCGATCTCGATCGCCGCGGTGACCGTGCGCCGGTCGGCGTGCAGCAGCACCGCGATCTCGTCGGGGCCGAAGGGCGCCGCGAGCCAGTTGATCCGCCCGATGCCCGGGGGCGGGCCGACCTCGATCTCGCGGCCGTCCATGCGCGTGCCCGCCTCGATGGCGGCGGACCGGTAGGCGGTGCCGCGGCGCAGGGTGCGCTTGAACGAGCGGTTGATCTCAAACCATTTGTAGAACGTGCGGCCCTTGTACGGGACGTACACGGCGGCCAGCGCCAGCATCGGGAACCCGGTGAGCGTGACGATCCGCAGCGGCAGGACGGGCACCAGCAGGCCGCACATCATGCCGAGGAAGGCCCCGGCGATGATCAGCGCGATCTCCCCGGTCTCCCGGTTCTTGCCGACGACCGCGTTCGGACGCGCGCGGCCGATCAGATACGTACGGCGGGCCGCGACCGGCTGGGACTGGGCCTGGATCGTCAACTCCGCTCACCTCCTGGCGTATTGCTGTGATTCTGCGCACGCGGCGCGCGGGCGGCGGAATTGTTGCTTCCGTTGCCCCTGTTGTCGCCGGTGCGGGCGGGGGGCCGGGTGCTGTGGGCGGCGACGCCGCCCGCCACGGAGTCGGCCGGCCGGGGCTGGTGGCCGTTGCCGCCGGAGCCGCCCGAGCCGCGGGCGCTGTGGGTCGTGATGCCCTGCTTGACCAGGGCCGCGGGCGAGGAGATCACGGCGGCGGCCTGCCGGGACGCCGCGTCCTTGCTCGCGCTGCGGGTGCTGGCGATCTCGTCGCCGAAGCCGGGTACGAAGCGGTAGATCATCGCACTGGCGAAGATGGCCAGGATGATGATCGCGAGGCCGGAGACCACGGCCGAGAAGGAGTTCGGCCCCTTGCCGGAGGACAGGGCTCCGGCGAGACCCAGCACGACCACGATGATCGGCTTCACCAGGATCACCGCGATCATGATGCCCGCCCAGCGGCGGACGTGCCCCCACATGTTCTTGTCGACGAGCCCCGCGTAGACGGCGGTGCCCAGCAGCGCGCCCACGTAGAGCAGGGCGGCGCGGATCACGAGCTCCAGCCAGAGGACGCCTGCGGCGAGCACCGACACCAAGGACACCACGATCAGCATGATCGGGCCGCCGCCGATGCCCTCGCCCTTCTTCAGGGCGTCCGCGAACGTGCCGAAGAAGGCGTCGTTGTTCGCGTTCGTGCCGGTGGCGATGACCTCCGTGACGCCGTCGGTGGCGGACACGAGCGTGTAGAGGATGAGCGGGGTGAACGCCGACGCCAGCACGGTGAGCCAGAGGAATCCGACGGCCTCCGTGAACGCCTCCGTGAACGGCACGCCGCGCACGGCACGCTTGGCCACGGCCAGCAGCCAGAGGACGAGCGTGAGCACGGTGGAGGCGGCGAAGACCACGGCGTACTGCCGCAGGAAGGTGGCGTTGGTGAAGTCCACGTTCCCAGTGGCCTCGACGGCGCCGGACAGCTTCTTGACGATCCAGGAGGCGGCGTCGGCGCAGCCCTTCGCCAGGGAGGCGAGGGGGTCGAGGGCGGTTTGGGGGTCGGGGGCGGACGGAGCCTTGTTTTCGCCCTGGCAGATGCTCCTTGCCGGACCGCGGATGAGCTCGCAGTCGGCGTTGCTGCCTTGGCTGGGGCTGGACGACGGAGCGGGTGAGGTCGACGGCGACGGAGGAGGGGTGGGGGCTGCTACGGCACGCGAGGCCAGCGCCGTCACCGCCACTTGGGCAGAGACGAGCATCGCCGTCAGGGAGAGCGCGCGATGGCGGCTACCTGGCATAAGTGAACCCTCCGAACCCTTGTACGGCTTCCGACATCTCCTTGGCCGTGGAAGCGGCCTGGTCGCGGCCCACCGGGGCCGGGCCGTCCTTCTGAGCGAAGTCGGTGACCTTCCAGTCGCCGTCCGTCCACTTCAGTTCGAAGGTGTTGGTGTACCAGCTCTCGGCGACCGGGTTCGTCGAGCTCTCGCCGGCGATACCGAAGAGGGCGGAGTACCAGACGGCTACGCTCGCCGTATCGCCTTCGTACTTGACGGTCTTGGTGCCTACAGGATTCGTGCGGGACACGAACGTCATGCCCTTGGGAGCGTTGCCGTCGGCGTCGAGCCCGATCTTCTTGAGGAAGCCTTCGTCGGAGTAGACCTTGTCGAGGTCACCCTGCCTGGCTGCGGCCACCGCCGGGGCGTACACGGCGCTCACGATCTCGCGACGGGAGTCCCGCCGGAACATCCCGTCCCCCCCGAGCGCCACCGCGAAGTTCGCCGCCGCCGACTGCGCCCCTTGCTCCGTGCGGGCGAAACCGGAAGCGATGCCCCCGTTCTTCCCCCCCACCGGCTTCACGCCCGACGGAGCCGTCGCCTCCGCGCTGACCTTGTCGCCGCTCTTCTCCGCGTCGTCCGAGTCGGACCCGCCGCCTCTGTTGGCGAAGGCGATGGCCGCGATGAGCAGGACCACGACGCCCACGACCGTGATCATGTTCCGGCTGGAGAACCCCGCGCGGCCGCCACGGCCCCCGCCGCGGCCCCGGCGCGGGCCGTACGGATCGCCCTCGCCCTCCGGCAGCCGGGTGCGGGTCAGGCCGTGGTCCTTGTCGTCGTAACCGTCCTCGCCGAGACTCATTGCGCGCACGTCCCCTCATACGTCGTCGCCGCAGTGGCACCCGCATATGACGGTAGCGGCGGGAGGGGAATCCCGGGGGAGGGGGACGAAGGGGTGTGAGGGGGCATCAGGTGGCAGCCTCGGGTGCGGGGGGATTCGGGGACGAGAGGGTCTGCGCGGGGACGATGCGCGAGGGGGCAGGTGGCAGGGGACGGGCCCCGGCCGGGAAGGGGGTGCCGGGCGCGTGACGCCCGTGCGCCCCCGTGCTCAGACGGCCATGCCGTAGACGATGGTGAAGAGGGTGCCGAGCGAGCCGATGATGAAGACGCCGGTCAGTCCGGCGACGATCAGACCCTTGCCCTGCTCGGCGCTGAAGGTGTCGCGCAGGGCGGTCGCGCCGATCCGCTGCTTCGCCGCGCCCCAGATCGCGATGGCGAGGCAGAGCAGGATCGCCACGGCCATGATGACCTCGATCATCACGCGAGCCTCGTTGCCCAGGCTACCGAACGGCCCCCAGTTCGGGGCGATTCCGCCAATAATGGTGTTGATGTCGCCCTTGCCGGCCGCCAAAAACATGTGTAACTCACCGCCCCTAATGGGTTGTTGTCATCGCTCTCACCGCTGGGTAAAGGTCAGGACCTATCTTTGCCGAAGATCCCGCCCCAGCATGTCGACTTGGCGGCATTTCTTGGCGGAACTCGTACGCATGCTCCCCGTAGGCCCCTGACCTGCGGCGCAAGGCGATGTCAGTGGGTACTCCTAAGGTGACTCTGTGTATCACGGGTGTCGGCGGCGGGCAATCATCGGTGAAACAGGGGGGCGTGGGGATGTTCGGACGACTGTGTGTTCGGTCGGTACGCTGTCCCGAGCGCCGCCCGGGTGCCGACAGCGCCTCGGGGCCGTCGGGCCGGCTCGCGCGCTACGGGGGCATCGAGATCAAGGGTGGTACGGGTGCTGGTTGCCGATCGCTACCGGCTGGAGGAACTGCTCGGCCGCGGTGGCATGGGCGAAGTCTGGCAGGCTCAGGACGAGGTGCTGGGCCGTCAGGTCGCCGTGAAGCTGCTGCTGGGCGACGACGGCGACGAGTCCGCCGCCTCCCGCTTCCGGCTGGAGGCGCAGACCGCCGCGCGCCTGAATCATCCTCAGGTCGTCGCCGTCTACGACTTCGGGTCCTGGGACGGGCGCTTCTATCTGGTGATGGAGCTGGTCAGGGGTCCCAGCCTGGCTCAGGAGCTGTCCTCGCGCGGCCCGCTCGCGCCGCGCCGCGTGGCCCGCATCGCCGCGCAGTCCGCGGCGGGCCTGGCCGCGGCGCACCGCCAGGGCGTCGTCCACCGGGACATCAAGCCCGGCAATCTGATGCTCGACGCCGACGACACCCTGAAGATCGGCGATTTCGGCATCGCCCGCTTCGTGGACGAGACGTCCGCCGCGTTGACGCGGGTCGGCCAGATCGTCGGCACGAGCACCTACCTCGCCCCGGAGCGGGCCCTGGGCAAGGTCGCCGGTCCCGCCTCGGACGTCTACGCCCTGGGCTGTGTGATCTACCAGCTGCTGGCGGGCCAGCCGCCCTTCTGGGCGGACAGCCCCACCGCGCTGCTCTACCTCCATGTGGACACCCCGCCCGTGCCGCCCCGTCAGCACCGGGCGGACCTGCCGCCCGCCTTCGAGGCGTACCTGCTGCGGATGCTCGCCAAGAAGCCGGAGGACCGGCCGTCGGCGCAGGAGGTGGCGGACTGGTTCGCCGGGCCGTCGTGGGAGGAGCCGCCACGGCCCGCACGGACGCCGATGCCGGCCCCGGTGTCGTCGCCCCTGGCCGCGGCCGGGCCCGGTGCGGTGAGCGCGCCGCCCCGGCCCTCGGTCCAGCCTGCCGTGGCACGCGGCGCGGCCGTGCCCCCGTCGCACGGCGCCCCGCCTCACGGTGCTCCGTCCTACAGCGCCCCGCCCCACGCCTTTCCGGCGCCTGCCCCGGTGCCGGCCCCTGCGCCCGCCGCTCCGGCGCCGGGCCGCCGCCGGAGCGCCGGCGGCGGCAGGAGACCCCAGGGCGCGGGCCCGGGCCTGGGCCCGGGCATACGGGCCTCCCAGGGCGCACGCGGCATACGCAGCCCCAAGGTGCTGCTCAGTGCCGTGGCGGGCGTCGTGGCGTTCCTGGTGGCGGCTTTGATCGGCGCGTCCGTGTTCGGCGGCTCGGGCGGCGAGACGGGCTCGCAGCGGCCCGAGGCGCAGCCGTCGGAGTCGGCGGAGCGGGCGCCGGGCGGGAGTGCCGAAGCGCCGAAGGTCGTGCCGGCCGAGGCGGTTCCGCCGTCGGTCCGGCCGTCGCCGTCCGGCTCCCGCAAGCCGAAGAAGGACCGCAAGAAGTCCTCGGACAGCAAAGACAGCAGGGACAGCAAAGACGGCAGGGACAGCAAGGACGGCAGGGACGCCGACGAGGACGACGACTGAGCGTGGTCGCCCCGCCGTCGGCATCACCCTCCGGCGGCCCGTCTCACTCCCCGGCGGCGTCCTCCACGAAGTGGTCGAACTCCCCGGCCCTGACCCCCAGGACGAAGGCGTCCCACTTGGCCGCGGTGGTGGTCACCACGGTCTCGGGTTCGGTGTTCGTCCGCAGGTGGACGTCGCCGTCGTCACCGAAGGCGATCTCCAGGTACTCGGTCTCGTCGCCCTCGGTCACCGGAATCCAGTTGAGCTCCGCCATGGGCCCTCCTCGGCACTCCCGTGTCACTCCCGTCACGTCCTCACGGTAGCGCTTCCCCCGTGACCGGGCCGGATCTGGACGCTCGTTGACGGATCGATAGAAATTGCGGATACGCATCGGGTCGTTGGGGGAGGATTGCGGGGTGCGGAAGCTCTGGGTGGGCATGGGTGTGGGCATCGGGATGTGCCTGTGTTTCATCGGGCTGCTCGTGATCGGCGTGTACAGCGCCGCGTCGAACCTGCTCGGAGGCGGCGGAGGAGGCGGCTCCGTGGGGCTGGCCAAGGGCGCCGTGCCGGATCAGTACCAGACCCTCGTGCAGAAGTGGGGCAACCTCTGCCCCGCGCTCAACCCGGCGATCCTGGCCGCCCAGATCTATTCGGAGAGCGGCTGGAACCCCAAGGCCGTGAGTCCGGCGGACGCGCGCGGGATAGCCCAGTTCATCCCGGGCACCTGGGACGCCCACGCCATCGACGCCAACCGCGACGGCAAGAAGGACATCTGGGATCCGCAGGACGCCATCCCGTCGGCGGCCGTCTACGACTGCGAGCTCTCGAAGTACGTCAAGGACGTCCCCGGCGACCTCGCGGACAACATGCTCGCGTCGTACAACGCCGGTTCGTACGCGGTGATCCGGCACCGCGGGATCCCGCCCTACCAGGAGACGCAGGGGTACGTCCGTTCCATCCGCACGCTGGAGAAGAGCTTCGCCCGGCCCGTCGGCAGGGTCGCGCCCTCGCAGCAGGCCGCCGGAGCGATCTACTACGCGCAGGAGAAGCTCGGCACCCCGTATCTGTGGGGCGGCGACGGCACGACCGAGGACAACGGCCGGTTCGACTGCTCGGGCCTGACCAAGGCGGCGTACGAATCGGTGGGCATCACCCTGCCGCGCGTCGCCAACGACCAGTGGAACGCGGGCCCGCACCCCAAGCGGAACGAGCTGCTCCCGGGCGACCTCGTGTTCTTCGCCAATGACTTGAAGGACCCGCGCTCCATTCACCACGTGGGGATCTACGTGGGCGGCGGCCAGATGATCAACGCCCCTTACACGGGGGCCGTGATCCGCTTCGACAAGATCGACATGCCGGACTACATCGGGGCGACCCGGGTCACTCAGGATGGCGCGAAAGCATTGCCCGCGGCCAACGCCGCATGAACGCCCCAGGACGAACTGCGACGATGGGTCACCCTTCCATAACGTCCTGGTGATCATTGGGAGAAGAGTGGAACGCCCGGCCGGAGTGGGGCGTTCCATGGGAGTGGGAAAGCAGCGCCACTGGGCGGGGGCTACAGCGACGCACGGACCACGGGGGTCGGCAGCTGGACGTAGCGACAGGCGACAGATAAGGGGCCACGGCACATGGCTGGACTCGCGATGGGGTACCCCATGACGGAGGCCAGGGGCGGGTCGAACCCCGACACCAGCACGCTGTACGACATCAACGGCCTCGCCAAGGGCGCCCCCGGCTGGCTCGACCGCACGATGGAGTTCATCGGCGAGTACGGGATCATCCTGGGCCTGGCCGTCCTCATGTTCTTCGCCTGGTGGAGCCTGCGCCGCCGGCAGGACGCGCCGGCCGCCGTCGCGGCGCTGCTGTGGGCGCCGCTCGCCGCCGGCATCGCCCTCCTCGTCAACATCCCGATCCGCGGCTTCGTGAAGCGGCCCCGGCCCTTCCTGGACCACCCGGGCCTGGAGGTGCTGGTCAAGGGCAAGACCGACTACTCCTTCGTCAGCGACCACGCGACGCTGACGATGGCGATCGGCGTGGCCCTCTTCGTCGCCAACCGCAAGTACGGCCTGATCGGAATCGGCCTGGCCGTCCTCGAGGGCTTCTGCCGCGTCTACATGGGCGTGCACTACCCGACGGACGTGATCGGCGGCCTCGCCCTGGGCACGGCCGTCGCGCTCCTCCTGGCGCCGCTGGCGATGATGCTGCTGACCCCGCTCACGCGCGCGGTCGCGCGGACGCGTGCGGCCTGGCTCGTCCGCTCGGACCGCCCGCTCGCGCCGCCCCTCGCGGCGGCGGAGGCCCCGGTCGCCGGAACCGCCGACGCCGAGCGGGGCGTGCCCCGGCACCGGGACAACGACCTGGCGGCGTAGGCCTGCGAGGCGGGGGGGAGCCAGGGGCTCCCCCCGCCTTTTCGCGGGCCTCACAGTGCCTGTGGGAAGGCGAACAGCCGGTTCGGGTCGTACTGGTGCTTGAGCTTGGTCAGGCGGCCCTCCGCGCCGCCGTAGTACGCCTTGCGCCAGTCCTTCAGGCCCGCGTCCGCGTAGTTCTGGTACGCGGCCCCCGAGGCGTGGCGGCGCATCGCGGCGTGGGTGCCGTCCAGCCATGACGCCTGGCTGCTGCCGGAGCCGCCCGCGGCCCAGTGGGACAGGTACTGGGCGAGGAAGCGCGAGCGGCGGTGGACGAAGGCCGTGGCCAGGGGCTGGACGCGGTTGACGGCACCGCCCAGCGCCGTCAGCTGGACCGAGACGCCGCCGCTGCCGCCCCCTCGGCCGAAACGTTCCACCTGGCCGGTGAGGGCCTGTATGCCCGCCGCGTTCAGCGAGCGGTCGTAGAAGTCGGAGCGTGCCCCGTACGTCTCGCGCTGCAGGGTGCCGGCCGTGTCGCGGCCGGGCGTGCGGCCCGGCAGATGGCACTGCGCCCGGGACCTGTCGGAGCAGCCCGCGTAGGCGCGCACCATGTCGAGGTGGGCGCGGCGGCGCAGCCGGACGCCGTTGGACGCGCCGCCGACCTTGCTCACCAGCAGGTCGAGGGCGTTCTCCAGGTCGCCGTGGGTGCCGAGGGAGTACGCGGAGACGGAGACGCGCGGGGAGCCGCCCGCGGCGGCCGACAGGTCGCAGGAGGACCAGATCTCGTCGGGCCGGCTCGGCCCCCACTCCTGCCAGGCGCGGATCACGTCGGCGGCCCGCGACCAGGGCCAGGAGACGTAGCCGGTGACGCCGTCGGCCGCCGCGCGGGTGCGGAAGCGGAGTTCGGTGACCACGCCGAAGTTGCCGTTGCCGGCGCCGCGCAGGGCCCAGAAGAGGTCTGCGTTGCGCTCGGCGTCGCAATCGAGGACCTTGCCGTCGGCGGTGACGAGGGTGGCGCCGGTGAGGCTGTCGCAGGTCAGGCCGTGGGCGCGGGAGGTGACGCCGTGTCCGCCGCCGAGGGCGAGGCCGGAGATGCCGACCGTCGGGCAGGAGCCGGAGGGGAGGGTGGCGCCCTGCCCGGCCAGCACGGTCTGGACGTCGATGAGCTTGGCGCCCGCGCCGATCACGGCGGTCCGGGAGTCCGGGGTGCGGACGGACTTCAGCCGGGAGACGTCGACGACGAGCCGGTCGGTGCCGCTGGACCAGCCGGCGTAGCTGTGACCGCCGCTGCGTATGGATATGAGGGTGCTGTGGCGGCGGGCGAAGGCGAGGCACTCGCGGACGTCCTGGACGTTCGCCACGTAGGCGATCCCCGCCGGGCGCAGGCCGTCGAAGCGGGTGTTGTAGAGCTGCCGGGCCGCGGCGTAGTCGGCGTCGCCGGGGCGGACGAGGCTGCCGGAGAGGCCCTTGCCGAGGGCGGTCCAGTCGGCGGCCGCCGGATCGGGGCGCGGTGCGGCGGGGACGGCCCGGCCCGAGGTGACCATGCGGCCGGGGCGCTCCTGGCCGCGGCTGTCGGTGCAGGAGGCCGCCCAGGTGCCGGCGGCGGCCAGCCCCGCCCCGGCGGCGAGCAGCTGCCGCCTGCCGAAGAACCCGTGCGCACCGCCCGCCCGTGCGCCCTTGTCCGCGTTCGTGCCTGCGCTCGCGCCTATGCCCTGTGCGCCCGCACTCGTCCCGTTTTCGTCAACAGTCATGCCCGCCCCCGTCACCCGATGTGCTGCCGGTTTTCCCCCGCCGTCCGGACAGATGGCGCGGGGGCAGGGGTGGTTCCGCCTACCCGGGCGGGACGGGATCAGGCGTCGTGGAGGCGGGCCGCTCAGGCCGCGCCGGCGTCCGCCTCGTGGGCCGTGGCGTCGTCGCGGGCCAGGGAACGGGCGCGGCGGGCGGGGCCGCGCCAGCCGCACGTACAGCGGGCCGAGCAGAAGGATCCCTGCTCGCTGGTGCTCGTGAAGTGGTCCGCGGAGGGCTCCACGGATGCGCGGTCGGACACGTGACCACGCTACCGGGCCGTGACGGCGGCGCCCACGCCGTCGTTGGCAGTAACGGGTTCCACAGCGGGTCGGTGGCAGGGGGCTGGCAAGGCATGGTGGCGCGGAGAGAGAGAAGCGGCGGAGAACGACGCGGGAGACGGGGACGCGCCAGGGGCGCGGCCGTCGGCCGCGCGGTGGCGGCCGGCCTCGCCCTGGGCCTCCTGATGTCCGGCTGCACGCTGCACGGCCCGGCCGCCCGCGAGGCCCCCGAGCTGCACGACAGCCTGAAGAGCCTGAGCGGCCAGGCCCGGCAGGCGGGTGACGGCGCCGACCCCGGGCAGGCGCGCGCCGCGGTGCGCGGCGCCGCGCGCACGCTGGCCCGGGAGGGCCGGGCGCTGGTGCGCACCTCCATGGAGACGGTCAGCGGCGGCACGCGGCTGACCATCCACGGCTCCGGCGGGTACGACTTCACGCGGCCCGCCGGGCGGCTGACGGTGCTGGTGCCCGAGGACGCGGCGGGCGCGGCCGAGCACCGCCCGATCACGGAGGTGTTCTCCCCAGGCGAGCTCTTCATGAAGAACCGCGGCGCCGGGGTCCCGGCCGACAAGTGGGTGCGGCTCGACACGGCCTCGCTCGCCGACGGGAACCTCCTGACCAGCGGCGCCACCGACCCGCTCGCCGCGGCCGAACTGCTGGGCGGCGCCCGCGAGGTGACGTACATGCGGGACGAGCGGGTCGGCGGGGTCCGGGTGCGGCACTACTGGGGCACCATCGACCTGGGCCGGGCGGCGCACTTCGCCCCGGCGCGCGACCGGGCGCCGCTGGCCACGGCGGCCAAAGGTTTCTCCAGCGGCACGGTGGCCTTCGACGCCTATCTGGACGAGCAGGGCAGGCCGCGCCGGCTGCGGCACCGCTTCAGCGTGGAGGGCACGGGTCCGTCGGCGCCGCCGGCCCCTATGACGGTGGTGTCGACGGTCGAGTTGTACGACTTCGGCGCCGATGTGGCCGTGGACCTACCCGAGGCCGCCGATATCTATGCGGGGAAGGTCGGATCGCCGCGGAATTGACGCGGCAGGGCGTAGTTGGCCATGGAAATGGTCCTTCTGTGCCATGCGCGCCATGTGTACCGATCACTACGCTGGTAAGGCGAGGAAACCTCGAAAGACCCAGACCCGAGCGAAAGACCCGAGGAGGTGAATCACGTGGTTTCGCGACGCGGTTCGTCGGGCGGGCCGGATCCCGTGGCCCTCATCGAGATCGATCTCTACGGTGATTTGATGATCGCCGCGTCCAGTGCGGATGAGGATCGGCTGAGCGCCGATCGTATCGACGAGGTTTTGCGGGTCGTTCCCGCAGGGGGCAAGCGCGAGGACTGACCGCCCGGGGCGGTCCGGTGCCGCGGCGCGGTCCCTCGGTGCAGTGCTCCGGTGTCCCGCCGGGCTCCGGCGGGACACCGGAGCCGCTCAGGTCCGCAGCAGGCGCGCGATCGCCGCGCTGGCCTCCGCGACCTTGGCGTCGATCTCGTCCCCGCCCTTGACCGCGGCCTGGGCGACGCAGTGCCGCAGGTGCTCCTGCAGGAGCTGCAGGGCGAAGGACTGCAGCGCCTTCGTGCCGGCCGACACCTGGGTGAGTATGTCGATGCAGTAGACGTCTTCCTCGACCATGCGCTGGAGGCCGCGGATCTGGCCCTCGATCCGGCGCAGGCGCTTGAGGTGCTGGTCCTTCTGATGGCTGTAGCCGTGCGGGCCGGAGTGCTCTCCGGCGGGGGCCTCGGCGTGGCAGGCCGCGGCCGTGCCCGTCACCGGTGCGTCGTCGCCGCCGGCCGGGGGGGCTTCCGTGGTCGTCATGGCGTCCGTCCTCCTGCCGTCCGGCGGGCCCGCGGCCCGGGATTCGCCCTTGCTGCCGGGCATACCCCACTCGTATACCCCCAGCGGGTATAGGGTACAGAATTTTGCCCGCTGCGGCGGTACCTGGCTTCATGAGCACTCTGCCCGATGGGCGACACTGAGGGAATGCCAGTTAGCTGTGACTGGGTGATGCGCCTAGCATCAACGAGACCGAATCCGTTGCACCCCGAGGATCCCACGTGCGCTTTCGTCTGACCCCCAGGGAGACGAGCTTCTACGACATGTTCGCCGCCTCCGCGGACAACATCGTCACGGGCTCCAAGCTCCTGATGGAACTGCTCGGAGCGGATACGTCCGCCCGGGCCGAGATCGCCGAGCGGATGCGCGCAGCGGAGCACGCGGGTGACGATGCGACGCACGCGATCTTCCACCAGCTGAACTCTTCGTTCATCACGCCGTTCGACCGCGAGGACATCTACGCCCTCGCCGGCTCGCTCGACGACATCATGGACTTCATGGAGGAGGCCGTCGACCTGGTCGTCCTGTACCAGATCGAGGAACTCCCCAAGGGCGTCGAGCAGCAGATCGAGGTCCTCGCGCGGGCCGCGGAGCTGACCGCCGAGGCCATGCCGAACCTGCGCACCATGACCAATCTCACGGAGTACTGGATCGAGGTGAACCGTCTGGAGAACCAGGCGGACCAGATCCACCGCAAGCTCCTGGCCCAGCTCTTCAACGGCAAGTACGACGCCATCGAGGTGCTGAAGCTCAAGCAGATCGTGGATGTGCTGGAAGAGGCGGCGGACGCGTTCGAGCACGTCGCCAACACGGTCGAGACCATCGCGGTCAAGGAGTCCTGACCCCCGGTGGACACCTTCGCTCTCGTCGTGACCATCGGGGTCGCGCTCGGCTTCACCTATACCAACGGCTTTCACGACTCCGCGAACGCCATCGCGACCTCGGTCTCCACGCGGGCGCTGACCCCGCGCGCGGCCCTCGCGATGGCGGCCGTGATGAACCTCGCCGGTGCCTTCCTGGGCAGCGGGGTGGCCAAGACGGTCAGCGAAGGCCTGATCGAGTCGCCGACCGGCGACAAGGGGATGGGCATCCTCTTCGCGGCCCTGATCGGCGCGATCGCCTGGAACCTGATCACCTGGTACTTCGGCCTGCCCTCGTCCTCCTCGCACGCCCTCTTCGGCGGCATGGTGGGCGCGGCGCTCGCGGGCGGCACCGGCGTCATCTGGTCGGGCGTCGTCGAGAAGATCGTCATTCCGATGTTCCTCTCGCCCTTCGTCGGCCTGATCCTCGGCTATCTGGTGATGGTCGCGATCATGTGGATGTTCCGCCGGGCCAACCCGCACAAGGCCAAGCGCGGCTTCCGGATCGCCCAGACGGTCTCGGCCGCCGGCATGGCGCTCGGCCACGGTCTGCAGGACGCCCAGAAGACCATGGGCATCGTGATGATGGCGCTGGTCATCGGCGATGTGCAGGCCAAGGGCGACGCCATCCCGGTCTGGGTCAAGCTCTCCTGCGCGATCATGCTCTCGCTCGGCACCTACGCGGGCGGCTGGCGGATCATGCGGACGCTCGGCCGCAAGATCATCGAGCTGGACCCGCCGCAGGGCTTCGCGGCCGAGACCACCGGTGCGTCGGTCATGTTCACGACGGCCTTCATGTTCCACGCGCCGATCTCCACCACGCATGTGATCACCTCGGCGATCATGGGCGTCGGTGCGACCAAGCGGGTGAACGCGGTCCGCTGGGGCGTCGCCAAGAACATCATCCTGGGCTGGTTCATCACGATGCCGGCCGCGGCCGCCGTCGCTGCGCTCAGCTACTGGGTGGTCAACCTGGCCTTCGGCTAGCCGCACCCGGCAGACGCATATGGGCCCGCCCCCCTGGTACGAACAGGGGGGCGGGCCTTCGTCTTGCGGTGGCACCGCCATGCAGCACCGCGAGACGGCCTTGTGGCCGGCGCTGTCCGGTTCACGGGGCGCCGCGCCGTTGCCGGGCGCGGCCGCGGGCCGCTCCGGATCTGGTCCGGGACTGCTTCGCTTTACGTCCCGGACCAGACCCTGCGCGTCCCACGGCCTCCCGTGATCCTTATCCGAACCGGCCCGAGATGTAGTCCTCCGTCGCCTGGACCGACGGGTTCGAGAAGATGCGTGCCGTCTCGTCGATCTCGACGAGACGGCCCGGCTGGCCTACGCCCGCCAGGTTGAAGAAGGCGGTGCGGTCCGAGACGCGCGCAGCCTGCTGCATGTTGTGC
Source organism: Streptomyces telluris (assembly GCF_024519335.1). Taxonomy (NCBI): domain Bacteria; kingdom Bacillati; phylum Actinomycetota; class Actinomycetes; order Kitasatosporales; family Streptomycetaceae; genus Streptomyces; species Streptomyces telluris. The sequence continues at coordinate 24,265 of NZ_JANIID010000003.1, forward strand.
GTGACGATCACGATCGTGAAGCGCTCCTTCAGCTCCCCGATCAGATCCTCGATCGCGAGCGTCGAGATCGGGTCGAGCGCCGAGCAGGGCTCGTCCATCAGCAGGACCTGCGGCTCCACCGCGATCGCCCGGGCTATGCACAGCCGCTGCTGCTGACCGCCGGAGAGGCCCGCTCCCGGCTTGTTCAGCCGGTCCTTGACCTCCTTCCAGAGGTTCGCGCCCTGCAGGGACTTCTCGACCACGCCGTCCAGCTCGGACTTGCGGATGCGCCCGCCGTTGAGCCGGATGCCCGCGGCCACGTTCTCGTAGATCGACATGGTCGGGAAGGGGTTCGGCCGCTGGAAGACCATGCCGACCGTGCGGCGCACGGAGACCGGGTCGACGCCGGCGCCGTAGAGGTTCTCGTCGTCCAGCATGACCTTGCCCTCGACCCGGCCGCCGGGGGTGACCTCGTGCATGCGGTTCAGGGTGCGCAGGAAGGTGGACTTGCCGCAGCCGGAGGGGCCGATGAAGGCGGTCACGGAGCGGGGCTCGACGGTCATGGAGATGTCGTCGATGGCCTTGTGGGCGCCGTAGTAGGCGGAGAGGCCGCTGACGTCGATTCGCTTGGCCATGGGGATCACTACTTCTTTCGGAAAAAACCGCGTCAGCGGCCGGTCTTGGGGGCCTTCCAGCGGGCGATGCCGCGGGCCACCAGGTTGAGGATCATGACGAAGGCGATGAGGACGAGAGCCGCCGCCCAGGCGCGGTCGTAGCTGGCGTCGTTGCCGGCCGCCCACTGCTCGTAGATGTAGTACGGCAGGGAGGACTGTGCGCCTTCGAAGGGGTTGTTGTTGATCACCTGGGAGCCGAAGACCAGGAGGACGATCGGGGCGGACTCGCCGGCGATGCGGGCGATGGCCAGCGTGACGCCGGTGGCGATGCCGCCGATCGCCGTGGGCAGCACGACCTTGAGGATCGTGCGCCACTTGGGCACGCCCAGGGCCAGCGAGGCCTCGCGCAGCTCGTTGGGGACGAGCTTGAGCATCTCCTCGGTCGAGCGGACCACGACCGGCATCATCAGGATCGCCAGGGCCATCGCCCCGGCGAAGCCGGAGTAGCCGAAGTCGAGCATGAGGATCCAGAAGCTCAGGATGAACAGGCCCGCGACGATCGAGGGGATGCCCGTCATGACGTCCACGAAGAACGTCACGGCCTTGGCCAGCCGGCCCCGGCCGTACTCGACCAGGTAGATCGCCGTCAGCAGGCCGACGGGGGCCGCTACGGCCGTGGCGATGCCGACCTGCTCCAGGGTGCCGATGATCGCGTGGTAGACGCCGCCGCCGGGCTGGATGGTCAGCACCCCGCCCATGGAGTGGGTGAGGAAGTTCCCGTCGAGGACCTTCGCGCCGCGGGCGACGGTCTCCCAGACCAGCGAGACCAGCGGCACGACGGCGAGCAGGAAGCAGACCCAGACGAGGCTGGTGGCGAGGCGGTCCTTCGCCTGCCGGCGGCCCTCGACGCGGGCCGCGAGCGCGTACATCACGAGGACGAAGAGTCCGCCGGCTATCAGGCCCCACTGGATCCGGCTGCTCAGCGCGGCGCCCAGGCCGATGCCGCAGCCCGCGGCGGCGGCGCCGGCGGCGACGGCGGCCGGGGTCCAGCGCGGCAGGCGCGGCTGGTGCAGGGAGACGGGGCGCGGCTGCGGGGCGCTGTCGGCGACCAGCGGCTGGTCGATGGTCACGTCGCTCATTCCGAGTACTCCTTGCGACGCGCGATGATCATCCGGGCCGCGCCGTTGACCAGCAGGGTCAGGACGAAGAGGACGAGGCCGGAGGCGATCAGGGCGTCCTTGCCGATCTCACCGGACTCCTTGAAGCTGCTCGCGATGTTCTGCGCGAACGTGCCGCCGCCCGGGTCCAGCAGGCTCGTGCCGATGATGAAGCTGGGGGAGAGGACGGTCGCGACGGCCATCGTCTCGCCGAGGGCGCGGCCGAGGCCGAGCATCGAGGCGCTGATGACGCCGGAGCGGCCGAAGGGGAGGACGGCCATCCGGATGACTTCCCAGCGGGTGGCGCCGAGCGCGAGCGCGGCCTCCTCGTGCATCTTCGGGGCCTGCAGGAAGACCTCGCGGCTGACGCTGGTGACGATCGGCAGGATCATGATCGCCAGCAGGATGCCGATGGTGAACAGGGAGCGGGCGGCACCGTCGTGGTACGCGAAGATGCCGGTCCAGCCGAGGTAGTCGTCCAGCCAGCTGTAGAGGCCGCCCAGGTGCGGCACCAGGAAGAGGGCGCCCCACAGGCCGTAGACGATGGACGGCACGGCGGCGAGCAGGTCGATCACGTACGCGAGCGGGGCGGCGAGCCGGCGCGGGGCGTAGTGCGAGATGAAGAGCGCGACGCCGATGGCGACGGGCACCGCGATGACCATCGCGATCAGCGAGCTGACGACGGTGCCGAAGGCCAGGACGGCGATGCCGAAGACCGGCGGCGTGGCGTTGGCGTTCCACTCGAAGGTGGTGAAGAAGCTGCCTTCGTTGTGGGAGAGGGCGTTGGTGGCCCGGACGGTGAGGAAGACCGCGATGGCGGCCATGATCACCAGAAGCAGGAGGCCGGAGCCGCGGGAGAGGGCGAGGAAGATCCGGTCGCCCGGGCGGGTGGCGGCCGACGGCCGCTCCTTGCCGGGGGGAGGCTGCGGTCCGGCTGTGGTGGCTGGGGTTATGTCCATGAGGTTCTCCGGTCTGCGGGGCCGCTTCCCGGCGGGGGACGCGGCCCTGGTGCGGCGGTGCACCGGATGGCGTGACCGGGTTCCGGCGGCGGAACCCGGTCACACGCGGGTCAGGAGAGGCTCGCGACCGTCTCGCGGACCTTGGTGGCGATCTCGGCGGGCAGCGGGGCGTAGCCCATGTCCTTCAGGACCGACTGGCCGTCCTCGCTCGCGATGTAGGTCAGGAAGGACTTGACCGCGGGGAGGGTCTCCGCCTTGTTGCCCTTGTCGCCGACGATCTCGTACGTGACCAGGGTGATCGGGTAGGCGCCCTCGGCCTTGGTGGTGTAGTTGAGCTTGAGGGCGAGGTCCTTGCCGGTGCCGGTGATCTTCGCCTCGGCGATGGCCTTGGAGGCGTTGTCGGAGGTGGCCTCGACGGGGGCGGACGCGCCGGTGTTGAGCTTCACCGTCTTGATCGAGTTGGCCGTGGCGTAGGACAGCTCGAAGTAGGAGATCGCCCCGTCGGTCTGCTTGACCTGCGAGGAGACACCGGCGGAGCCGTCGGCCGCCTGGCCGCCCTTGGCCTTCCAGGCCTTGCCGGCCTCGTACGGCCACGACTTGTCGGCGGCGGCCTTGAGGTACTTGGTGAAGTTGTCCGTGGTGCCCGACTCGTCGGAGCGGTGGAACGCCTGGATCTTGAGGTCCGGGAGCTTGGCGTCCGGGTTGAGCTTCTTGATCGCCTCGTCGTTCCACTTCTCGATCTTCGAGTCGAAGATCTTGGCGAGGGTGTCGGCGTCCAGGACCAGGTTGTCCACGCCGGGCACCTTGTAGCCGATCGCGATCGGGCCGCCGAGCAGGGGCAGGTTGATGCCCTGGCCGCCCTTGACGACCTCCTTGGACTTGGTGACCTCCTCCGGCTTGAGCGCCGAGTCGGAGCCCGCGAAGGCGGTCTTGCCCTGCAGGAACTCCTGGATGCCCGCGCCCGAACCGGTGGGCTTGTAGTTGATCTGGATGTCCTTGCAGGCCGCCGTGAAGTTCTTCACCCACAGGTCCATGGCGTTCTTCTGCGCGGACGAGCCCGAGGCCAGGAGCTGGCCCTTGCCCTCGCACTTGATGTTGCCCGCGGCCTTGGTGGAGCCGCCGCCGGTGGAACCACCACCGCTGTTGTCGTCGGAGCCGCACGCCGTGAGGACCAGGGCACCGGAGACGGCGATGGCGCCGAGAGCGACGGCGCGGAGCCGGTTCTTGCGCTGAAGCTTCACTTTCGGGTGTTCCTTCCGGGAGCCGCCGCGGGGACGGCGTGCGAGAGGTGACCGGTGCGGGCGGTTCTGCCCGCACCCTCTATTGGCGAAATTAGGCAGATCAGGTGAAGCGGTCGATGGGGCGGAGTGAACGGAGGGTGAACCTCACCCGTCAGGGTGGTGGCCCTCGACGAGATCTTGGAGCGGCCCCATTCCGCCGATCTTCGCGAGTGTGATGCAGATCTCTGTCGGTTTACGGGAGGTCATGGCAGCATCCCTTCCTCGCGTGACGGTATGTCAGACGTGGGGGCGGTAGCCGCGGAGGTGGCCTGTGGGGCGGAACGGCTGGAGTGCGGGCACGGCGAACACTGGGAGCATGGCGGGCGGCAGGGACGAGGGCTGCGGAGGCAAGCGCGTGATCTCGGTGACCGCATTGATATGCGTACTGGCCGTGGCCGGGGTGGTGGTCACCATGCCCGGCACGGCCTCTGCGGCACCGAAGCCGCCGCGCACCCTGGAGGACGTCCACAAGGAGGTCGAGGGCCTCTACCGGCAGGCCGAGGCCGCCACCGACGCCTACAACGCGGCCGACGAGGCCCAGCGCCGCCAGGAGAAGTCGATCACCGAGATCGCGAAGTCCGCGGCCGAGGCCCAGGAGCGGATGAACCGCCTCAAGAACCAGGCCGGCTCCCTGGCCCGCGCCCAGTACCGCGACGGCACCCTCCCGCCCCAGGCCCGCCTCCTGCTCTCCGGCTCCCCGGAGAGCTTCTTCGACGGCGTGGCCCTCACGCACAAGGGGCAGGCCGCCACGCGCGGGCTGATCACCGAGGTCGCCGCGGTCCAGAGGACCCTCGACGGCTACGCCAAGGCCGCCGGCGAGCGCTGGAAGACCCTCGACGGCGAGCGCCGCAAGAAGGAGGGAGCGAAGAAGCAGGTCGAGGCGAAGCTCGCGGCCGCCAAGGAGCTGGAGTCGAAGCTGGAGGAGAAGGAGAAGGAACGGCTGCGGCAGCTGGAGGAGGAGCGGGCGCGCCAGTCCCAGCAGAAGTGGCTCGCCTCGGACGCGGTCAAGGGCGCCGCCCTCAAGGGCTCGGGCGCGGCGACGGCCGAGGGCAGGCGCGCGGTCGACTTCGCCGCGGCCCAGATCGGCAAGAACTACGTGTGGGGCGCCGAGGGCCCGGACACGTACGACTGCTCCGGGCTGACGCTCAAGGCGTGGGCGGCCGCCGGCCGGGTGATCCCGCGCACCTCGCAGGACCAGTGGCGGCAGCTGCCGAAGATCGGCCTCAAGGACATGCGGCCGGGCGACCTGATCATCTACTTCGCCGACGCGAGCCACGTGGGCGTGTACGTGGGCGACGGCGCGATCGTGCACGCGCCGCGGCCCGGCCGGCAGGTCACGATGGCGGGAGCGGGGTCGATGCCGGTGCTGGGGGTCGTACGGCCCGGATAGCGCCCGCCCGGGTGTGACGCGCGTCGCGCGGAGCGCCCCCCGCCGGGGTGATGTATGTCATCGCGGGTTCCTCCCCGCACGCACCAAAAGCCGCCCTGGCTGGGGCATATGACAGCGGCGAGTGGCTCCGCTCCATTCCGTTGGACAGTGCCCTGCCGCTATGGTCGCGTTCGGCACCCGCCGGTCGGCGGGGTGCCATGCCTTCAGGGGGGCGGAGGCACCTCCGGCGGTCGCCGGAGGAGGAAGGAAACCGTGACCATGTCCGTACCCGCGCCGAGGGCCCCGGAGCAGGCTGCCGCACCGGCACCCGACGCCGGGCTGAACCTCCTGGTGATCGAAGGCGACCCCGCCGGGCCGCTGTCGATGCCGGACATCACCGAGATGTCGGGGGCCGAGGGCAAGCCGGTCCGCATCCGCACCGCCCGCAACCTCACCGAGGCCGAGCGGCTCCTCACCGACGACGTCCACTGCATCCTCCTCGACCTGGCGGACGCCGGCGCGGCCGCGGGCACCCCGGGCGGCGGGCCCGGCCGCCCCGACGAGCTGGACACCCTGCGCCAGGTGCTGGAGCTCGCCCCGCACCACGCCGTGCTCGCCCTGACCGCCGAGGCGGACACCGACCGGGCCGCCGAGGCCGTACGCGTCGGCGCCCAGGACTACCTCTCCCGCGACGAGCTCGACGGGCGCGTCCTCAGCCGGGCCATTCGCTACGCCGTCGAGCGCAAGCGCGCCGACCTCGCCCAGCGGCAGCTCACCGAGTCCCGGCTGCGCGCCCAGGAGAACGCCCGTCTCGAACGCGGTCTGCTGCCCACCCCGCTGCTCGCCGGCTCCGGCCTGCGCTTCGCCGCCCGCTACCGGCCCGGCCGCAGCCGCGCCCTGCTCGGCGGCGACTTCTACGACATGGTCCGCACGCCCGACGGCACCGTCCACGCGATGATCGGCGACGTCAGCGGCCACGGCCCCGACGAGGCCGCCCTCGGCGTCGAACTGCGCATCGCCTGGCGTGCGCTGACCTTCGCCGGGCTCTGCGGCGACGAGCTCCTCGCCACCCTCCAGCAGGTCCTGGAGCACGAGCGCGCGGACGACGAGACCTTCGCGACGCTGTGCACCGTCGACATATCGGCGGACGGGCGCCGGGCGGGCCTCAGCCTCGCCGGCCACCCCGCCCCGCTGCTCGTACGCCCCGGCGCGGCCCCGCACCTGCTGCCGCAGGAGGACGGCGGCCCGGCGCTCGGCCTGCTCCGGCGCGCCCGCTGGCCGCGCCGCCAGGTCGAACTCGGTGGCCTCTGGAGCCTGCTGATGTACACCGACGGCCTGATCGAGGGCCGGGTCGGGGCCGGGACGCGGCGCCTGGGCCAGGAGGGCATGATCGAACTGATCGGCCGCCGGCTCGCGGAAGGGCTGCGCGGCCAGGAGCTCCTGGACGCGGCGGTCGCCGAGGTGCAGGACCTCAACGGCGGGGAGCTGACCGACGACCTCGCGGTGCTGCTGCTCGACCGGGGCGGCCGGGCTCCCGCGGAGGGCGACCGGCCCCACTGGCCCGCGGGGCGGGCGGCCGTGCCGCCGGTACGGACGTAGGCGCCGGGCGTCAGCGGCGGCCGTTGTACGGCCCGTAGGGGCCGTCCGAGCTGGAGCCGCCGCCGCGGCGGCGCGGGCCGCGGCCGCCCGAGACCTGCTTGAGCGCCGGCCGGACGTCCACGATGTAGACGATCGTGGCGATCAGGCCGAGGACCGGCAGAAAGCTCATGATCCCCATGAAGAGGTTCACGGCGACGGCGACGCCGAGGATGATCAGCCAGAACGCCTTGGACTGCTTGTCCGCGGCGCGATAGGCGTCCTCGCGGTGCACGGCGGCGTTGACGAACGCGAACAGGCTGAACACGAGCAGGCCGATCGACACCCAGTACATGACTTCGCCGAAGGCTTGCAGAAGCACGTCGCTCACCTTGCCCGTCTCGTTCGGTCCGTCCTGACCGCCACCGTACCCGGAGAACGGTCCGGGCACGCGAAATGTGCCCGGACCGTACGCGGCACGCTGCCGTGAGCCGGTTACTCGCCGGTCTTGGCGTCGGCCTTCTTCGCGGCGGCCGTCTTCTTGGCCGGGGCCTTGCGGGCGGCGGGCTTGTCCCCGGCGTCCTCCGAGGCGTCGGCGTCGGCGGCCGCCTTGTCCTCGGCGGTCTTCCCGGCCTCCGGCCCGGCCGTCTCCGTCTTCGTCCCCGCCTCCGGCTCGATGGCCACGGCGATGTCCTGGAACTCGTCGGCGACATCGCCGCGCCACTGCTTCACGGCCGTACGGCCGCGCTCGGCCAGCTTCTCGAACTGCTCGCCGGCCGCCGCCGCGTACCCGACGGCCTGCCCGACGCCCTTGAGCGCCAGGTCCTGCGCGGTCTGCCCCAGGTTCTTCACGTCGCTGTCGAGCGAGCCGACGATCTCGGTGAACTTCGCGGTCAGCGTGGCCTGGGCCTCCTTGGCCTGCCGCGCGACCCGCTCCTGCACCGCCTTGGGGTCGGTCTTCTTCAGCTGCTCGATGCGCTCGGGCGCCTCGGTGATCAGCTGCCCGAGCTTCTCCGCGGTGAGGTCCGCGGCACCCGCGGCGGCGTAGGCCGTGTCGGTCGCCGCGTTGCGGATGTCCTGCGTGGTGATGGCCATGGCGTTGGTCTCCCGGATCAGCTGGAGGGTTTGCTGGCGTCGTCCGTCGCGAGCCCGTTCTCCTTGCGGAAGGACTCGTAGATCTGGAGCAGCACCTGCTTCTGCTGCTCGTTGATCGAGGGGTCGGCGAGGATCACACTGCGGACCTCCGCCTCGTCCCGGTCCCGCTCGTCGAGGATCCCGGCCTGCACGTACAAGGTCTCGGCGGAGATCCGCAGCGCCTTGGCGAGCTGCTGCAGGATCTCGGCGCTCGGCTTGCGCAGGCCGCGCTCGATCTGGCTGAGATACGGGTTGGACACTCCGGCGGCATCGGCGAGCTGCCGCAAGGTGAGCTGCGCGTTGCGCCGCTGCTCGCGCAGGTACTCGCCGAGATTGCCGACGTTGAGTGATGCCATGCGCCCAGGCTGCCCCACGCTGCTAACTTTTGCAAGCAAGTGCTTGCAAAAGTTTGGGAGCGGCGGGGGGGGCAGCGGTCCAGGGTGACGGTGAAGGCCATGGCGGACACCGGGTTGCCGTTCACGACCACCACGACGCCGGCGGACCGGAAGGCGGTCGCCGACGCCGCGGTCACGCCGCCGGGGCCTCTTCCGCCGCGAGGCGGGCCAGGCGCTCCTTGCCCCAGGCGCCCAGGGGGGCCAGGGCGGCGTTCAGGGACCGGCCCTGCTCCGTGAGGGAGTACTCGACCTTCGGGGGCACCTGGTCGTAGACCTCGCGGTGGACGATGCCGTCGGCCTCCAGCTCGCGGAGCTGCTGGGCCAGCACCTTCTCGCTGATGCCCGGCAGCAGCCGCCTGGTCTCGCCGAAGCGGCGCGCGCGTTCGTCCAGCGCCCAGAGGATCAGGACCTTCCACTTGCCGTCGACGACGTCGATGGCGGCGTCGATCCCGCACTGGTACGGAAGTTGCTTCACGAGTCCTCCCCTGGCCGGCTCACGGGACGCCGGACCGAGTGCGGCCGACCCCTTACCAGCCTATGCGGCGGCCCGCCCGGCACAGTTCGCCAAATCAACCCCATCCGGGGGTATCTGACGGGCACTCGGTCGGAGGAGGGTGATGAGGCGTTGCCCGCTCGGCACGATGTGCCTGCCACCGGCCCCAACGGGGGTAGGGCCGGGGGCAGGAGTTCGTGTGCGCCGCGTGGACGGGTCCGGCCGGGGGGACCGGCGGACCGGGGGTCCGGTCAGGCGCCGTAGGGGCGGGCGGCGCGCGCCTCCCGCAGCGACAGGGCCCACCAGGTCAGCTGGTCGATCATGACCTTGGCCGCGCCGGCGGCCTGCTCGCCGGCCTCCGCGTCCAGGTGGCGGCCGTCGTCGTCGAACTTGCCCCAGGGGTTGTGGAAGCTGACCTGCTCGCGGATGGTGACCGCGTGCAGCTCGGTGAAGACCGGGCGCAGGTGCTCGACCGCGCGCAGGCCGCCGGAGAGGCCGCCGTACGAGACGAAGCCGACCGGCTTGGCCTGCCACTGGGTGTAGTGCCAGTCGATGAGGTTCTTCAGGGACGCCGGGTAGCTGTGGTTGTACTCGGGCGTCAGGACGACGAACGCGTCGGCCTGCTCCAGGCGCGGCGTCACCTCGGCGAGCGCGGCGGCGTCCTCGGCGGTGGGCTCGGGGCTGAGGCGCATCGGCAGGGGGTGGAGGGCGAGGTCGACCAGGTCGACCTCGATGTCACCGTGCCGGGCGGCCTGCTCGGCGAACCACTTGGCGACGGTGGGGCCGAAGCGCCCGTCGCGGGTGGAGCCGACGATGACGGCGAGTCGGAAGGTGCTCTCGGACACGATGGGCCCTTCTGGGAGACGGGGCGGGTGAGTGGCGGCCCGTGAGCCGTTGACCAGAAGTCTGGAATCTCAAGTCCGGTTGAGGTCAAGGGTGGTGGGACGGCCTGGGTGGTTTGCCGGGGAAAGTGGCGAAATTGAATGTCACTTTTTCCGCCGCCCGAGAGCCGCCCGAGAGCCGCCTGAGAGCCGCCTGAGAGCCGCCTGAGAGCCGCCCGCGCGCCGCCACCGGATCAGAACACGTCGGCGCACCACGGCCGCCGCCCCGTGCGCAGCAGAGCGTCCGCGCGGGCCAGGGTGCCCGGGGTCTCCTCGTCCACGCGGCCCAGCGCCGCGAGCCGTACGGCCGACTCGTCGCCGAGCAGGAGGCTCCCCAACTCCGCGACGGACAGGGTGAGATCGGCCGGGCGGCGCGTGGGGGCGCAGGAGGCGCCGCCGGGGCCGGCCTCCAGCAGGAAGCGCCCGCCGGCCAGTCCGGAGCGGTCGGTGACGTCGATGACGAGTGATCCGGCGACGGGGTACGTGCGCGCCCGCAGCAACTCCGGTACATCCAGGGGGCGCACCCACAGGAAGTCGGCGTGCGTGACCACGCGCGCGGCCCGCGGGTCCGGCAGCAGCAGCGGCAGGATGTCGTCCGGCGCGCGGTGGCCGGTGCGGACGCGGGTGATCCAGTCGGCCGACAGCAGGAACAGCCACAGGGCGCGCTCGGCGGCGGGGGTGACCGCGACGAGGTCCAGGACGGTCGCCGTCTGGTGCGGCAGCTTGGCCTCCCACCGGTCGTCGGACGTGAAGACAAGGAGCCCGTCGACGCTGCCCTCCGCCGACCGGTGGAGCACGAAGAACGGCTCGGCCCACGGGCCGTCGTCCACCGGGAGCGCGCCGGTGTTGCGCCGCCACCACACGTCCGGACGGTCGACGAGGCCGTGCCGCACGGCCCGTACCCGCTCGTACAGCGCGGGCCCGTGCTCGCGGACCTCGGCGGCGTCCACGTAGTCGACCCGGCCGCCGTCCCCGGGGCCCGAGTGGCGCGGGTCCAGGCCGGTGCGGGCCACGTCCACCTCCCACTCCGTGACCCGGGCGGCGGGGCCGAAGCCGAAGCGGCCGTAGATCGGGTACTCGGCGGCGATCAGCGTCGCCGCGGCGTCGCCGCGCTCCTTGGCCTCCCGCAGGTCGCGGTCCGTCATGCGGCTGAGCAGCCCGCGGCGGCGGTGCGTGGCCGAGACGCTCACGTTGCTGACGGCGTTCGCGGTCACCGAGGCGCCGCCGGGGACGCTGAGCCGCTGCGTGAAGCTGCGGTAGGTGGCCACGCAGCGGCCGTCGTCGAACGCGCCCTGGGTGCGTTCGAGGTCCATGAGCTCGCGGCGGAAGGCGAGCTCGGTCTTGCTCACGGAGGGCGGGAGGAGGTAGCCGGTGCGGCGGGCCCGGGCCCAGTCCGGCAGGTCGGCGTCGGTGATCGTACGGATGTCGAGGCTCATGGCCGCGACGCTAGGGGCCCGCCCGCGGCGCTCGCACGCGGATTTCTCCCGGCCCGAGCGGGCTGCGGACCGGCCCCGGTGCGCCTGTGAGTCAGGACGTCAGCGCGCTCGTGCGTCAGCGCGCTCGAGCGTCGCCGCGTCGGTGCGTCATGCGAGGAGGTCGTCCACTTGTGCTTCCCCTTCACGGTACCTGCGGGCGATTTCGGCACTGCAGTCGTCCGCCGTCCGCTGCAGCAGCTGGCGCCGCACCGACACCTGCCGTTCGTACGACGCCAGGCGGCCCATCGCCTCGTGCAGCTCGGCGTCCGTACGCGCGCCCAGGTCCGACAGCTCGACCTCCGACAGCATGTCCTCGGCCAGCCGCCGGAACTCCTCGCTGTGCGGCGTGCCCACCGTCACGTGGCGGGCGGACGAGCGGTGGTCCGAGGGGCCGTCCGCGAGGATCTCCGACAGCCGGTCCACGACCAGGCGGGCCATGACCGGGGCGCCCGGGGAGGAGCGGCGGGCCAGCTCGGCCCGGAGGATGTCGACGCGGCCCTGGAGCAGCCGCCGCACGTAGCTGAGGTCGGCCTCGTCCCGCCGGGCGTCCCCGCGCCGGGCGCGCAGCTCCACCAGGCTCAGCTCACCGAGGCCGCGGCCGGGGGCGTCCGCCTGCCGGCCGGAGCGCTGGCTCGGCGGCCGGGGCTGCAGGCTGTCGGCTGCCTTGAGCATGGGGCCGTCCTCAATGGGTGTGGTCATGCGCGTCTTCCGTTCCCCTCGGGCGGTGTGCGACCGCATCACGTTTGCCCGCACAAGGCACCGCCTGCACGCATCGTGCCACTGGGTGAGGTCCGGGCGCAGGGTCTCCGCACCCGAACGGACCTGGATGGACGCAGGGCATCATGGTCCGTATGCGTGCAGTGGTGCAGAGGGTGGACGGAGCGCGGGTCGTCGTGGACGGCGAGACCGTCGGGGAGATCATCGGACAGGGGTTGTGCGTCCTTGTCGGAGTGACGCACGACGACACCCCGCAGAAGGCGGAGCAGCTCGCCCGCAAGCTGTGGTCCGTACGGATCCTCGAGGACGAGAAGTCGTGTTCGGACGTGGGGGCGCCGCTGCTCGTGATCTCCCAGTTCACTCTCTACGGTGACGCCCGGAAGGGGCGGCGCCCCACGTGGAACGCGGCCGCGCCGGGTCCGGTCGCGGAGCCCCTGGTGGACGAGGTCGTCGCCCGGCTGCGGGCGCTGGGGGCGCAGGTGGAGACGGGCCGCTTCGGCGCGGACATGAAGGTCTCGCTGACGAACAACGGCCCGTTCACGGTCCTGGTCGAGGTCTGAGGCGGGTCCCGCCCCGCCGGTCGCCTCCGGCGGGGCCGGGCGGCGTTACGGCTCGACCACGGTCTCCTGGGACGCCGCCGTCTTCTCGCCCACCAGCAGCGGCGCGTCCACCGCGACGTTCCGCTTGACCAGGGCCAGGGCGATCGGGCCCAGCTCGTGGTGGCGGGCCGACGTCGTCACGAAGCCCAGCTGGCGGCCCTCGGGGCCGTCCGAGGCGAGCCGCACGGGGGCCCCGTGCGGGGGCAGGGAGACCTCGCTGCCGTCGAGGTGCAGGAAGACGAGGCGGCGCGGCGGCTTCCCCAGGTTGTGGACGCGCGCGACCGTCTCCTGGCCGCGGTAGCAGCCCTTCTGCAGGTGGACGGCGACGCCGATCAGGCCGAGCTCGTGCGGGATCGTGCGGTGGTCGGTCTCCAGGCCGAGCCGCGGGCGGTGCGCCTCCACGCGGAGCGCCTCGTAGGCGAGGACGCCGGCGGCGGGGCCGTGCGCCGCCGCGAAGGTCTCCAGCGTCGCGCGCGGCAGGAAGAGCTCCCGGCCGTGCGCCGTCTCGCGCGCCTGCACTCCCTCGGGTGCTTCCGCGATCGAACCCGCGGGCAGGTGCACCACGGCGAAGTCGTCCGTACGGTCGGCGACCTCGACCTGGTAGAAGAACTTCATGCTCTCCAGGTACGCGAGGAGCGCGTCCTGGGTGCCGGGCTCGACGTGGGCCCAGGTGGTCTCGCCGTCGTCCACGAGGGACAGGGCGTGCTCGATGTGCCCGTTGGCGGAGAGCACGAGCGCCTCGGTGGCCTCGCCGGGCGGGAGCGCGCTGACGTGCTGGGTGAGCAGGAGGTGCAGCCAGCTCAGCCGGTCGGGCCCGGTGACGGTGATGACCCCGCGGTGCGAGAGGTCGACGAATCCGGTCCCGCCGGCGAGCGCGCGCTGTTCGCGGAAGAGGTCGCCGTAGTGCGCGGCGACGCCCTCGTCCGGGGCCTCGGCGGCGACGGCGCCGGGCAGTGACAGCAGCGGGCTGGCATTCGATTCACGCGGCATGCGGCCAAGCCTACGGCGCGGCCGGAGGCTCCTCCGAGGAGAGCCCGGCGGAGCAGTCCGCGCACCGGCCGAAGATCGCGAAGTGCTTCATGTCCGTCTCGAAGCCGAAGTCCGCGCGCAGCTTCTCCGTGAAGGCGGCGGCCACCGAGAGGTCGGCCTCGATGACCTCCGTGCAGTCCCGGCAGACGAGGTGTATGTGGTGGTGCCGGTCGGCGAGGTGGTAGGTGGGGGCGCCGTGCCCGAGGTGGGCGTGGCTGACCAGGCCCAGCTCCTCCAGCAGCTCCAGGGTCCGGTAGACGGTGGAGATGTTCACGCCGCCCGCGGTGCGCCGGACCTCGGTGAGGATGTCGTCCGGTGTCGCGTGCTCCAGCCGGTCGACCGCCTCCAGGACGAGCTGGCGCTGCGGCGTCAGCCGGTACCCGCGCCTACGGAGGTTGCTCTGCCAGTCGGTGTCCACCACCCTCCCAGTCTAGGCAGCACCGGCCCTTCCGGCCCCCCTCGTCACGCCTCCCGGACCTCCTTCAGGTAGCGGGCGAGGGCGGCGATGGCCGCCGGGTTGCGGGGGCTCTCGACGAGGTCGACGTAGTCGAGGACGAAAATCCGGTCGTTCTTGACGGCGGAGACGTCCGCGAGCGGCGGGTAGGACTTGAGGAACTCCTTCTTCTGCTCGGCGGTCACGTCGCCGTAGTTGTTGATGACGATGACGTCGGGGTTGCGCTCGACGACGGTCTCCCAGCCGACGCTGGGCCAGCTGTCCTTGAGGTCCTTCATCACGTGGTCGCCGCCGGCCTTGGTGATGATGTCGTGCGGGCCGGCGAAGGCGCCGGAGGTGATGGCCTTGTCGCGGCCGTCGTCGTAGAGGAAGACCGTGGGCCGCTTGCCGTCCCGCGGCACGGTCGCCTGGGCGTCGGCGACCTTCTTCTTGAAGTCCGTGACGAGCTTCGCCGCCCGGTCCTCCACCCCGAAGATCTTCCCGAGCGTGGTGAGGTCCGTGTAGAGGGCCTCCAGGGGCGGCATCACGCCGCGCGCCTTGCCCGCGCCGCCGTTGCGGCAGGACTCGGTGAGCACGTACGAGCCGACGCCGAGCTTCTTCAGGGCCTCCGGGGTGAAGCCGTTGCCCTCGTTGAAGCCGTAGTTCCAGCCGGCGAAGACCATGTCGGCCTTCGCGTCCAGGACGAGCTCCTTGGTGATCTCCTTCTTGGACAGCCACTTCACCTTCTCGTAGCCGTCCTTCCACGGCACCGACTCGCGGTCGGCGCGGTAGTCCGGGGCCACGTAGCCGGCCATGCGGTCCTCCAGGCCCAGCGCGAACATGATCTCGGCGATGCCGACGTCGTTGGTGACCACGCGCTGCGGCACCTTGTCGTACGTCGTCCTCACCCCGCAGTTCTCGACGGTCACGGGGTGGCGGCCGGAGGCGCCCGCGGCACCTTCGTCCTTCGGCGCGTCGCCGCCGTGGATGACCTTCGCCCCGCAGCCGGTGGCCAGGGCGAGGGCGGACAGGAGGGCGAGCGCGGTGCGGGCGCTGCGGGCGGTACGGGCGGCCATGGGGGCGTCCTTACGGGGGTGCGGAGTCACGGAGCGGGCGGGCGGGGAGCGGGCAGGCGGTCGAAGATCAGGCGGATCGCGCCGGTCTCGGGGTGCGGCACGCGGTGCGCCCGGACGCCGAAGACGTCGGCGAGCAGCCCGGCGGTCAGCACCTCGTCCGGCGGCCCGGAGGCGACGATGCGGCCGCCCCGGATCACGTAGAGCACGTCGCAGTGCGCGGCGGCCAGGTCGAGGTCGTGCAGTGCGGCCAGGACGGTCGGGCCCGCGTCGCGCACGAGCGCCAGCACCTCCAGCTGCTGGGCGATGTCCAGGTGGTTGGTGGGCTCGTCCAGGACCAGCACCTCCGGCTCCTGGGCCAGGGCGCGGGCGATCAGGACGCGCTGCTTCTCGCCGCCGGACAGCGTCGGGAAGCTCCGGCCGGCCAGGTGGCCCGCGCCCACGCGCTCCAGCGCCGCCGCGCACACCTCGGTGTCGCGGGCCGTGACCCGGCCGGCGGAGCTCTGGTGCGGCAGGCGGCCCATCGCGACGACCTCGGCCACGGTGAAGTCGAACTCGCTCGCCGACTCCTGCGGCAGCGCCGCCAGCCTGCGCGCCCCCTCGCGGGCGCCGAGGGCGTGGAAGTCGTCGCCGTCGAGGCGGACGGTGCCCCTGGCGGGCCGCAGCGCCCGGTAGGCGCAGCGCAGCAGCGTCGACTTGCCGCTGCCGTTGGGGCCCACGAGCCCCACGAACTGCCCGCTCCCGGCGCGCAGCGCGACGTCCGACACCAGCCGGGCGCCCGCGACCTCGATCGACAGGTCCTCGATGTCGACCCGCATCAGGCACCCCCGAAGGTGTAGCGGCGGCGCCGCATCAGCAGGACGAAGCAGGGCACGCCGATGAGGGCGGTGATGACGCCGACGGGCAGCTCCACGGGCGCGAGCAGCAGCCGGGAGGCGATGTCCACCCACACCAGCAGCACGGCGCCCAGCAGCGGGGCGACGGCCAGGACGCGGCGGTGGTCGGCGCCCACGAGCATGCGGGTCACGTGCGGGACCATCAGGCCGACGAAGCCGATCGCGCCGCTGACGGCCACCACGGCGCCGGTGACGGCCGCCGCCAGGACGAACAGTCCGCGCCGCAGCCGGTCGGGGTCCACGCCCAGCGCGGCCGCCGTCTCGTCGCCCATGGCCAGGGCGTTCAGGCTGCGCGCCGTCCACAGCAGGGCGCCGATCCCGGCCAGCACGACGGCCGCCGCGATCGGCACGGACGCCCAGGTGGCGCCGCCCAGGCTGCCGAGCAGCCACATCATGGCCGAGCGGGAGGCCTCGCCGCGGTCCGCACTGAAGATCATCAGGGTGGTGACGGCGGAGAACCCGTAGTACATCGCCGAACCGGTGAGGACCAGTCGCAGCGGCGTGAGGCCCTGCGGGGTGCGGGCCGCCAGGTAGACCAGCACCATCGCGGCGAGCGCCGAGACGAACGCCGCCCCGGACAGCGCCCACACGCCCAGCGCGCCCAGCGCGCCGAAGAGCAGCACGGCGTTGGCGCCGATCGCGGCGCCCGAGGAGATGCCCAGCACGAAGGGGTCGGCGAGGGCGTTGCGGACCATGGCCTGCACGGCCACGCCGACGGCGGACAGGCCCGCGCCGACGACCGCGGCCAGCAGGGCGCGCGGGAAGCGCAGCTCCCACACGATGGTGTAGGCCGAGACCTCGCCGGGGGAGATGCTCCCGCCGGTGAGCCCCGCCCGCAGGAAGCGCAGCGTCTCGCCCCAGGTGACGCCCGCGGCGCCGAGGCCGGTGCCGCAGAGCACCGAGAGCAGCAGGGCCGCGGCCAGGCCGGCCAGCA
The DNA here is from genome assembly GCF_024519335.1 of Streptomyces telluris. Lineage (NCBI taxonomy): Bacteria > Bacillati > Actinomycetota > Actinomycetes > Kitasatosporales > Streptomycetaceae > Streptomyces > Streptomyces telluris. Next base: position 41,257 of record NZ_JANIID010000003.1, read on the forward strand.
GCGGGGGCAGCGGCAGCCGCCGGGGCGGGGCGGCGGGGCCCGGCGGTGCGCCGGGCGCGGGCGCGGGCCCGGGCCCGGGCTCCTTCGAGCCCTTGGGGCAGACGGCCGGGAGATCTGTTGACACGGGGTGGGTACGCCTTCGCCTCGGGCCGCGTCCCTACGTACGGAGGAGCGGCCCGAGGCGAAGGCGGTCGTGCGGGTGCCCGGGTGGTCCCCTCGCAGTCCACGGCGAGTTGTGCGGGGAGCGTGCGCCGCCGTGGGTGATCGGGCTTACGGAAAAGGCCCCGAAGGGCCTTCCGTCCACCGTTGCGGGTCAGCGCCGGAATTCGACCGGACTTCCCCCACGGGGCGCTGTGAAGTTGTGGGCCCTGCGGCTCAGCCGGTGTAGGGCGTGCCGTCCGGGTTGTAGAAGGAGACGCCGTCGGGGGCGTCCTCGGGCAGGCTTGCCGCCCACTCCTGGAGGCTCTTCTGGTCGGCGATCTTCTTCAGGTGTGCCGACATGTAGGGGCGCAGCGGCACCTCGGGGGTGGCCTTCTCGCCGACCCACATCAGGTCGCCCTTGACATAGCCGTACAGGCGCTTGCCGCCGCTGTACGGGCCCGACGCCTCCGTCCGCGCGACCGCGTCCGTGGCCAGGTCGATCTGCGGCTTCTGGTCGGCCAGCTCGCCGTACCAGACCTCGGCGACGCCCTGGTCGCGGACCATGACGATCTCGACCTTGCGGTCCTTGTCGATCCGCCAGAAGCCGGTCTCGCTCTCCAGCGGGCGCACCATCTTGCCCTCGGCGTCGAGCACCCAGCTGTGCGACGTGTACTCCAGGAAGTCACGGCCGTCGTGGCTGAAGACGACCTCCTGCCCGAAGTTGCACTTCTCGGCACCCGGGAAGTCGGCGACGCCCGCACCCTCCCACTTACCGAGGAGGAAGGCGAGGGGGACGAGGTCCGGGTGGAGGTCGGACGGAATCTCGATCATGGGCTCAGACGATCTGTGCGAGAGCGGACAACGGGGCGGGTCAGCGCTGGCCCTGGTACAGCTTCTTCCAGGTCAGGCCGGCGAACGCGAGAACGCCGACGGCGACCAGGACGAGCAGGGTGGTGAAGACTGCCTCAAGCACGAGCGCGCTCCTCGTCGGGAGTGAGGGTGTACGGACCGGTCACGGGTGTACGGACCGGTCACGAGTCTAGTCGGCCCCCGTTCCGGCGGCGCTGTGAGGTGGATCGTGCCCGCCCGGCCTTGCGGCCGCGGGGCTAGAGTGCCTGGCATGGCCAAGAAGCTGGTGATCAAGGTGACGGCGGGCGCGGACGCGCCCGAGCGGTGCTCCCAGGCGTTCACGGTGGCGGCCGTCGCCGTCGCGAGCGGCGTCGAGGTGTCGCTGTGGCTGACCGGTGAGTCGTCGTGGTTCGCCCTGCCGGGGCGCGCGGCGGAGTTCGAGCTGCCGCACGCGGCGCCCCTGCCGGACCTCATCGAGGGCATCCGCCTCGGCGGCGGCATGATCACGGTGTGCACGCAGTGCGCGGCGCGCCGCGACATCGAGGAGAAGGACCTGATCGAGGGCGCGCGCATCGCCGGCGCGCAGGTCTTCGTCCAGGAGGCAATGGCGGACGGCGTGCAGGCGCTCGTCTACTAGGCGCCGGAGGCCGGTCCGGAGGCTAGTGCCGCTTCTTGCCGTCGAGCTCGTCCCACCACTCGTCCGACTTCGGGTCGCCGGAAGGGTCGTCCCACCAGCGGTCGTCGGGCCCGCGCCGGTTGGCGACGATGGCGGCCACCGGCGGGATGAGCATGGCGAACAGGCACATGCCGACCGCGGCGGGCACGGACCACAGGCGCACGACGGCCCAGGCCAGGACGAACAGCCCGAGGCAGGTGCCCATCATGGCGAAGTACAGATGGCGCCGCCGCGCGTACATGTATCCACGGTACGGCGGTGGGCCCGCGGCAGTAAGCCGACGGCGTGGAGGGCCGCACCCCCCAGGCGTCCAACCCCGGGGTGCGGCCCTCCGGCCGTCGGTGGCGTCGCGCGGTGCCCGCCGTCAGACGGCGATGGCGACCTCGGTCAGGCCGCCCTGCTGCGCCACGACCTTGCGGTCGGCCGTCGCGCCGGGCACCAGCGCGCGCAGCGTCCACGTGCCCTCCGCCGCGTAGAAGCGGAACTGCCCGGTCGCGGACGTGGGCACCTCGGCGGTGAACTCGCCGGTCGCGTCCAGCAGGCGCACGTAGCCGGTGACGGGCTGGCCGTCACGGGTCACCGAGCCCTGGATCGTGGTCTCACCGGGCTTGGCGGTCGAGGCGTCGGGGCCGCCGGCCTTTGCTCCACACATAAGCGTTCCTTCTGTTGCCTGTTGCCTGATGCAGGGGGAGACGTGTCAGTTGGCGCCGAGCTCGATCGGCACGCCGACCAGGGAGCCGTACTCGGTCCAGGAGCCGTCGTAGTTCCTGACGTTCTGCTGACCGAGCAGCTCGTGCAGCACGAACCACGTGTGCGCGGAGCGCTCACCGATCCGGCAGTAGGCGATGGTGTCCTTCGACAGGTCCACGCCCTCGCCCTCGTAGAGCGCCGTCAGCTCCTCGTCGGACTTGAAGGTGCCGTCGTCGTTGGCCGACTTCGACCACGGGATGTTGCGCGCGGTCGGCACGTGGCCGGGGCGCTGCGACTGCTCCTGCGGGAGGTGCGCCGGGGCGAGCAGCTTGCCGCTGAACTCGTCGGGGGAGCGGACGTCGACCAGGTTGAGCGAGCCGATGGCCGCCACGACGTCGTCGCGGAAGGCGCGGATGGAGGCGTCCTGGGGCTTCGCCGCGTAGGCGGTGCGGGGGCGCTGCGGGACTTCGGCGACCAGGTCGCGCGAGTCCAGCTCCCACTTCTTGCGGCCGCCGTCGAGGAGCTTCACGTCCTGGTGGCCGTAGAGCTTGAAGTACCAGTAGGCGTACGCGGCGAACCAGTTGTTGTTGCCGCCGTAGAGGACGACGGTGTCGTCGTTGGCGATGCCCTTCGAGGAGAGCAGCTCCTCGAAGCCGGCCTGGTCCACGAAGTCACGGCGGACGGGGTCCTGCAGGTCGCTCTTCCAGTCGATCCGGACGGCGCTCTTGATGTGGTTCTTGTCGTACGCGGACGTGTCCTCGTCGACCTCCACGATGACGGTCTTCGGGTCGCCTGCGTCGATGCGGGCCTGTACCCAGTCGGCGTCCACCAGGACGTCACTGCGGCTCATGCTGTTCTCCTCCGGGGCAGTTGCGGATGTGCGCAAACGCTTGCTGGGCGCGCGGCGAGGGGAGCGCGCGGCGCTGCGCAGCGGGTGGGATGGGAGACGAGACGGGGGAAGGCTTCCCCTAAATGAGGGGAACGTTTCCCGTCAGACATGACGACAGAGCATGGCGGCGACGCGGCACAGGTCGACTGCCCGCCGCTTCGTGAGGTCCGCCTGTCGCTTCATGCAGCCGATCGTAGGGACGAGGGGCGGGGCCTGTCACCGGTGTGTTGGATAGTGAGACGGGATCTTCCGGATAGCGGGACACTGGAGGGCCGGAAGGGCGCCGCAGGGCGTCCGTGCCGCGCCCCCGGGCCTCCGCGCCGTCAGGAGGTCTGCCCTCCGGACGGCCGCGTCTCGCAGCGTGGACGGAGCCGGCGGGAACCGGCCGGGGAGCGGGCCGGTCAGCCGGCCAGGTTGACGTTCGAACCGGTCAGCGTGATGTCCACACCGTCCTGCGTCGCCACGACCTTGTCCAGCTTGATGCCCTTCGGCAGGCCGCTGATGCGCCGGTCGAAGTCCGTCTTCTGGCGGATCGCCCGCTCCAGGCCGGGGAAGGCCTGGGCCTCGTCGGGGATCTGGTCCGCCCGCACCCGGACGGTGTCGCCGTTGACGATCGTGACCGTGGAGATGACGCTGCGCTCGATGGGCAGCCCCGCGAGCTGCACCTTGCCGGTGACCTTCACCTGGCTCTTGCCGGCGGCGCCCTGCCCGCCGAAGCCGACCTTCACCGTGGGGTCGTTGGTGGCCTTGCTGAGGTCCTCGTACGACAGGTGCGCCGTGCCCGTCGCCCGGCTCGCGACGGCGGAGGAGAAGCTGCTGTCGATCTTCACGTCCTGCAGCCTGGCGTCGAAGCCCGACACCCGGATCGACTGCCCGCCCGAGCTCGCGGTCGCCCCGTCGAGCTTGACCTCGACCTCCTCCAGCGAGGAGCCGGCGATCTGCGTGAGGAAGGGGAATCCCTTGATGGAGACCTCGGGGGTGCCGGTCAGCCCCTGACTGCTGCGGATCTTCTCCGCCGCCTGCTCCTCGGCGAAGTAGACGGCGATGCGGTCGGCGCCCACGAAAAGGGCCCCCAGTATCACCGCGATGATCAGGGTTATGCGTATCGCGCGCATTCGGTCTCTCCAGCTCCCCCGGTCTCGGTCAGGCTCCTGCACTGCCCTTGCAATGCGTGGAGCCTAACCGGACCGCTGCGGCGGGAGGGACGGGCGATCAGCCCAGGACGCGGCCGAGCACGTAGACCGCCGGGGCCGCGGCCGCCAGCGGCAGGGCCACGCCCGCCGTCATGTGCACGAACCGCGACGGGTAGTCGTAGCTCGCCACGCGCAGGCCGACCAGGGCGCAGGCGCCCGCGGCGAGGCCCAGCAGGGCGGCGGACGTGCCCAGGTCCGTCAGGCCGCCGGTGGCCACGCCCGAGCCCGCGGCCGCGAGCAGCGCCACGACGGGCGCGGCGAGGGACGGCAGCGGCAGCGCCCGGGCCAGGGCGGCGGCGGCCACGGCCGCGGCGCCGACCACGACGGCGTCCGAGGAGGCCGCCAGGTGACCGGCCGCGATGACGGTGACGGCCGACGCGGCGGCGGCCGCCGTCAGCCCGTACAGCCGCTCGTCCGGGGAGGCGTGGCTGCGCAGCTGCAGGACGAGGACCAGCAGCATCCACACGCCGAGCGTGCCGATGACGACGGTCGGCGCCTGCACGGAGTCCGTGGCCAGCATCCCGATGTCGGCGGCCACGCCGCCCATGAACGCCAGCGCGATGCCCTGCCGGGCGGGCCACATGCCGTTCAGGCGGAACCAGCCCGCGGCCGTCACGGCCTGCAGCAGCACCAGCGGCACCGCCAGCGCGAACTGGCCGAGCGGCGCGGTCAGCGCCAGCAGCGCGGCGAGCGCCGTCGTGATCAGGGCGGGCTTGAGGCCCGGCGAGAGGATCTGCGGGCGGCCCTCGGCCTTCGCCTTCTCCGCGGCCGTCATCGGCCGGTCGGCGACCTCGCCCGGCACGGGCTCGCGCACCGGCTCCGGCACCCGGCCCGGCTCGTGCGGAACGGGCGCGGCCCCGGGGACCGGGCCGGAGACGACGCCCGCGGGGCGCTCCTCGGGGAGCGCCTGACGGCCGGCCGCGTACGGCTCGGCGGGCTGCTGGGGGAGCGGGCCGCCGGGCCAGGACGCGTCGTAGCCGTGGTCCTCGGCGGGGACGGCCGGCTGCTGCCACGTGCCGGTGTCCCAGGTGGGCGTCTGCCAGGTCTGGGTGACCGGCTCCTCCTGCTGCGCGGGGTAGCCCTGGCCGCCGTTGGTCGGCCACTGGTACTGCTGCGGTTGCTGCTGCTGGGGGTGCTGGGGCTGCTGCGCGTACGCGTCGTAGGAGCCGTACGTCTCGCCGTACGCTCCCTGCCCCTGCTGATGGTGCTGCTGCTGTGCCTGCTGCTGCGGCTGCTGCTGGTCGTACGAGCCGTAGGCGCCGCCCTGGTCGTAGGACTGCGCGTCGTAGCGCCGCGTGCGGGCGTCGTTGTACGGGTCGTACGGGTCCTGCGGATCGTACGTATGGTGCGGCTGATTGCTCATGCTGCCGGGGTCACCCTCCTGCGAAGGGCGGGAGCACCTCGACGGTGCCGCCCTCGGCCAGTTGGACCGATGCGTGGTCGCGGGTGCCGACCGGGGCGCCGTCCACCAGGAACGAACAGCGCACCAGCACCCGGGCGAACTCGGGGGATCCCGCGTGCCGCCGGCGGGCCGCGTCCAGCGCCTCCGCGAGCGTCCGCGCCGCGTACGGCTCCTCGGCCGTACCGGTGGCGGCCTTCGCCGCGGCCCAGTACCGCATGGTGCCCACCGGTCCCGGCTGCCCCGGCAGGGCCGGTTTCACCGGTTGTGCCGGTTCTGTCGTCGCCACGGCGACCCCTTTCCTTCTTCTGCCGCCTCCCATGATGACGGGTACCGGGCGACAGGCCGTCCGCCGCCGTAAATACGGAGGCCGCACGGCGAGGCGCTCGCTTACGCTGCCCGGTGTGCTGGTCCGACTATCACGGGCGTATCTGAGGCCCTACTCCACATCGATCGCGCTGATCGTGCTCCTGCAGCTCGTCCAGACGCTTGCCACGCTCTACCTACCCTCGCTCAACGCCGACATCGTCGACAACGGTGTCGTCAAGGGTGACACCGGTTACATCCTCGCCCTCGGCGGCGGGATGCTCGCGGTCACCCTCGTCCAGATCGTCTGCGCGATCGGCGCGGTCTACTACGGGGCCCGTACCGCCATGGCGGTCGGCCGCGATCTGCGCGCCGCCGTCTTCGACCGGGTGCAGTCCTTCTCCGCACGGGAGATGGGGCACTTCGGCGCACCCTCCCTGATCACCCGCACCACCAACGACGTCCAGCAGATCCAGCTGCTGGTGCTCATGGCGTTCACGCTGATGGTCTCCGCGCCCATCATGTGCGTGGGCGGCATCCTGATGGCGCTCGAGCAGGACGTGCCGCTGTCCGCTCTGCTGCTCGTCATCGTCCCCGTCCTCGGCGTGATCGTCTCGCTGATCATCTGGCGGATGCGACCGATTTTCCGCGGGGTGCAGGACAAGATCGACACCGTCAACCGGGTGCTGCGCGAGCAGATCACCGGCATCCGCGTCATCCGCGCCTTCGTGCGCGACGCGCACGAGAGGGAACGTTTCGACGGCGCGAACGCCGATCTGATGGACGTCTCCCTCAAGGCCGGCCGGCTGATGTCGCTGATGTTCCCGTCCGTGATGCTGGTCGTGAACCTCTCCTCCATCGCCGTCCTGTGGTTCGGCGGCCACCGCATCGAGAGCGGCGACATGGAGATCGGCGCGCTGACGGCGTTCCTCAGCTACCTCATGCAGATCCTGATGGCCGTCATGATGGCCACCTTCATGTTCATGATGGTGCCGCGCGCGGAGGTCTGCGCCGAGCGCGTCCAGGAGGTCCTGGCCACCGACTCCAGCGTGGTGCCCCCGGCGCGCCCGGTCACCGAGCTGCGCAGCGGCGGTCACCTGGAGCTCGACGGCGTCGAGTTCCGCTACCCCGGCGCGGAGGAGCCCGTCCTGCGGGACGTCTCGCTCGTCGCCCGGCCCGGCGAGATCACGGCCGTCATCGGCTCCACGGGCAGCGGCAAGTCCACGCTGCTCGGCCTGATCCCGCGGCTGTTCGACGCGACCGCCGGCACGGTGCGGGTGGGCGGCGTGGACGTCCGCGAGCTCGACCCCGCCCGCTCCTCCGAGGCCGTCGGCCTCGTCCCGCAGAAGCCGTACCTCTTCACCGGCACCGTCGCCTCCAACCTGCGCTACGGACGCCCCGACGCGACCGACGAGGAGCTGTGGGCGGCGCTGGAGACGGCGCAGGCCCGTGACTTCGTCGAGAGCATGGAGGCCGGCCTGGAGGCGCCCATCGCCCAGGGCGGCACGAACGTCTCCGGCGGGCAGCGCCAGCGCCTGGCCATCGCCCGCGCCCTGGTCCGCAAGCCGGACATCTATCTCTTCGACGACTCCTTCTCCGCCCTCGACTACGCCACCGACGCCCGGCTGCGGGCCGCGCTGGCCCGCGAGACCGGGGACGCGACCGTCGTCATCGTCGCCCAGCGCGTGTCCACGATCCGCGACGCCGACCGCATCGTCGTCCTGGACGAGGGCCGCGTCGTCGGCACCGGCACCCACGCCGAGCTGATGGCCGGCAACGAGACCTACCGGGAGATCGTGCTCTCCCAGCTCACCGAGGAGGAGGCGGCGTGACGACCCCGGAGAAACCGGCTTCCCCGGCCGGGGACGAGGCCGCGGGGGCCCAAGCCACCGAGGCCGGGTCCACCGAGGCCGGGCCCGCGGAGGGCAAGGCCGCGGAGGGCAAGGCAGCCGAGGGCAAGGCCGCACCCGCCCGGCGCGGGCCCGCCCCCGCCACCGGCATCGCCCGCTTCATGGGCGGCCAGCCCACCGAGCGGTCCATGGACTTCGCCGGTTCGAGCAAGCGGCTGCTGGGCACCCTCAGACCCGAGCGGGCCCTGATATCCGTCGCGCTCGCCCTGTGCGTGGCGAGCGTCGCCCTGTCCGTCATCGGACCGAAGATCCTCGGCCGGGCCACCGACCTGATCTTCGCGGGCGTCGTCGGGGACAAGTTCCCCGACGGCATCAGCAAGGCCGAGGCCGTCGAGCGGACGCGTCAGCAGGGCGACGGCACCGTCGCCGACCTGCTGGGCTCGGTCGACTTCACCCCCGGCCGCGGCATCGACTTCGACGCCGTGGGCAACGTGCTGTTCTGGGTCCTGCTGATCTACGTCGGCGCGTCCCTGTTCGGCCTCGTCCAGGCGCGCATCGCCACCACCGTCGTCCAGCGCGCCGTCTTCCGGCTGCGCCGGCAGGTCGAGGAGAAGCTCGGCCGGCTGCCGCTGAGCTACTTCGACAGGCAGGCCCGCGGCGAGGTGCTCTCCCGCGCCACCAACGACATCGACAACATCGCGCAGACCCTCCAGCAGACGATGAGCCAGATCGTCACCTCGCTGCTGACGATCACCGGCGTGCTGGCCGTGATGTTCTGGATCTCCTGGCTGCTGGCCCTGGTGGCGCTGATCACCGTCCCGGTGTCCGTCGTCGTCGCCACGAAGATCGGCAAGCGGGCGCAGCCGCAGTTCGTCGCCCAGTGGAAGACCACCGGCACGCTCAACGCCCACATCGAGGAGATGTACACCGGGCACGCGCTGGTGAAGGTCTTCGGCCGCGAGAAGGAGTCCGCGGAGATCTTCCGCAAGGAGAACGAGGACCTCTTCCAGGCCGGGTTCAAGGCCCAGTTCATCTCGGGCGTCATCCAGCCCGCGATGATGTTCATCGGCAACCTGAACTACGTGCTCGTCGCCGTCGTCGGCGGACTGCGGGTCGCCTCCGGGGCGCTGTCCATCGGTGACGTGCAGGCCTTCGTCCAGTACTCGCGCCAGTTCAGCCAGCCCCTCACCCAGGTGGCCTCCATGGCCAGCCTCGTGCAGTCCGGCGTCGCCTCCGCCGAGCGCGTCTTCGAGCTGCTCGACGCCGAGGAGCAGTCCCCGGACGCGGCGGACGCCCCGAAGCCCGGCCGCGTGCGCGGCGAGGTGGCCTTCGAAGAGGTCTCCTTCCGCTACGAGGCCGACAAGCCGCTCATCGACGGCCTGTCGCTGACCGTCCGGCCGGGCCAGACCGTCGCCATCGTCGGCCCCACCGGCGCCGGCAAGACCACGCTGGTCAACCTGCTCATGCGCTTCTACGAGGTGGGCGGCGGCCGCATCACCCTCGACGGCACCGACATCGCCGCCATGTCGCGCGAGGAGCTGCGCTCCCACATCGGCATGGTCCTGCAGGACACCTGGCTCTTCGGCGGCACGATCGCGGAGAACATCTCCTACGGGGCGCCCGCCGGCACCTCCATGGACAGGATCGTCGAGGCGGCGCGGGCCACGCACGTCGACCGCTTCGTGCGCACCCTGCCGGACGGCTACGACACGGTCATCGACGACGAGGGCTCCAACGTCAGCGTCGGCGAGAAGCAGCTGATCACCATCGCCCGGGCGTTCCTGGCCGAGCCGGAGATCCTCGTCCTGGACGAGGCGACGAGCTCCGTCGACACCCGCACGGAGGTGCTCATCCAGCAGGCCATGGGCCGGTTGCGCACGGGCCGCACGAGCTTCGTGATCGCCCACCGCCTGTCCACGATCCGCGACGCGGACGTCATCCTCGTGATGGAGTCCGGCCGGATCGTGGAACAGGGCACGCACGACGGGCTGCTGGCTGCGCAGGGCGCGTACGCGCGCCTGTACGAGGCACAGTTCGCGGAACCGGTCGCCGAGCAGGCCTAGCGCGGAGCGCCGTCCGGCGGATCGGGGCTTGCCGCTTGCGGCGGCTCCGCATTCCGCCGGACCCGCGCCGCGGTGGTGGCTCGCCGCGGCGGCGGTCCTGAGAGGCCGGGCCTCTCAGAGCCTTGCCGCCGCGGCGGCGCGCCGCCACGACGCGGGGACCCGGCGGTGCCGGACCCGCCGTCAGGCGTGAGCGCACGCCCAGCGGGCGATCCGTTCCAGGAGCTCGCCGCGCGCAGCGTTCTCCGCATGGCCGAAGCCCCGTTCGATCCACAGTTCCGTGAACTGTGGATCGCCCGCGCCGGCGAGGGCGTACGGGTGGTCCAGCGGGAAGTACGCGTCCCGGTCGCCGTGGACGATCAGCAGCGGCCGGGGCGCGATCATCGGGACCGCCTCCACCGGGGAGAGCGGGACCGGGTCCCAGTCCTCCGCCTGGACCCGCGTCCCCAGCCCGTAGCGCGCGATCAGCCGCCCCGCGGGCCGTGAGATCGCCCAATGCAGCCGCCGCATGGGTGCGGTACCGCGGTAATACCAACGCGACGGCGCACTTACCGCCACGACCGTGTCGGCGTGTGCGTCCGTGCGCCCCGTGTGCTCCCCGTACTCCGCGCGCCGTTCCGGGCCGTAGAGCGCGGCGTGCCGCAGCACCACCGAGCCGCCCATCGAGAAGCCCACCGTGGCCACCCGCTCGTGCCCGAGCGAGCGCGCCCAGCGCACCGCCGCGGCCAGGTCGAGCACTTCGCGGTCGCCGACCGAGGAGTGGCCGCCCGAGCCGCCGTGCCCCCGGAAGGAGAACGTGATCACGGCCGCACGCTGGGCGAATACCTGCGCAGCCCGGCGCAGCCCGGGCCGGTCGAGGGCTCCGGTGAAGCCGTGCGCGAGCACCACCGCGGGGGTGTCCGGCGGGGGCGTCCGCGCTCCCGTGCAGGGTTGGTACGCCGCCTCCACGCGGACACCGTCGGCTGTCAAGAGCGCGATGCGATGACCACTCGAAGTGATCGACGAAACACAAGGTCGTGCAAAATCGTCCGGACCTCGGAAAGTCATGTGGGTTATTCTGCTAGGCAGAGAGGATCCGGGCAGAGTAGCCCCCGGGTCCTTTTGTGCATTCATGTGCTGAGACAAGTGCTGGGACGCACGCAACCGTACGAAGCAGTGCCGCACTCTCCCCCAGAGCAAGGCCCTGGGTGGTACCCCTTCGCAGGGACCGAGGAGGAACCGACGTCATGGGCGAGCGAAGCGCGCGGGTCCGCAAGGACCGTACGACCAGTGAGGCGGGTGGCAGCCGATGAGTTCCCTGCTGCTCCTGACCAATGCCCTCCAGCCCTCCACGGAGGTGCTCCCGGCGCTCGGCCTGCTCCTGCACAGCGTGCGGGTGGCCCCCGCCGAGGGCCCGGCCCTCGTGGACACCCCCGGCGCCGACGTCATACTGATCGACGGCCGGCGTGACCTTCCGCACGTGCGCAGCCTCTGCCAGCTCCTGCGCTCCACGGGCCCGGGCTGCCCGCTGATCCTCGTCGTCACCGAGGGCGGCCTCGCGGCCGTCACCGCCGACTGGGGCGTGGACGACGTCCTGCTCGACACCGCGGGCCCGGCCGAGGTCGAGGCGCGGCTGCGACTGGCGATGGGCCGCCAGCAGATCACGACGGACGACAGCCCCATGGAGATCCGCACCGGCGACCTCTCCGTCGACGAGGCCACGTACAGCGCCAAGCTCAAGGGGCGGGTGCTGGATCTCACCTTCAAGGAGTTCGAGCTGCTGAAGTACCTCGCCCAGCACCCGGGCCGGGTCTTCACGCGCGCCCAGCTGCTGCAGGAGGTCTGGGGCTACGACTACTTCGGCGGCACCCGCACGGTCGACGTGCACGTGCGGCGGCTGCGGGCGAAGCTCGGTCCCGAGCACGAGTCGCTCATCGGCACCGTGCGGAATGTCGGTTATCGGTTCGTTGTGCCCGAGAAGATCGACAATCCCGGCGAGGGCAAGGCGAAGGACTCCGCCAAGGCGCAGCGGGCGGAGGAGCCGGAGGCCGCGAAGAGCGGGGCCGCTCGCCCGGCCGAACGGTGAGTGGACCCGCGTAGACTTCCGCGCGTGGCCAAGGTGACGCGGGACGATGTGGCGAGACTGGCGGGGACGTCGACCGCGGTGGTCAGCTATGTCATCAACAACGGACCGAGGCCGGTGGCACCGGCCACGCGCGAGCGCGTGCTGGCCGCGATCAAGGAGCTGGGGTACCGGCCGGACCGGGTCGCCCAGGCCATGGCGTCCCGCCGCACGGACCTCATAGGCCTGATCATCCCGGACGCCCGCCAGCCCTTCTTCGCGGAGATGGCGCACGCGGTCGAACAGGCCGCGGCCGAGCGCGGCAAGATGGTGCTCGTCGGCAACTCCGACTACCTCGACGAGCGCGAGGTGCACTACCTGCGCGCCTTCCTGGGCATGCGGGTCTCCGGCCTGATCCTCATCAGCCAGGGCCCGAGCGAGCACGCGGCCGCGGAGATCGACGCCTGGGACGCCCGGGTGGTCCTGATGCACCGCCGCCCCGACGCCATCGACGACGTGGCCGTCGTCACGGACGACGTCGGCGGCGCCCAGCTGGCCACCCGCCACCTGCTGGAGCACGGCCACCCCTACGTGGCCTGCCTCGGCGGCACGGAGCGCACCCCCACCATCGGCGACCCCGTCACCGACCACGTCGAGGGCTGGCGCCGCGCCATGCGGGAGGCCGGGAAGTCCCTGGAGGGCCGGCTCTTCCCCGCCCCGTACAACCGCTACGAGGCCTACAAGGTCGCCCTGGAGCTGCTCTCCGGGCCCGACCGCCCGCCGGCGCTGCTCTGCGCCACGGACGACCAGGCGATCGGCGTGCTGCGGGCGGCGCGGGAGCTGCGCATCGACGTGCCCGGCGAGCTCGCCGTGGCCGGCTTCGACGACGTCAAGGAAGCCGCCCTCACCGACCCACCGCTGACCACGGTCGCCTCCGACCGCCAGGCCATGGCGCGCGCCGCGGTGGACCTCGTCCTGGACGACTCGCTGCGGGTGATGGGCACGCGCCGCGAGCGGCTGAAGCAGTTCCCGTCGGCGCTGGTGATCCGGCGCTCCTGCGGCTGCGGCGACTGACGGCGCGAGGCCGGAGCGCGGCGCGCCGCGCTCAGGACTGCGCCAGGTGACCCGCGATCCCGTTCCGGACCGCGTAGACCGCGAGCTGGGTGCGGTTCGCGGCGCCCGTCTTGGTGCGCAGGCGGCGCAGGTAGGTGTCGACCGTGTGCGGGCTCAGGCGCAGCTGGCGGGCGATGGAGGAGATGGTGTCGCCGCTGCTGAGCAGGCGGAGCACCTGTCGCTCGCGGCCGGTGAGGGCGGGTGCTTCGGGGTTCATGCGGCTCTCCCTGCGGTGGTGGCGGGCCTGGACGGGATACGGGTGCGGCGCGGCGGGGTCACTTCTGCCGGCCCGTCGTGCCGCCCCAGGACGTGTCGGTCGGGCCGCCGCAGTTGGTGCAGCGCTGGGTCGTCGGCAGGGTGAGGACCGGGGGGCGGGGCTCGTCCTGCGCCGCGGACACCACCGGCCGCTCCTGCGCCGGGGCGGGGGCGGCGGAGGCCGCGCCGGGCGCGAGGGCCGCGAAGGCGAGCAGCGGGGCGACGGCGGCGGTCAGCAAGGTGCGCTTCACGGTGATCTCCCAGGGGGGCAGGGGCGGTTGACCCTTGCAGGTCAGTGCGGTTTCGGTGACAGGAAACAGACTCTTCGGTCCGTATCCTGGCCACAAGCGATCACATACCTCACCAAGTTGCATGGCAGCATGAAGCAGGGGGGCGTCATGGGAGAAACCCGGCAAAGTGAAGCTTGTCGTGCGGAGCCGGACGCCGACGAGGCGGACCTGGCGCTGTACGCCTGGGTGCTGGAGCACCAGCGCGTCGACGTCCCGGCCGCCGCCGGCGCCCTGGGTCTGAGCCCGGAGCGGACCGAGGCGGCGCTGGCCCGGCTGCGCGCGGCCGGGCTGATACAGCCCGCCGCCGGCGACCCGTCGGGGGAGCGCGCCGTGGCCCCGGAGGCGGCCGCGGGGCCCCGGATCGCCGCGCTGGAGGCCCGCATCCGCGAGCAGCAGCTCCAGGTCGCCAGGATCCGGGCGGACGCGGAGCGCTTCGCGTCCGCCTACCGGAGCGGCGCGGGGGGCGCCGGCGGCCTGGAGGTGATCCCGACCCTGCCGGAGGTCCGCACGCTCCTGACCCGGATGTCCGGCCACTGCCGCGAAGAGGTGCTGGCCAGCCAGCCCGGCGGCGGCTCCCGGGTGCCGGAGGCGATGGAGGAGGCCCTGCTGCGGGACCGGGCGCTGCTCGAACGGGGCGTGCGGCTGCGCACGTTGTACCACCACACGGCGCGGTTCCACGGCCCCAGCCAGGCCTACGTGGCGGCCGCCTCCGCCCTGGGCGGCGAGTACCGCACCAGCCACGAGCTCTTCGGGCGCATCATCGTCTTCGACCGGGAGACCGCGTTCCTGCCGACCGCCGACGGCTCCTGGGGCGCGGTCGTCCTGCGCGAGCCCAACACCGTCGCCTACCTGTGCCGGCTGTTCGACCAGACCTGGGAAGCCGCCACCCCGTTCTCCAACGCCGCCGACGACGGCCTCGCCAAGGTCTCCGGCGAACTCGACCGCACCATCCTGCAGCTGCTGGCCGCGGGGCTGAAGGACGAGGCGGTCGCCCGCCGGCTGGGCATGGCCCTGCGCACCACGCGCCGCCACATCGCCGACATCATGGACCAGCTGTCCGCCGAGAGCCGCTTCCAGGCCGGCGTCGCCGCGGCCCGGCAGGGGCTGCTGGAGGACGCGGCCGCGCCGACGGCCCCGCCCTGTGGCGCAAAGCCGTGACTTTCCCGCCCCTCTGACGCCTCGGCAGTGTTCTCGGCGCCGCCGCGGCACCCGCGTCCGCGGCAGAGGGAGGAACACCATGACGGGCCTGCTCACCCCGGGTGAACCACACGCCGCGCACGGCCCGCGGCGCTCGCAGGCGGACGCCCGTCTGCTGTCCGAGCTGGTCCTCTTCGTCCGCGTCCACCAGCGGCCCGGACGGCCCGGGCTGCTGTGGCCGGAGCACACCGGGCCGGACGGCCGGCACCACCCGCCCGGTGAACTGGCCGACGCGCTCGCCCTGCGGCTCGGCCACCCCGTGGCGGCACTGCCCGCCCCCGCCCGCCCGGCCGCCGAACCGGCTGCCGCGCCCTACGACCTGCTGGTCCTCCAGCAGGAGGGGAGCAGCGGGTGGCAGCTCCGGCCCCCGGACCGGCCCGCCGCGGTCACGGCCGAGTGCGGCGCCGGGCAGGAGCTGCGGCTGCGCGCCGGAGAGGTGCTCTACGTGCCCGCCGGGTACGCGACGCGCTCCCGGCCCGCCCGGGAATCCCGCGACGTCCGGCTCGCCCTGGGCCCGCACGTGCTCCCCGACGGCCGGTACCGCCGGCCGGGAACCGCGAACACGTGACTTTCGCGGCACACCGGGCCCGCCCCAGGATGGAGCGAGCGCGAGGCGGCGAACCCCCCAGAGCCGCCTCGCGCTGTGCGGCGGGCGCGGGGCGATCGGCCCGGTCCCCGCCGCGGAGCCTTATACGGACCGCGGACCCTTATACGGACCGCGGGACCCTTATACGGAACGAACGGACTTCTCGGCCCGTTTTCAGTGCTCCCTCAGACAGTTCTCATCTGCGGGCAGCAGAGTCGTGCCCATGACGGACAGCACTCGCCCCCACGGCGCCCAGGACCCGCAGCACTCCTCGCACCCCGGGTACCCCGGGTACCCGGAGTACCCCGCGTACCCGCCGCAGCAGCCGGTCACCACCGCCAGTGGGGTGACCGTCTGGCCCGGTGACGGCGCGGGCCACGGCGGGGGCGGCGGCCGGGCCCCGTACGCCGGGTTCGCCGAGCCCGCCCCGCAGCCCCCGGCCCCCCGTGGCCACCGCGCCCGCAAGCCCGTGGCGCTGCTCGCCGCCGTGGCGATCGTCGCCGCGGTCGTCGGCGGCGGCTCGGCCGCCCTCGTCGGCGAGCTCACCAGCCGCGCCGACCACGTCAGCCAGTCCACGCCCGTCCAGAACGCCTCCTCCAGGAGCAACGGCGGGGTGGCCGCCGTCGCCAAGGCCGTGAGCCCGAGCATCGTGGAGATCAAGGCCTCGACGGCCGGCGGGCAGTCCACCGGCTCCGGCGTGATCATCACGGGCGACGGCGAGATCGTCACCAACAACCACGTCGTCGCGGGCGCCGACACGGTGCAGGTCGTCCTCAGCGACGGCAGCACCAAGGCCGCCAAGGTCGTCGGCACCGACCCCGGCAAGGACCTCGCCCTGATCAAGGTGCAGGGGGCGAGCGGGCTGAAGGCCGCCAAGCTCGGCGACTCCGGCAAGGTCGGGGTCGGCGACGAGGTCGTCGCCATCGGCTCCCCCGAGGGCCTCACCGGCACCGTCACCAGCGGCATAGTCTCCGCCCTGAACCGCGACGTGACCGTCTCCAAGGAGCAGGGCCAGGGGCAGGAGCGGCAGCGCCGCGGCGGCCCGCAGTGGCCCTTCGAGTTCGGCGGCAACCAGTACAACGGCGACACCGGCTCCTCCAAGACCACGTACAAGGCCATCCAGACCGACGCCTCCCTCAACCCCGGCAACTCCGGCGGCGCGCTCATCAACATGAACGGCGAGATCATCGGCATCAACTCGGCCATGTACGCCCCGAGTTCCGCCACCGGCTCCGGCGACTCCGCGGGCAGCGTCGGCCTCGGCTTCGCCATCCCCGTCGACACCGTCAAGGCGGACCTGGCCAAGCTCCGGGCGGGTGGCGGCGACAGCTGAGCGCACGGCCGTGCGAGGCTGAGAAGCACCCCGACCCCCGCATCCGTGAGGTAAAGCCGATGAGCCCCGCCGACCACGGCGACCAGCCCGCCCGCATCCTGATCGTGGACGACGAGCCCGCCGTCCGCGAGGCCCTGCGCCGCAGCCTCGCCTTCGAGGGGTACGCCACCGAGCAGGCCGTCGACGGGCTCGACGCGCTCGCCAAGGTCACCGCCTTCGACCCGGAGCTGATCGTGCTCGACGTCCTCATGCCGCGCATGGACGGCCTCACCGCCGCCCGCCGCCTGCGCGCCTCCGGCGTCACCGTGCCCGTCCTCATGCTGACCGCCCGCGACACCGTGGGCGACCGCGTCACCGGCCTCGACGCCGGCGCCGACGACTACCTCGTCAAACCCTTCGAGCTCGACGAGCTGCTGGCCCGCATCCGCGCCCTGCTGCGCCGCAGCGCCTACGCGACGACCGCCCCCGCCGCCTCCGCCACGCTCACCTTCGCCGACCTGCGGATGAACCTCGACACCCGCGAGGTCACCCGCGGCGACCGGCCCGTGGAACTGACCCGCACGGAGTTCACGCTGCTGGAGCTCTTCCTCGCCCACCCCCGGCAGGTCCTCACCCGCGAGCAGATCCTCAAGGCCGTCTGGGGCTTCGAGTTCGAGCCGTCGTCCAACTCCCTGGACGTGTACGTGATGTACCTGCGCCGCAAGACCGAGGCCGGCGGCGAGGCGCGCCTCGTGCACACCGTGCGCGGAGTGGGCTACGTCCTCAGGGCGGACGGCGCCGAATGATCGCGAGATTCCAGCGGCTGCCGCTGCGCTCCCGGCTGGCGCTGCTGACCGCGGCCGCCGTCGCCGTCGCCGTGGCCGCCGCGGCCGCCGCGTGCTGGCTGGTCACCCGGCAGGAGCTGGAGCACCAGCGGGACACGACCCTGACGAGCGTCCGCGCGGACGACGCCACGGTCAAGACGCTGCTGCGCAACTGCGGCTCCGTCCCCACCGGCCCGTCCACCCTCTTCCGCCCCTACACCGTGCAGATCATCACCGGCGAGGGCTTCGTCTGCAGCACGGTCGGCAAGTCCCCCATCAAGGTGGAGGCCGGCGACCTCCTCGTCGCCCAGGGGCGGGAGGGCCGGACCCTGCACGACGCGCAGGCCGAGGACGGCACGGAGATGCGGGTCGCGACCTCGCCCGGGCCCGTGCCCGGCACCGCCGTCTCCATCGCCCAGCCGGTCAGCGAGATCGACCGGCCCCTGAACGCGCTCGCCGCCGTCCTCGCCGTCACCGCGGGCGTGGGCGTCCTCCTCGCCGCCACCGCGGGCGCGTGGATCGCCCGGGCCGGGCTGCGCCCCGTCGACCGGCTCACCGGCGCCGTCGAGCACATCGCCCGCACCGAGGACCTGGCCGTCCGCATCCCCGTCGAGGGCGAGGACGAGATCGCCCGCCTCTCGCGCTCCTTCAACGCCATGACCGCCGCCCTCGCCTCCTCCCGCGACCGGCAGCAGCAGCTCATCGCCGACGCCGGGCACGAACTTCGCACCCCCCTCACCTCCCTGCGCACCAACATCGACCTGCTGGTGCGCAGCGAGGAGACCGGGCGCGCGATCCCGCCCGAGGACCGCAAGGAACTGCTCGCCAGCGTCCGCGCGCAGATGACCGAACTGGCCGCGCTCATCGGCGACCTGCAGGAGCTCTCCCGCCCCGACGCCGACCCCGGCAGCGGCCCCGTCCAGGTGATCGCCCTGCACGAGGCGGCCGGGCGGGCCGTGGAACGGGCCCGGCTGCGCGGCTCCGGGCTGACCTTCCGGGTGCACCTGGAGAGCTGGTACGTGCGCGCCGAACCGGCCGCCCTGGAAAGGGCCCTGGTCAACCTGCTCGACAACGCGGTCAAGTTCAGCCCGCCGGGCGGCGTCGTGGAGGTGACCCTGTCGCCCGCCGGCGAGCTCACCGTGCGCGACCACGGCCCGGGCATCGCCCCCGACGAACTCCCGCACGTCTTCGACCGCTTCTGGCGCTCGCCGTCCGCCCGCAGCATGCCGGGCAGCGGCCTGGGCCTGTCCATCGTGGCCCGCACGGTGCAGCAGGCGGGCGGCGAGGTGGCCCTGCGGCCGGCGGAGGGCGGCGGGACGGTCGCCTCGGTGCGGCTGCCGGGGGCGCCTGTGGCGCCGCCCGCGCTGTAGGGGCGGGCGGGCAGGCAGAGGCCGGGCGGGCAGGCAGGGGCCGGGCGTTTCGCGCCCGTCAGGACGTCGCCCGGCTGCGCGTGATCCGGGAGTTACGCGGTGATCCGGAAGTCGCGCAGCCCGGGCGCCCGGCCGGCCGGCTCCCGCCCGGCGAAGCCCGGGGTGAACTCCACGACCTTCGGCCCCTCGGCCGTGAGCGCGAACTCGATGTGCGCGGGCCCGTTCTCGTAGGCCAGCAGCCGGGCCAGGTCGGCGCAGATCCGCTCGATCCGCCGGTGGACCCGGGGGGAGAGGTCGGCGGGGGAGCGGATCGCGAGCTCCATGAAGTACGGGAGCTCGCTCATGGTGCGGTCGCTGATGCCGAGGAGCTGCGGGGTGCCGCCGGAGTAGAGCACCTCGGCGCTGACGGCGGGGCCCACGAGGAACTCCTCGACGAGCGGCACGCCGCCCGTCCCGTCGCACTCGTCCAGCACCTCGGCGAAGTGCCAGCGCAGCTCGTCGGCGTCGGCCGCGGAGACGACGCCGTAACCGCCCGACCCGATGGACGGCTTGAGGACGACCGGGTAGCCGGTGGCCTCCGCGGCGGCGAGGGCGCCGGCGAGGTCCGGCGCGGCGGTGCTGCGCGGGGCCGGGACGGATCCGGCGGCGCAGGCCTGCCGGAAGGCGTGCTTGTCCCGGGTGAGCCGCACGGACGCGGTGGGCAGGAAGGGGATGCCCAGCTCCTCGGCGGCGGTGGCGGCGGGCAGCAGGTACTGCTCGTCGGGGGCGATCAGTGTGAACTCGCCACCGTCGCGCAGCTCCTGGAAGAGCCCGGCCAGCTCCTTTGCGGACCGGGTCTCGCGGACGCGGACCGCGACCGGTCCGGACTCCAGCAGGTGGCGGAGCGGGTCGTGGGCGTAGCGGCCCTTGTCGCGGGTGACGAACGTGACGCGGCCGGCCCTGCGGACCGCGTCCTCGACGAGGCGCAGGCCGCTGCCGCCGGTGAGTGCTTCGACGATGACGATGTGATCGGCCACGATGCCGGTCTCATTTCTGGCCGGGGAAGGGCCGCCGTGCTCCCCTCCGCGGCACGGCAGCCATGACTCCACACAAACACATACCGCGTGGTCTGTTCAATTGACCAGGGTGTGATTTGCCCCTCTGTCATCTGTTTGCAAGGCAGATGGTTTTTCCAACCTTCACTTTTGGGGTTGTGCTGCGTGAAGCGCAGATGAACGCACGATTGCGTGGCCCTGCCCGTCAATACCGGTGCGGTCACCACCATTTCCGGCGGATCCCGGACGCTCCGCACCTGCCGGACCGACCGCGCCGTCTAGCGTGACCGGCATGTCACGCGATCCTCGCAACCGGGACGACCACGCGACCGCCGCCACCTCCCGCCCCCGGCCGTACGACACGGTGATCCCGACCCCCAGCGGCGGCAGATGGGTGAGCCGGAGCGACGTGGCGGGGTGCGGGCCCCGGTAGCCTGAGGTGAGCAGTTCCTCCGTCAACCTCCCGGCTTCATCGGTCAGTTCGTCCAGTCCGTACGCCTCCAGGACGGTGCGGACGGTGGAATGCGCTACGGAGCGCGCTGCGCGGGCGGACCGCGGGTCGTGGGGCAGGTCGAGGGCGTACGACCAGGGGGTCTGCGGCGATACCGTGGCCATGCTGGCTCCTCTGACGAGGCGAGCAGGTGAGTGGCGCTGCCCACCACCGTACGCCGCCCGGCCAAAGGTATTTAGCGGCGTCGGCAGAAC
Source organism: Streptomyces telluris (assembly GCF_024519335.1). Classification (NCBI taxonomy): domain Bacteria; kingdom Bacillati; phylum Actinomycetota; class Actinomycetes; order Kitasatosporales; family Streptomycetaceae; genus Streptomyces; species Streptomyces telluris. The sequence goes on from NZ_JANIID010000003.1 coordinate 62,037, forward strand.
TACTTCGGTAAGCACCCATGTGGGTGACGTGCGGGAGAGGCGAGAGATGCCGGTGAGGAGCAGCCCGACGGCGCGTCAACTCCGCCTCGGTGCCGAACTGCGCAAGCTGCGCGAGCGCGCGGGCCTGACGTCCACCGAGGCCGGGCGGCTCCTGGGCACCAACCAGGCGCAGATCAGCAACATCGAGGCCAGCCGCTACGGGGTGAGCGCCGAGCGCCTGCGCGCCCTGGCGCGCAACTACTCCTGCTCCGACGAAGCGCTGGTCGCGGCCCTGATCGAGATGGCCGGGGAGCGCAAGCGCGGCTGGTGGGAGGAGTACCGCGAGATCCTCCCCGCCGGGCTGCTGGACCTGGCCGAGCTCGAACACCACGCGGTGGCCCTGCGCGCCTCGTACGTCGCCCACCTGCCCGGCCTGCTGCAGACGGCCGAGCACTGCCGCGAGATCTTCCGCCAGGTCGTGCCGCCCCTGTCCCCGCCCGAGGTGGAGCACCGGGTCTCGCACCGCATCAAGCGGCAGGCCGTCCTCTACCGCGACGACCCCACCCCGTACACGGCGATCGTCCACGAGGCCGCCCTGCGCATGCGCTTCGGCGGCCCGCCCGTCGCGGGGCCGCAGCTGCGGCACATCCTCGCCATGAGCGAGCGCGAGCACATCAGGGTGCTGGTGATCCCCTTCGACGCCGGGGCGTTCCCCGGCTCGGGGCAGTCCACGCTGTTCGCGGTCGGCCCGGTGCCCCAGCTGGACACCGTGCACGTCGACCGCGAGCACGGCTCGGAACTGGTCGACGCGGCGGCGCAATTGGACCGCTACCGGATGGTGCTCGACCGCATGGAGTCCGTCGCCCTGGGCGAGCGGAGGTCCCGGGACCTGATCCTGGACATCGTCCGCGCCCTGGAGGGCAGGTGAACGGGTGAATCTGCAGAACCCGGACCCTGGGACGGACCTCCGGGGGTAAGGCTCTCGTCATGAGGCGATCGAGGAGGCGGCAGCGATGAGCAACGAGCTGGGGGACCTGCTGGGCGGGCTGCTCGGCGGCGGCAGCGGGGGCGGCAAGGGCGGCAACCTGCTGGCCTCGCTGCTCACCTCGCTCGGCGGAGCCGGCACGCACGGCGCGGGCAGCAACCCCCTCGGCGCCCTGCTGGACACGCTCAAGGAGGGCGGCTTGGCGGCGAAGACCGACTCGTGGGTCGGCAACGGGGCGAACCAGGAGGTCAGCGGCCCCGAGGTGGCCCAGGCCCTGCCGTACCAGGCGCTCGACCACGTGGCGCAGCAGGCGGGCGTCACCCCCGAGGAGGCGGCCGACGAGATCGCCCGGACCCTGCCGCAGGCGGTCGACAAGCTGACCCCGGCCGGCGAGGTGCCGGAGGGGTCGCTGGAGGACCTGATCCGGCAGCAGTCGTAAGAGAGCAGTCGTAAGGCAGCAGTCGTAAGGCAGCAGTCGTAAGGCAGCAGTCGTAAGGGAGCAGCCGTAAGGGAGCAGCCGTGAGAGAGCGGACGGCCCCGGCGTACTCCGGGGCCGTCCGCTCGGGCGGTGTGCCTGAGGCGTTACTTGATGACCGTGATGCGGTCCGCCGCCGGCGGGGCCAGCGGGGCGCCCTTCGACGAGTGGGCCGTCAGGTAGGCGTTGAAGACGTCCAGGTCGGACGCGCCGACGCGCTTGTCGGTGCCCTCCTTGAAGGCGGGGAAGCCGTCGCCGCCGCCCATCAGGAACTCGTTGCCCGCGACGCGGTAGCTCTTCGCCGGGTCGACCGCGGTGCCGTTCAGCTTGACCGACGCGGCCGGGACGCGGTCGGCGCCCTTCTTCGTCAGGTCCAGGGTGTAGGTCAGGCCCTTGCTGATCTGCAGGATCTTCGGCTGGGCCTCGTTCGGGCCGCTGACCTGCTGCTGGAGCGCCGCGATGACCTGCGCACCGGTGAGGGTCTTCGTCTGCATCATGTTCGTGAACGGCTGGACGGTGAACGCCTCGCCGTACGTCACGACGCCGTCGCCCTCGCCGCCCGACGCCTTGAAGGCGAGGTCGGAGCGGATGCCGCCGGGGTTCATGAAGGCGATCTGGGCGCCGCCCTTGTCGGCCGGGGCCAGGGCCTCCAGCTGGGCGTCGGCGATGACGTCGCCGAGCGGCTTCTCGTAGGCCTCGGAGCCGCGGCCGTTGATGTCGGCGGTGATGTAGCCGACGGGCTTGTTGGCCACCGGCGCCGCCAGGGTCTTCCAGCGGTCGATGAGCTTGGTCATGTCCGCGGCCTTGGGCTGCTCACGGTTGACGACGTGGTTCTTCGCCCGCGGGCTCTTGACCGTCGTGCGGACGATGTCCTTGGTGCGGCGGTCGTACGTCAGCGTCGTGTCGGTGAACACGCGGCCGAAGGAGGCGGCCGAGGTCACCGTGCGCGGGGCACCCGACGGGTCGGGGATGGTGCAGGCGTAGGCCTGGTGGGTGTGGCCCGTGACCAGGGCGTCCACCTTCGGCGTGACCTTCTTCGCGATGTCCACGATCGCGCCGGAGATGCCCGCGCCCGCGCCCGGGGTGTCGCAGTCGTAGTTGTACGCGCCCGAGGCCGGCATGCCGCCCTCGTGGATGAGCGTGACGATCGACTTCACGCCCTGGCGGTCGAGCTCCTTGGCGTACTTGTTGATCGTCTCGACCTCGTCGGCGAACTTCAGGCCCTTGACGCCCTCGGCCGTGACGACGTCCGGCGTGCCCTCCAGGGTGAGGCCGATGATGCCGATCTTCACGCCCTTGTGCTTCCACACCGTGTAGGGCTTGAGGATCTGCTTGCCGGACTTCTCGTCGGTGACGTTGGCCGCCAGGTAGGGGAAGTCCGCGCCCTGGAAGGTCTTGCCCTTCTCGAAGCAGCCCTCCTTCGGGTGGCAGCCGCCCTTCTGCATGCGCAGCAGCTCGGCACGGCCCTCGTCGAACTCGTGGTTGCCGACGGAGGTGGCGTCCAGCTTGATCTTGTTGAGCGCCTCGATGGTCGGCTCGTCGTGGAAGAGGCCGGTCATCAGCGGGCTCGCGCCGACCATGTCGCCGGCCGCCGCGGTGATCGAGTACTCGTGGCCCTTGCGGGCGGAGCGCAGCGAGTTGGCGAGGTACTCGATGCCGCCGGCGGGTATCGCCTTCGACGTGCCGTCCGGCTGGGCCTCCGTCACGGTGCCCGAGGAGCCCTGCGGGGGCTCCAGGTTGCCGTGGAGGTCGTTGAAGGAGAGCAGCTGTACGTCGACGGTGCGGCCCGTACGGCCGTAGGAGAGGGCGTCGGCCGGAGCGGCCGTGGCCAGGACACCGGCGGTGGCGGCGAGCGCGGCTGCGGTCGCGGTCAGCCGTCTCGCCATGCGCTTGCGTGGCGGCGTCGCGTGCATGTGTTCCCCTTTATGCATGTTTGCGAGTGAGAGGTGGGTGGAATGGTCTGCGGCAGCCTAGATCAACCCGCGTAGAACGTCAGCAGGGTTGGCTGTGACGATTCGGCGTCACCCGCGTCGTAGGCTCGCACCATGAGCGACGTCACGAACAACGCGAACGGACAGCGGTCGGTCGAGGTGCTGGAGGAACTCCCGCCCGAGGTGGCGCAGGACGTGCTGCGGCTGGTGACGGAGGCCGCGGCGGTCGACGGGCAGCCGGCCGTCTCCGAGCAGGGACGGCTGCAGCTGAAGGGCCGGCGGGCGGGCGTGCGGCACGTGCTGCTCCGCACGGGCGGCGGGGAGCTCGTGGGCTACGGGCAGCTGGAGGACAGCGACCCGGTCGAGGCGCCCGCCGGCGAGCTCGTGGTCCACCCCTCCTGCCGGGGGCGCGGGCACGGGCGGGCGCTCGGCTCGGCGCTGCTGCACGAGTCCGGCAAGCGGCTGCGGATCTGGGCGCACGGCGGCCACCCCGCGGCACGGCACCTGGCTCAGGTGCTCGGCCTGAGCCTCTTCCGCGAACTCCGTCAGATGCGGCGCCCCCTGCACGACCTCGACCTCCCCGACCCGGTGCTGCCCCCCGGGGTGACCGTGCGGACCTTCCGCCCGGGCGAGGACGACACGGAGTGGCTCGCGGTGAACGCGGCGGCCTTCGCCCACCACCCCGAGCAGGGCTCGCTCGTCCAGCGCGACCTCGACGACCGCAAGGCCGCCGGCTGGTTCGACCCCAAGGGCTTCTTCCTCGCCGAGAAGGACGGCCGGATCGTCGCCTTCCACTGGACGAAGGTCCACGCCGAGGAGGGCCTCGGCGAGGTCTACGTCCTCGGCGTGGCCCCGGGCGCCCAGGGCGGCGGCCTCGGCAAGTCCCTCACCGCCATCGGCCTCCGCCACCTGGCCGGCCAGGGCCTCCCCACGGCCATGCTCTACGTGGACGCCGACAACGCGGCGGCGGTGGCGGTCTACGAGGGCCTGGGCTTCCAGATCCACGAAACGGACTTGATGTACCGCACGGAGAGCTAGGCGGTCCTGGCTGCGCGGGCGGCTCCCAGGGCCTCGCGGAGGTCCGCAGTCGCGGTCAGGGTGCTCCACCGATCCTCTGCGGGATCGGGGAGGACCCAGACGCGGCCGCCGCGGTATGTGCCCGGCGGCGGCACGAAGAGCTCGGAGCCCTTGGGGTACGGGGTGACACCGGGGGTACCGGCGAAGCGGACGCCGCCCTCACCGAGCGGAAGCAGCCACCACATGGCATGTTCCGCGCCGCCCATCAGGTAGGGGCCGATGTGGCGCCCACGGGCCCTGAGCCCGGTGACGGCGGCGGTCGCCGGAGTGAAGTCGATCCGGACGAGCCTCCACTCCCACCCGACCAGCAGGGGAGCCGTCTCGCCGGCCGACCAGAGGGCGAGGGTGGTGGCAGGGTCGTACGACGCACGGGACAGCCACCGGGAGACGGCGGCCATGGGGTCGTCCTCGGCGTGCCGGTGGGAGACGGACGGGATCGGCTCTTCGACGACTGGAGTTCTCATGCCAACAGAACATCGCTCGGCGAGGCCACGGACCAGGCCGGATCCGCGGACGCTTGCGCGGACATATCGCAGGACATTCTCCCAGTGGCGCAGCGGTCAGCGGACTACCTTGAGCAGTGACGCACTGGGGAGGCGGCCGTGGCGGACATGCCGGGGAACCCGTTGTTCGTACGGGCCAGAGTTGCTCAGGGGCTGCACACGCAGGAGGAGTTCGCCGAAGCGTTCGAGGGCATGGCTCGCGAGCTGGGTTTCAAGCTGACGGTCTCGGTCCGGCAGGTCCGCCGCTGGGAATCGCGGAAGCCGGGCTGGCCCCATCCCTCTGCGCGGATGGTTCTCCAGGCCCTCCTCCGGAAGTCCGCTGAAGAGCTGGGGTTCGCCCGGCCGGTTCGGAATGCCGGGCAGACCGCTGCGGCGGGCCGGCCGCACGATGGCCCTGTGAAGAGACGCGACTTCGTGGCCTGCTCGCTTGCCGCGGTCGGTGCGGTGAGTGTTCCGTCCTCTCCTGAGGAGGTCCTTGCCCGGACCAGGGCCGATCCATTGGACCGGTTGCGGACCGTCCTCACAGGCGCTGCGGGCTGCCGGGCAGAGCCCAGCACCACCGAGGCTCTGGCATGGGCGTCCGCTTCGGCGAAGCGGCAGATTCAGCGGTGCCGCTATTCCAGCGTGGCCAGGAGCTTGCCGGACCTGCTCGTCGCGCTCGAACCCCGGCGCGGATCAGGCGAAGAGCGGCGCAAGATCGATCGCGTCGCAGTCGAGGCCTATCACGTAGCCGCTTCACTTCTGTTGAAGAACGACGATGCCCCATCTGCGTGGGTCGCTGCCGAGCGGTCCATGGCGGCGGCTCGTCGGACCGAGGACGCGGCGGCCGTCGCTTCGGCTTCGCGCATTCTGACCCACGCGGTAACTGCGGTCGGCCACCATCGGCAAGGAGTCGGCGTTGCCGTCCGGGGGACGGACGAGATCTCCGGTGGAGTGTCCCGGTCCAGCCCCGGCACGGTCGCCGTCTTCGGCGCCTTGCTGCTCCGAGGGGCGTGGGCCGCCTCGGTGGCCGACGACCGCGATATGGCCGAGGCGCTCTTGGACGAGGCCGGGAGGGCGGCCGGTCTCCTGGAGGAGTCGAACCTGCAGGGGACCGCGTTCGGGCCGAACAATGTGCTCCTGCACAGGGTTTCCATCGCCCTCACCCTCGGGGATGCCGGTCGAGCGCTTGCAGAGGCGCGGAAGGTGGATGTCAGGGCACTGGCTGTCGCGGAACGGCGTGCTGTCTTCTGGACGGACGTCGCTCGTGCCCTGCGCGCCTGCGGGAGAGTCGAGAAGGCCACGTCCGCCCTGCTCGCAGCCGAGAAGGAGGCCCCGGAGGAGGTTCGGTCCCGCCCCGTGGTCCGGGAGCTGATCGGAGACTTGCTGATGCGGGACCGGGGCGGCCGGGTCCCCGTGCTGCGGTCCCTGGCAGCGAGGGCACAGGTGGCGGTATGAGTACGAGTCCATGCCGGGTGCTGTACCTGATCATCTGTGCGGCGGGCCCCGCCGTGGACGCCGTGCGTTTGGTGGACGCGGCCAGGGACCGCGGCTGGGACGTGTGCGTGATCGCCACTCCGGCCGCCGCCGACGGTGGCTTCATCGACCGGCCTGCTCTGGAGGCCGCTACGGGTCGGCCCGTGCGCAGCGCTTGGCGCCGAACCGGCGAGGAGAAACGCAACCCCCCGGCGGATGCCGTCGTCGTGGCGCCGATGACGATGAACACCGCCAACAAATGGGCCGCCGGCATCGCCGACACGTACGCCCTCGGCCTGGTCGCCGAGGCTGTCGGACTGGGACTGCCCGTGGTCGCCCTTCCCTTCTGGTCGACGGCCCTGGATTCCCACCCCGCCACGCGACGTGCCGTGGAAACGCTGCGCGGCACCGGCGTCCGAGTGCTGCACGGAGAAGGCGAGTGGACACCCCACGCGCCAGGTACGGGTGAGGAACGGCGCCCGTCGTATCCGTGGCACCTTGCCCTGGACGCCGTGGAGGGTCTGGCGCCCTGACCGTAGTCGAGGGCTGAGATCAAGGCAGGTCGACCTGGAGCGGCGGGATGGCAGCATAGAGCACAGGAGCAGGCGAGCCAGCCGTCAAGTCGCGCGATTCACCCCGTGGGGAAGGGACTTGGACCGCGTGGCGTGCCTGTCTGCGTTCTCGGGCTACGGTGCGCGCATCGGGTTGCTTCGTAGGGAAACGAGGCGACCCCCGGCGGTGCAGCAACACCGGGCCCGGGGGTCTGCACCCGCAAGGAGAAAGCGCTCCTCAGGAATGCTCAGGCATGCTATCCCTCCTGCGTCCTTCTTCACGCAGGTCTCCAATGAGATTCTTCGCCACCCGCGTCTGTCATCCGACGCCGTCCGCCTGCTGACCTGGCAGCTATCGCTTCCGGACGGTGCGAACGAAGCACTTTCGAAGACGGCGGAGCGGGCAGGGATCAAGAAAGTTGCGTTCATTCGGGCGAAGCGCCAACTCCTGGCCGAGGGTTACCTGCACGAGTGGCGGCGTCAGGGAGCGACCGGACGGTGGGCGACGACCCAGATGGTGTCCAGCGTGCCCCTGTCCGCGGCGGAGGCGATTGCTGTGTGGGACGGCCGCGTGCCGGACGGGCGGCCGACGGGCGGGATTCCGGCCACCGGTGAGCCGACGGGCCGGTCCGTCGGCCGTTCCCCCGAAGACAACAACGGTGAGAACAACCTCCACCCTCCCTCCCCGGCGGCTGAGGCACTGCCTGAGCCGCCTGCGTCCCTGGTCGAGCGCGGAGCTCAGGCGCTGGCAGTGGTATCCCGTAGTGAGCGGCGGCTGCGACTGTCGGCGCCGGATGTGGCCAGGCTGGCGCCACTGGCCGGGGAGTGGTTTCTGCGGGGTGCGCCGATGGCGGAATTCCGCGAGGCCCTGACCGCCCACCTCCCAGGGGTCGTCCACCACCCGGCGGGTCTGGTCCGGGACCGGTTGCTCCGTAAGATGCCGCTGGCCCCCACCTTTGCGGAGCAGCGAGCGTCAGAACCCCAAGGCGTGCCCGGCAGCGCGGTGTCCTCCCGTGTGGCCGATATGAGGGAGTGCCGGGGGGACCACGTCCAGCCACGGCTGTTCCGGCCGGTGGCGGACGAGGCGCTGTGCTGGGAATGCTGCCGGGCCATGGCAGGTACCCGTGACCGTGCGACTGTCCCCGGCTCGGTGTCGGCGGCATTCAGGGGAGCGGGCGCGGTCCGGGCGGCCTTGCGTGGCGAGTCGGGGTGACGGTTTGGATGGCTTCGCCCGGGGCGGGGACGTCCGCCTCACGGGGCCGGGGGCGAGTCCTCCTTCTTCGTCAGGGGGCTGGGCCACCAGATGTGGCGGCCCACGTCCAGGTTGAGGGCCGTGACCATGACCGAGCGGACGATGAACGTGTCCAGGAGGATGCCGAAGGCCACGGCGAAGCCCAGTTCGGCGAATTGGGTCAGGGGGAGGGTGGCCAGGACGGCGAAGGTGCCGGCCAGGACGACGCCCGCGGAGGTGATGACGCCGCCCGTCGCGGCCAGGCCGGTGAGGGTGGCCGGGCGGGTGCCGTGTTTGAGGGCCTCTTCCCGGATGCGGGTCATGAGGAAGATGTTGTAGTCGATGCCGAGCGCGATCAGGAAGACGAACACGTAGAGCGGGAAGGAGTTGTCCTCCGCCCCGAAGCCGAAGACGTGGCGGAAGACGAGGGCGCTGACGCCGATCGTCGTGGCGCAGGAGAGCACGACGGTGGCGATGAGCAGCAGTGATGCCACGACGGCGCGCAGCAGCAGGACCAGGATCACCAGGACGACCAGGAGCACGATGGGGGCGATCAGGGCACGGTCGTCCTTGGTGGCCTGCTTGACGTCGAGGTTCAGTGCCGTGTTCCCGCCGACCCGGGCCTGTGCCCCGGGGACGGCGTGGAGTTCCGTGCGGGCGCGTTCGACCGTGCGGAACGCGGCCTTGCTGTCGGGCGCGTCGGTGAGGGTGGCGTAGAGCAGGGCGTCGCCGCCCTTGGTCATGGGCGGGCTGACCGACCCGCGGTCGATGCCGGGTACGGACATCAGGGCGGTGCGCACGGCCTCGGCCCGGTCGGCCCTGGCGGTGACGAAGACGGGGCTGCCGAGGCCCGCGTCGAAGTGCCGGTCGATGATCTTCTCGCCGGCGACCGAGTCCTGGTGCGTGGTGAACGCCTGCTGGTCGGTCAGGCCGTGGGAGTTCAGCTGCACCATGCCGGCGGCGGCCGCGGCCAGGATCAGGGCGGTGACGACCCAGGTCGTCCGGGGCCTGCGGGCGATGCGGTTGCCGACGGCGACCCAGCGGCCGGTGTCGATCGGGTTTCCGGAGCCGTACCCGGGCTTGGCCGGCCAGAAGATCCACCGTCCCACCGTGACCATCAGCGCGGGGAAGAGCGTGAGCATCACCGCGGCGCCGACGACGATGCCGACCGCGAAGACCGGGCCGAGCCCCCGCGTGGAGTTCATGTCGGCCAGCATCAGGCAGATCATGCCGACCGCGACCGTCGCGGCGCTGGCGATGACGGCCGGGCCCGAGCGGCGCAGGGCCTCTTCCATGGCCGCGTGCCGGTCCTCGTGCCGGCGCAGTTCCTCGCGGTAGCGGGCGATGAGCAGCAGCGAGTAGTCGGTGGTCGCGCCGAAGACGAGGATGGTGAGGATGCCCGCGCCGTCGGCGCTGACCGTCAGCCCGCCGTGTTTGGCGAGGAAGTAGATGACCGCTTCGGCGATCTGGAGCGACACCCCGGCGCAGACGATCGGCATCAGCCACAGCACGGGGCTGCGGTAGGTGAACAGCAGGATCACGATCACCACGAGCAGCGTGGCGGCCAGGAGCGTGGTGTCGATGCCGCTGACGGCCTTGCTGAGGTCACCGGTGTTGCCCGCGGGGCCGGCGATGTGGACCGCCATGCCCTGGGCGCCGTCCCGTGCGGTCTCGCGCATCTCCTTGACGCGGTCGCCGACCTTGCCGAAGTAGTCGGGGCCCAGGTTCAGCGGCACGGTGGTCTGCGCCGCCTTGCCGTCCTCGGAGATCTCGGGGCCGGTGACCGGGCCCTCCAGGTCCTTGCGCCCGCCGAACACCTTCGCGTCGGCCGCCGCCTTCCGCTTGTCCGCCTCCGTCAGGCCCGAGGACCGTTCGTAGACCACCACCGCCGGGACGGTGTACGGGGAGCCGAACTTCGCCTGCGTGTCGAAGACCCGCGTGGACTCGGCGCTGTTCGGCAGGGACGACTTGACGTCGTTCTTCTCCACGCTGGAGAGCTTGCCCGCGAACCCCGCCGCGACGACGAGCACGATCAGCCAGGCGACGATCACCCCGTACTTGGACCGGCGGCCGGTGATCAGGCCGATCGGCAACCCCTTGCGGAACCTGCGGAACCCGTCGCGGCCGTTGTGGCCGGGGGCGGGACCGGTGCGTTCCCCGGACGGGTGGAGGACGTCTTCTGGCATGGTCCTGGTGCCTCTTCCTGTTCCTGGTCGGCTGAGGGGCGGCGGCGACCGGAGGGCGACGGGCAGGGACCGTGTGCGCCGCGGGCGGGGGAGGGCCACGGCGCACACGGTGACTCAGGTGGTGTCCGAGCCGTCCGAGCCCTCTGATCCGTCGGCATGCTCGGGTGTCTCGGTGGTGCAGGTGATACCGGTGAGCCGCGCCAGCGGGCCGTCCAGCGGCACGGCGGCGAGGGCGGGCTCGATCAGGCGCTGGAGCAGCAGGCCGTCGACGGCCGCACCGAGGACCAGGGCGGTGCCCTCGGGGTCGGCCGTGTTGCCGTGCGCCCGCAGCCATGCGGCGACGGCGGTGCGCCAGCGGCCGGTGAGCTCCGCCAGTCCGTCGCGCATCTTCTTGTTGCGGGTGGCCGCCAGCACCATTTCGCCGGCGAGGACGGCCGTGGAGGCGTCACTGGGGTACTCGGCGAGGGCGGCCAGGGCCTCCGGCGTCCCCGCGGGGCCCTCCGCGGCCTGCTCCAGCAGGGCGATCACCTTGTCGATCTCCCGCCGGGAGGCTTCCAGGGACGCTTCGACCAGCAGGTCGGTGACCGTGTCGAAGTGGTAGTGCACGAGCCCGGGGCGCAGCCCCGCGGCCGCGGCCACCTTCCGCGTGGTCACCGCTCCCCACCCCTCGTCCACGACCAGCCGCGCTGCGGCGCCGAGCAGCCGTGCCCGGGTCTCCTGGCCGCGTTCCGCCGAGGTGGGTGTCACCGTGCCGTCTCCCCGTCCGTCTCCCCGTCCGTCCGTCCGACCGGCTCGGCCGGCAGGGCCGGTCAGCCGCGTCGTTCAGCCGCGTCGGTCAACTTGGGCGATTGCCTTGGGCGTTCGCCCTATGCGTACCCACGGTAAGACCGTCGACACCTCGCATGTCACCCCCGGGCCGGAAGTTTCTGCCGTAAGTCCCGGCGTGAAGGGGCGCCTTTGGGCGCGCGCATCTGCTCCGCACACCCTCCCGGAGCCGCACGGGCGGGAGCTCACTCGGCGGCCGTGGCCCCGTCGGCGACGAGCTCGACGGGCGGCCGCTCCCCGGCCATCGCCGCGGCGGCCTCCCTCTTCAGCTGGTCCCGCATCACCACGTACTTCGCGTTCAGCTCGTCGGCCGCGACGAACCGGTTCACGCCGCGGCCGGTGGCGCGCGGCTCGATGCTCTTGACGACGTTCATGTCCTGGACCTCCTGCACGCGCTTCTGCGCGAAGAGGGCCAGCCTCGGCACGATCCGCCGCGCCGCCGGGAAGCGCAGGACGTCCTTCATCCGCTCGTCCTCGTACCAGCGGAAGAGCACCTGGGTGCTGCCCTCGTCGATCGGCGTCATCCAGATCGTCACGTCGAAGGGCAGCGCGTGGATGTGGACCATGCCGGGGAAGGTGAACGTCACCCTGAGGAAGTTGCGGTTGGCGGGATCGTCGTGCTGGCACAGCTCGAAGTAGTGCCGCAGGGTCGTCCCGTCGACCTCCAGACGGCTCTTCTCGACCTTCGTCATGGCGATGTAGCGCCTGCGGCCGTCGAGGCCGAGCTTCCTCAGCGTCCCGCCCCAGCCCATGTAGTCCGCGTAGTTGAACCAGTGGTCCCGGTGGACGACGGGCACGTGGTAGAAGTCGAGGAGGCTTTCGATGTAGCGGGTGTAGTGGACGGGCTGGCTCCAGGTGGAGGTCGCGTACAGCGCGGCCTTGCCGGCCACTTCCGGCGGCACCTGCACCTCCGGCAGGACGTCCAGGTCCTGCCCCCACCACATCCACACCAGCCCGTTCTGCTCGCGCACGGGGTGGGTGCCGATGCGCATCGACCGGGGAATGCGGGCGCCGGGCCCCAGGCACGGCGCGAGCTCGCACGCGCCGTCGGCGCCGAAGCGGAAGTCGTGGTACGGGCAGCCTATGGAGTCGCCGTACAGCCGCCCGCGGGCGAGGCTGGCGCCCTTGTGGGGGCAGCGCGCGTCCTGCAGCACCACGCGCCCCGCGCGGTTCCGCCAGGCGACCAGCTCCTTCCCTAATCGGCGGGCGCCGGTCGGCCGGTCGGTCCTCACGTCCTGCGACCGCAGGATCGCGTACCACTGGTTGGGTATCACGTCTGTCCCCCTGGAGTTCGCTCTGCCTGGCGCACACGTCAAGGCCACTGTGGCCCGGCTCACTGACAGGCCACTGACCGATGGCTGATGGCGCAGGCCCGCGCCGGAACGGCACCGGCCCCCGTTTGACAGTCCGCGGCCCCATCCCGCACCCTTTCACTAGTCAAGTAGTGAAAGGGGCCCGCGTGGTCGAGTTCCGCATCGACCGGCGCAGCGGGGTCGCCACGTACCTGCAGATCGTCCAGCAGGTCAAACAGGCCCTCCGCCTGGGCCTGCTCGCGCCCGGCGACAAGCTGCCCACGGCCAGGGAGGTCGTCGCGGCCACGGCCATCAACCCCAACACCGTCCTCAAGGCCTACCGCGAGCTCGACCGCGAGGGCCTGGTCGAGGCGCGCCCCGGGCTCGGGACGTTCGTACGGCGCTCGCTGGCCCGCCCGCAGGCCGCCGCCGACTCGCCCCTGCGCGCCGAACTGACCGGCTGGATGCACCGCGCCCGCGAGGCCGGCCTGGACCGGGAGGACGTGGCGGCGCTGCTCGCCTCCGTCCTCGAGGAGGGGTACGACGGGCCCGAGACGAACAGGGGGAGTGGATGACCGGCACGACCGACACCATCACCGGGATGACGTTCCAGCCCGGGCGGACCGCCCTGGAGGCGGTGGGCCTCGGGGTGAAGTACCGGCGCCGCCGTGCGCTGGAGGACTGTTCCTTCCGCATCCCCGCGGGCCGGGTCTGCGCGCTCGTGGGGCCCAACGGCGCGGGCAAGTCCACGCTGCTGGCGCTCGCCGCCGGGCTGCGCCGCCCCACCGCGGGCTCCCTCACCGTCTTCGGCGGCCGCCCGGGCGCCGCGGACGTCCGCCCCCGCATCGCCTACCTCTCCCAGGACAAGCCGCTCTACCCGCAGTTCACGATCGCCGACACCCTCCGCATGGGGCGCGAGCTCAACCCCGGCCGCTGGGACCGGGCCGCGGCCGAGCGGATGGTCGCCGAGGGCGGGCTGTCGTCCACGGCCCGCGTCGGCGACCTCTCGGGCGGCCAGCGCACCCGCGTGGCCCTCGCCCTGGCCTTCGGCAAGCGGCCCGAACTCCTGCTGCTCGACGAGCCGATGGCCGACCTCGACCCGCTCGCGCGGCACGAGCTGACGGCCGCCCTCATGGGCCAGGCCGCCGAGCACGCCACCACCGTCGTGATCGCCTCCCACGTCCTCGCCGAGCTCGACGGGATCTGCGACTACCTGCTGCTGGTGGCCGACGGCCGCGTCCGGCTCGCGGGCGAGGTCGAGGACCTGCTCGCCGCGCACGCCCTCCTCGTCGGCCGGCACGAAGGCCCCGGCCTGCCACGGGAGTTCGCCACCCACACCGTCGTGGAGGCCCGCGCCACGGGGCGGCAGCTGACCGCCCTGATCCGGCCCGACGGCCCCGTCCCCGAGCGGTGGCGGGTCGCCGAACCGTCCCTGGAGGAGCTCCTCCTGGCCCACCTGCGGGCTCCCGGCGCCCCCGCGCTCCTCGCCCCCAGCGCGGAGCCGCGCACGCCCCACCGGCCGCGCGCGCAGGGCCCGTCACAGGAGCCGCGGGCGGTCGCGTAGGCCCGGCGGACGGCACCCGCGGCGGCGCCCTCCCGCTCCGCCGCGGCACGGCGGAGTGGGGCGCCGCTTTCCTGCGCGCCATGTGGGCGTTACCCGTGATTCAACAGCGGTTGCGAGCCTTGCGGAATGCAGCCCGCTGTGCCCCCCGTACCCGCTCGAAGGCTCCGCGCCGCCCCCGCCGCGCCCTCCTTCGGCGCGCCCGGCCCGCCCCCGGCGCGGCACCATGGGAACATGACCCAGTCGTCCCGCGCACAGGCCCACGACCAGCCGCACGGCGACCGCAGCGACCGCTACGGCGAGGGGTACGGCAACCCGCAGCCCTCCGTCGGGTCCATCGCCGCGCACCGGCCCTTCGCGGTGGCCTCCCCCGCCGCCTCGCCCGGCCTGGAGCCCGACCTGGACGCCGACCTCGGCCCGTACGCGCACGGCTACGACCACGACGCGTACGGTCACGGCCCGGCCTACGCCCCCGGCCGCGACGGCGAGGACGACGACCCCTACGGCGACGGGCCGCTCCCGCAGGGCCGCTTCCTGGACCGCGAGCGCAGCTGGCTGGCCTTCAACGAACGCGTCCTGGAGCTGGCCGAGGACCCGGCGACGCCCCTGCTGGAGCGGGCCAACTTCCTCGCGATCTTCGCGAGCAACCTGGACGAGTTCTTCATGGTCCGCGTGGCCGGCCTCAAGCGCCGCATCGCCACCGGCGTCGCCACCCGCTCCGCCTCCGGCCTGCAGCCCCGCGAGGTGCTGGAGCTGATCTGGACCCGCTCCCGCGAGCTCATGGCCCGGCACGCCGCCTGCTACCAGCAGGACGTCGCCCCCGAGCTGGCCGAGGAGGGCATCCACCTCATCCGCTGGCACGAGCTGACCGACAAGGAGCAGGGCCGGCTCTTCACCCTCTTCCGGCAGCAGATCTTCCCCGTGCTGACCCCGCTGGCGGTCGACCCCGCGCACCCGTTCCCGTACATCTCGGGGCTCTCCCTCAACCTCGCCGTCGTCGTCCGCAACCCCGTCAGCGGGCACGACCACTTCGCCCGGGTCAAGGTCCCGCCGATCCTCTCCCGCTTCCTGGAGTCCTCCCCGCAGCGCTACGTCCCCCTGGAGGACGTCATCGCCGCGCACCTCGAAGAGCTCTTCCCCGGCATGGAGGTGCTCGCGCACCACATGTTCCGCGTGACGCGCAACGAGGACCTGGAGGTCGAGGAGGACGACGCGGAGAACCTGCTGCAGGCGCTGGAGAAGGAGCTCATGCGCCGCCGCTTCGGCCCGCCCGTGCGGCTGGAGGTCGAGGAGTCCATCGACCCGTACGTCCTCGACCTGCTGGTCCGCGAGCTGAAGATCTCCGACGCCGAGGTCTACCCGCTGCCCGGCCCGCTCGACCTCACCGCGCTCTTCCGCATCGCCTCCCTCGACCGGCCCGAGCTCAAGTACCCCAAGTTCGTGGCCGGCACGCACCGTGACCTCGCCGAGGTCGAGTCGGCCTCCGCGCCAGACATCTTCGCCGCCCTGCGCGAGCGCGACGTCCTGCTGCACCACCCGTACGACTCGTTCTCCACCTCCGTGCAGGCGTTCCTGGAGCAGGCGGCGACCGACCCCGACGTCCTCGCCATCAAGCAGACCCTCTACCGGACCTCCGGCGACTCGCCCATCGTCGACGCCCTGATAGACGCGGCCGAGTCGGGCAAGCAGGTGCTCGTCCTCGTCGAGATCAAGGCCCGCTTCGACGAGCAGGCCAACATCAAATGGGCGCGCAAGCTGGAGGAGGCGGGCTGCCACGTCGTCTACGGGCTGGTGGGCCTCAAGACGCACTGCAAGCTCTCCCTGGTGGTCCGGCAGGAGGGCGACACCCTGCGCCGCTACTCGCACGTGGGCACCGGCAACTACCACCCCAAGACCGCCCGGCTGTACGAGGACCTCGGGCTGCTCACCGCCGACCCGCAGGTCGGCGCCGACCTCTCCGACCTCTTCAACCGGCTCTCCGGCTACTCGCGCCGCGAGACCTACCGGCGCCTGCTCGTCGCCCCCAGATCCCTGCGGGACGGGCTCGTCGCCCGGATCGCCAAGGAGGTCGCGCACCACCGCTCCGGGCGGCCCGCCTCCATCCGCATCAAGGTCAACTCGATGGTCGACGAGACGGTCATCGACGCCCTCTACCACGCCGCCCGCGCCGGCGTCCCGGTCGACGTGTGGGTGCGCGGCATCTGCGCGCTGCGGCCCGGCGTCCCCGGCCTCTCCGAGAACATCCGCGTCCGCAGCGTCCTCGGCCGCTTCCTGGAGCACTCGCGGGTCTTCGCGTTCGGCAACGGCGGCGAGCCCGAGGTGTGGCTCGGCAGCGCCGACATGATGCACCGCAACCTCGACCGCCGCATCGAGACCCTCGTGCGCGTCACCGACCCCGCGCACCGGGCCTCCCTCAGCAGGCTGCTCGAAACCGGCATGTCCGACTCCACCGCCTCCTGGCACCTCGGCCCGGACGGCGGCTGGACGCGGCACGCGACCGACGCCGACGGACAGCCGCTGCGGAACGTCCAGGAGATGCTCATCGACGCCCGGAGGCGCCGGCGTGGCTCAGCGACCCCATGACCCGGCAGGTACGGACACCGCCGCGCTTACAGGCGCGCCCGAGGACGCACGCACGGACGCACGCACGGATGCACGCACGGATGCACGCAGCGACGCACGCAGGGACCAGCCCACAGACCAGCTCACAGACCCGCTCACAGACGTGCTTACGGACGTGCTCATGGACACTGCCGGGGGGCAGGACACGATGACGACGAAGTACCCGGCCGTGCGCACCGCCGCCGGCCCGGCCGGCCTCGCGGGCGCGGCCACCGCCGGCGACGTCCTGGCCGGATACCTGCAGACCCAGGCCGTGGAGTTCCTGCGCAGCCTGCGGCTGCACGGCGAGAGCGGCGCCGACGCCGACGAGGCGGGGGAGGCGGCCCGCCTGCTGCGCCGGTCCGCCCGGCGCATCGCCGGGGCCCTGTACGTCTACCGCCCGCTGACGGACACCGACTGGACCGACCAGCTGCGCACCGAGCTCGTGTGGCTGTCGGACGTGCTGGGCCGCGAGCACGCCTACGCGGCGCGGCTCGCCCGGCTGCGGGGCGCGCTGCACCGGCTCTCCGGCGCGGAGGGCGGCGGGGGCGGCGGTCTGACCGTCGGGGCGGCCCGGGCGGGGGCCCTGCTGGAGCGCCAGCTGACGCTCGCGCGGACGCGCGCCCACTCCGCGGCGCTCCAGGCGCTCGGCACCTCCCGCTTCCACGCCGTCGCCGACGCCGCCGCCCTGCTCGCCTCCGAGGTGCCCCTCGACCCCGGCGCGCGCGGCCTCCCGGCCCGTGAGGCCCTGCCCCACCTCGCCGAGCAGGCGCAGCAGCGGCTGGCCGAGGCGGCGGAGGCGCTGCCGCTGGCCGTCGCCGGGCACCCGTACAACGCCGAGGCGCTCGCCCACGGCCTCGCCGCCGCCCCCGCCCCCGACGGCCCGCCCGCCGAAGGGCGCCAGGACGCGCCCTGGCACCAGGTGCGGCGGCTCGTACGCCTGCGGCGGTACGCGCAGGAGGTGCTCGACGAGCACGAGCAGGGCGAGGTCGAGCCGTCCCTGTCCGTCCGCCTCCTCGGTGCCGGCCAGGCCCTCGACCGCCACCGCGACGCCGCGGAGGCCGCGGCGGCCGCCGCCGCGGCCGCCCGCACCCCCCGCATCGCCCCGGCCACGGCCTACGCCCTCGGCATCCTCCACGCCGACCAGCGCCACGAGGTCGAGGCGGCGCGGTTCGCGTTCGGCCGGATCTGGCAGCGGGCGACGGCGGGGGCGGCGGGGGCGGGGGCGTCGTGACGGCGGAGGCACCGCTGCGCGCGGCGGGCTGCGTGCTGTGGCGGCGGGGGCGGGACGGGGCCCTGGAGATCGCCCTCGTTCACAGGCCTAAATATGACGATTGGTCCCATCCGAAGGGCAAGCTCAAGCGGGGCGAGGACGCCCTGTGGGGCGCGCTGCGCGAGGTCCGCGAGGAGACGGGCATGGAGTGCGAGCCAGGCGGGGTGCTGCCCACCGCCCGGTACGCCGTCGCCGGCCGCCCCAAGGAGGTCCGCTACTGGGCCGCCCGCGCCACGGAGGGCACCTTCGTGCCGAACAACGAGGTGGACCGGCTGCTGTGGCTGCCGCCGCGCGAGGCGAGGGAACGCCTGACGGAGGACAGGGACAGGGAGCTGGTGGACGCGCTGCTGGCGATGATCAGCCGGGCGGAGCCAGGGCCTCCCAGCGCAGGGTGACCTCGCCCTGGCGCCACCTGCGCGGGCCGTCCGTCACGGGCCAGTCCGCCCGCAGCGAGGTCACCGTACGGATCCACCGCTGGCGCGCGCTAAGCGACGCGTACGGCGCCGCCGCGGCCCACGCCCGGTCGAAGTCGCGCAGGAACGCGTGCACCGGCTCGCCCGGCACATTGCGGTGGATGAGCGCCTTGGGCAGGCGTTCGGCCAGGTCGGAGGGGGTGTCCAGGGAGCCGAGGCGGGTGGCGAAGGTGACCGTGCGGGGCCCTTCGGGGCCGAGCGCCACCCAGACGTGCCGCCGCCCGATCTCGTCGCACGTGCCCTCCACGAGCAGCCCGTCCGGCGCGAGCCGCGCGCACAGCCGGGCCCAGACCGCGGCGACCTCGGCCTCGTCGTACTGGCGCAGCACGTTCGCCGCGCGGATGAGCGCCGGCCGCCGCCCGCCGTCCAGCGGCACTTCGAAGCCGCCGTGCCGGAAGGACAGCCCGTCGCGCGCGTACGGCTGGGCGCCCGCGACGCGCGCGGGCTCGATCTCGACCCCCACGACCTCGGCGTCCGCCCTCACCGTGCGCAGCCGCGCGAGCAGCTCGACCGCCGTCCAGGGGGCCGCGCCGTAGCCGAGGTCGACGGCGACGGGGTCGGCGCTGCGGCGCAGCGCGGGCCCGTGGGCGTCGGCGATCCAGCGGTCCATGCGGCGCAGCCGGTTCGGATTGGTCGTACCCCGGGTCACCGCACCGACGGGACGGCTGGGCGGAGGAGGGGTGCGAGCGGCCATGCCTTCGAGCGTAAGCGCTGCTCAGGGCCGTCCGTGCCGTGCCGGGGAAGGACGGGAAGAGGGCTGGGTCACTCTTTGGCAAAGAGGAAATGCGGCTCCGTGCCCGCGGCGTTGCACCGTTGACAAGGTGACGCACGCCCCCACCCACCCTCACGCTGACGGAGGACACGCACGGTGAGCCAGTACGCATCCAGGCTCGGCGCCCGCCGCGGCCGCGCGCTCGGCACCCTCGCGGGCACCCCCCTCCGGCGCCTCGGCGCCCCCCGCAGGCCCCGCCGCATCGCGATGCTCAGCGTTCACACCTCGCCGCTCCACCAGCCCGGGACCGGTGACGCGGGCGGCATGAACGTCTACATCGTGGAGCTGGCCAAGCGGCTCGCCGCGATCAACATCGAGGTCGAGATCTTCACCCGCGCCACCACCGGCGCCCTGCCGCCCGCCGTCGAGCTGGCCCCCGGCGTGCTGGTCCGCCACATCGACGCGGGCCCGTACGAGGGCCTGGCCAAGGAGGAGCTGCCCGCACAGCTGTGCGCCTTCACGCACGGCGTGATGCAGGCCTGGGCCGGCCACCGGCCCGGCCACTACGACCTGGTCCACTCCCACTACTGGCTCTCCGGCCACGTCGGCTGGCTCGCCGCCGAGCGCTGGGGCGTCCCCCTCGTCCACGCCATGCACACCATGGCCAAGGTCAAGAACGCGGCGCTGGCCGCCGGCGACACCCCCGAGCCGGAGACGCGCGTCATCGGCGAGACCCAGATCGTGCGCGCCGCCGACCGCCTGATCGCCAACACCGACGGCGAGGCCCGGGAGCTCGTCCACCACTACGACGCCGACCCCGGCAAGGTCGCCGTCGTCCACCCCGGCGTCAACCTCGACCGCTTCACCCCCGGCGACTCCCGCGCCGCGGCCCGGGAGCGGCTCGGCCTGCCCGCCGACGCCCTCGTGCCCCTCTTCGCGGGCCGCATCCAGCCGCTGAAGGCCCCCGACATCCTGCTGCGCGCGGTCGCGGTGCTCCTCGACGAGCGGCCCGAACTGCGCACGCGCATCGTGGTGCCGGTCGTGGGCGGGCCCAGCGGCAGCGGCCTGGCCAAGCCCGAGGGGCTGCAGAAGCTCGCCGCGCGGCTCGGCATCGCCGACGTCGTCCGCTTCCGCCCGCCGGTCGGCCAGGAGCAGCTCGCCGACTGGTACCGGGCCGCGTCCGTGCTGGTCATGCCGTCGTACAGCGAGTCCTTCGGCCTGGTCGCCGCGGAGGCCCAGGCCTGCGCCACGCCCGTGGTCGCGGCGGCCGTCGGCGGCCTGCCGGTGGCCGTGCGGGACGGCGAGAGCGGCTTCCTCGTCGAGGGGCACGACCCGGCCGACTACGCCGCCGCGCTGGGCCGCTTCGCCGACGACCCCTCCCTCGCGGGCCGGATGGGTGACGCGGCGGCCCGCCACGCGCGCCACTTCGGCTGGGGCACGGCCGCGGCCGCCACCGCCGAGGTGTACTCCGAGGCGATCACCGAGCGGCGGCGTCGCCTACGCTCGTCGCATGGCTGACGCGAAAACCGTTCTCGAACAGACGTTCAGTGAGGCCGGGCTCGAGTGGGAGAGCCCGGCCGACGGCACCTACGTCGTGAAGCTGCCGGGCACCCGCAAGCTGTCCACGACCGTGTCCCTGGTCGTCGGCAAGCACTCGCTGTCCGTCAACGCCTTCGTCGTGCGCCGGCCCGACGAGAACCACGAGGCGGTGCACCGCTGGCTGCTGGAGCGCAACACCCGGCTGTACGGACTGGGTTACGCCCTCGACCGGCTGGGCGACGTCTACCTCGTCGGCCGGCTGCCGCTGGCCGCCGTGACCCCGGACGAGGTCGACCGGCTCCTCGGCACGGTCCTGGAGAACGCCGACGGCAGCTTCAACACCCTGCTGGAGATGGGCTTCGCGACCGCCATCCGCAAGGAGTACGCGTGGCGCACCGCGCGCGGGGAGTCCACGCGCAACCTGGAGGCGTTCGCGAGGCTGACGTCGGCTCAGGAGCCCGGCGGGGCCGGGGAGCCGGCCGGCGGGCCGACGGGGGGTCAGGCCGGATCCGCCACCGACGCGCGGGACGCGGGCCGCGGCGCGGACCCGTCCTGAGCCGCCTGCTCCGCCGGGGCCGTCTCCTGCTCGCCCCGGGGCTCACCCTCACCGGCCGGCAGGCGCCGCATCAGCAGCCAGTAGCCGACGGCCGTCACCGTGCCCACCACGGCGCAGCCCGCCCACAGCGCGTCCGCGCCGAACCGGTCGATGACCGTACCGCCCGCCACGGGCGCGACCAGTGACGCCGCCGCCCACGACAGGGTGTACATGCCCTGGTAGCGGCCGCGGCCGTGGGTGGGGGAGAGCCGGGCGACCAGACCCATCTGGATGGGTGAGTTGATGATCTCCGCCAGCGTCCACACGCACACGGTCAGCATGTAGACCGCGAGCGAGCCGGCGAAGGCGGTCAGCCCGAAGCCGTAGCCGCCGAGGAGCGCCGCGAGGACCAGCAGCAGCCGCGGGTCCCGGTGCTCCAGGAAGCGGGTGACGGGGATCTGCACGGCGACGATCAGGACGCCGTTGACCGCGATGGCCATGCCGTAGTCCTTGGTGGAGAACCCGCCGTCCGCCATCGCCACCGGCAGGGCCACCTGCGACTGCAGGAAGACCACGGCGAGGAGGAAGGACAGGCCGACCACGGCCATGTAGCGGCCGTCGCGCAGCACGGTGCCCATGCTGACCGTCGGCTCGTCGCCCTTGCCCGCGGCCGCGTCCGCGTCCGGCCGCGACTCGGGCAGCTTCACGAAGACCAGGATCGCGCACGCCAGCGTCATGACCGCTTCGCCCAGGAAGCCGATCAGATAGCTGTACTCGGCGACGAAGCCCGCTGCGACGGACGAGATCGCGAAGCCCAGGTTGATCGCCCAGTAGTTCAGGGCGAAGGCCCGCACCCGGTCCTCGGGCGCCACGATGTCCGCCATCATCGCCTGCACCGCCGGCCGCGAGGCGTTGCTCGCCATGCCGACGACGAACGCGACGACCGAGATCGCCACGGGATCGGTCATGAAGCCCAGCACGGCCACGGACACCGCGGTCGAGGCCTGCGCGATCAGCAGCGTGGGCCTGCGCCCCAGCCGGTCGGTCATCACCCCGGCGCCGATCGACGAGATGACGCTGCCCAGCCCGAGCAGCGCGCCGACGAGCCCCGCGAACGAGGCCGAGTGCCCCTGGTCGGCCGTGAGGAACATGGCCAGGAAGATGGAGACGAAGGCCCCCAGGCGGTTGACGAGAGTGGAGGCCCACAGCCACCAGAACGCCCGGGGCAGGCCCGAGACACTCTCCTTCGCGGCTCGTCTGACGCTCGCGACGGACATTCCGGATCCCCCCGATGTGTAAGTGCCGAACTCGGTAGGCGCAACTTACACACAGCGGCGGTCCACAGGCCATCGGATTGCCGCCCGCCGTCAATCGACGCCCTCCCGGGCAGCGCGCACGGGCGGGCCCGCGCCGTCGATTACGCTCATGGGCATGGCCGACGCACCGTACAAGCTGATCCTCCTCCGCCACGGCGAGAGCGAGTGGAATGCGAAGAACCTGTTCACCGGCTGGGTGGACGTCAACCTGAACGAGAAGGGCGAGAAGGAGGCGGTCCGGGGCGGCGAGCTGCTCAAGGACGCCGGTCTGCTCCCCGATGTGGTCCACACCTCCCTGCAGAAGCGCGCGATCCGCACCGCGCAGCTCGCCCTGGAGTCCGCCGACCGCCACTGGATTCCGGTTCACCGCTCCTGGCGGCTGAACGAGCGCCACTACGGCGCTCTCCAGGGCAAGGACAAGGCCCAGACCCTGGCCGAGTTCGGCGAGGAGCAGTTCATGCTCTGGCGCCGCTCCTACGACACCCCGCCGCCCGCCCTCGAGGACGGCACCGAGTTCTCCCAGAGCGAGGACCCGCGCTACGCCTCCATCCCGCCGGAGCTGCGCCCGCGCACCGAGTGCCTCAAGGACGTCGTCGTCCGCATGCTGCCGTACTGGTACGACGGCATCGTCCCCGACCTGCTGGCCGGCCGCACGGTCCTGGTCGCCGCGCACGGCAACTCCCTCCGCGCGCTGGTCAAGCACCTGGACGGGATCTCCGACGCGGACATCGCGGGCCTGAACATCCCGACCGGCATCCCGCTCGCCTACGAGCTCGACGCCGACTTCCGCCCGGTCACCCCCGGCGGCACCTACCTCGACCCGGAGGCCGCCAAGGCCGCCATCGAGGCCGTGAAGAACCAGGGCAAGAAGAAGTAAGCAGCAAGCAGCAGTAAGCAGCAGCGAGCAGCACGGCTGCGGGCCCCCTGCCGGCGCGAAAGCGCTGGTGGGGGGCTTCTTGTTGTGGCGAACGGGTCATGCGGTCACCGAATGGAGCAAGTTGACCACGGTGCGGATGCGGCCGATGGGTCTTCAGGTGAGCCTCGAAAGCAAGGAGGTAACACCATGCATTCAATCCGCTCCGCCATATGCGGTGCAGCCACCGTCGTCGCCGTCGTCGCGGCCCCCGTCGCCCCCGCCTACGCCTTCGGGGGCAGCATCGCCCCGACCATCGGCGAGGCCGTCCCCAACACGGACGGCCCCGGCCACGGCCGTCACGACAGCCACGAGGACTGCGACGACGACCACGGCCACGGCCACGGTCGCCACGACCATGACGGTCACCACGACCACGACGGCTGGGGCCACCACGACGGCCGTCACGACCACGATGGCTGGGGCGACCACGATGGCCGTCACGACCACGACGGTCGTCACGACCACGATGGCCGGCACGACCACGACGGTCGTCACGACCACGACCACGGTCGCGGTGACCACGGGCGTCACGACCACGACGACCACGGGCGTCACGACGACCACGGTCGTCACGACCACGACCACGGTCGCGGTGACCACGGGCGCCACGACCACGACGACCACGGGCGTCACGACGACCACGGTCGTCACGACCACGACCACGGTCGCGGTGACCACGGTCGCCACGACGACCACGGCCGCGGTGACCACGGTCGCCACGACGACCACGGCCGCGGCGACCACGACCACGGTCGCCCGCACCACTCCTCGCACGCGGGTGGCGGCGCCACGGCGCTCGCCTCGTCCGCGGAGACGACGGGTGCCGACGCCCCGGTCCTCATCCTGGCCGGTACCGCGACCGCAGGTCTCATCGGCGGCATGATCTGGTACCGCCGCCGGGCCGCCGGCGCCGTCAAGCAGTGACGGGGAGCGAACGGGCGTCATGTCAGAAGCGCGCGCAGGTGGCCGGAAACGCAACCGCCTGCTGACGAGGGTGGCCTGGGCAGCCTTGCTGCTCGCCCTGTGCCTGGCCGGTGGCGGCGGTGCCGCCGAGGAGCCGGAAACCCAGGCGACGGGCCGCGGCGGCGTCGCCGCCAAGAGCCACCCCCGCGCGCACGGTCTGCCCCCGGCACACGAACCGTTGCCGGGGGCGGGCCCCCAGAGCCTGGAGATCAAGATCCTGGGGCTCAAGGCCCCCGTCGAGAGCCACGGCCTCGACAAGCTGGGGGGCGTCGAACTGCCCCCGTACGAGCGGGCCAACGCCGTCGCCTGGTACAAGGACGGCCCCACGCCCGGCAGCCTCGGCCCCTCCGTCATCGTCGGCCACGTCGACACCGAGAAGGCCCCGGCCGTCTTCGCCGGCCTCAGCGTCCTCAAACGCGGCGCGAAGATCCACGTCACCCGTGCGGACGGCATCGTCGCCGAGTTCACCGTCGAGGACATCACCGTCGTCCCCAACGAGCCCTTCGACGCCGACAAGGTCTACGGGCCGCTCGACACCGACCGCGCCGAACTCCGCCTGATCACCTGCGGCGGCGAGTACGACCGCAAGAAGCACCTCTACAGCGCCAACATCGTCGTCACCTCGTACCTGACCGGCGCGGCACCGGCGAAGCGGCCGCCGCAGAAGCCGCAGCCCCAGCAGCCGCAGGAGCCGGCCCAGCAGCCGGGCACGGGAGCGCCGGCCACACCGGCCGCACCGGTGACCCCCACTCCCGCGGGCCCCGGCGGCGACGAGGCGGACGAGAACGACGCCGACGTCGAAGAAGAGTGACCCGAAGAGTCGCGCAGAGTCACGCAGACCCGCACAGCGAGAAGACCCCCGGCCGCAGCATCGACCGGGGGTCCGTCCCGTGGGTGACGTAGGTGGAGCGGGGCTAACCGCAGCCGCCGCCGCACTGGCACGATCCGCCGCTCTGGCATCCGCAGGAGCAGCCGGGGCCGCACGTGCAGCCTGCCTGAGTGCGTGCGGGAGGGGTCTGGGTCATGTGCGGGTACCTCCTCGAAGGGTGGTTGCCTGCCCCCAGTCAAGGACCGCCCGATGCGTCCGTCAATGCCCCTCGCGTACGCATGTACGGGCGCATCGAGGGCGCGTAGAAGCACACGGACCGGGCCGCGCGCCCTCTTGCACGCGCCCTCGTCCGGTGTCCTCCGCCCCGTGACCCGGGCCCGGCTCAGGCGTTCGCGTCCCCGCCCGTACGGCCCTCGGAGTGCGTCAGCTCGTCCGCGTGCTCGCCCGTGACCAGGTAGACCACCCGCTTCGCGACCGAGACCGCGTGGTCCGCGAACCGCTCGTAGTAGCGGCCCAGCAGCGTCACGTCGACGGCCGTCTCGATGCCGTGCTTCCAGCGGTCGTCCATCAGGTGCTGGAAGAGCGTCCGGTGCAGCAGGTCCATCGCGTCGTCGTCCTGCTCCAGCTGGAGCGCCAGGTCGACGTCCTTGGTGATGATCACCTCGCCGGCCTTGGCCATCAGCCGCTGCGCCAGCTGCCCCATCTCCAGGATCGTGGCGTGCAGGTCGCGCGGCACCGCCGTGTCCGGGAAGCGCAGCCGCGCCAGCTTGGCCACATGCTGGGCGAGGTCGCCGGAGCGCTCCAGATCGGCGCTCATGCGCAGCGAGGTGACCACGATCCGCAGATCGGTGGCGACCGGCTGCTGGCGCGCGAGCAGGGCGACGGCCCGCTCCTCCAGGTCCCGCTGGAGGTCGTCCACCTTGGCGTCCGCCGCGATCACGGACTCCGCGAGCTTGAGGTCCGCGTCGAGGATCGCCGTGGTGGCGCGCCCGATCGCGGACCCGACGAGCCGGGCCATCTCCACCAGGCCCTCGCCGATCGAATCCAGCTCCTCGTGGTACGCGTCCCGCATTGCCTGACCTTCTCTCTGCCGAGTGAAACAGTGGGCCGGAGCCGTATGGCCGCCCACACTCCCACGTTCTGGCCGGAACGCGACGGCTGCGGCGCCCTGGAGTGAACCGGTACCGACGCCGAGGTGAACTCTCGGCAACGTGTGTTCGAGGCGGCACCCATTTGGCTGTGGATGGGCCGCGGCAGCCGCATAACCTGGACTCATGAACGTGGACGCGGCCCTCGCCGCAGCGGCAGCGCTCGCCGGACTGTGCACCGGCGTGATCGCCATGCTCGCGTTCCGCTGGAGCGAGCGCGACCAGGCCCGCCCCACCCGCAGCTCCCTGCACACCGACGCCGTGCTCCCGCCCGGCGTCGACACCGTCCTGTCGGTCCTGCGCTCCTCGGCCGTCGTCCTGGACGAGGCCGACGCCGTGGTCAAGGCCAGCTCCGCCGCCTACGCCCTCGGGCTCGTGCGCGGCGGGAAGCTCTCCGTCGAGCCCATGCTGCAGATGGCCCGCGACACCCGCCGCGACGGCGAGATACGCCAGGTCGAGCTCGACCTCCCGCGGCGCGGCACCGGCCGCGGCGAGGCCCTCGCGGTCTCCGCGCGCGTCGCCCCGCTCGGCTCCCGGCTGGTCCTGCTGCTGGTGGAGGACCTCACCGAGGCCCGCCGCATCGAGGCCGTCCGCCGCGACTTCGTCGCCAACGTCAGCCACGAGCTCAAGACGCCGGTCGGCGCCCTGTCCCTGCTCTCCGAGGCCGTCATGGACGCCGCGGAGGACCCCGAGGCCGTCAACCGCTTCGCCGGCCGCATGCAGATCGAGGCCACCCGGCTCACCAACCTCGTCCAGGAGCTCATCGACCTCTCCCGGGTGCAGAACGACGACCCGCTGGAGGACTCCGAGCCCGTGCGCGTCGACGAGCTCGTCGCCGAGGCCATCGACCGCTGCCGCCACCAGGCCGGCACCAAGCAGATCACCATGGCCTCCGGAGGCACCGCCGACCTGCACGTCTGGGGCAACCGCGGCCAGCTCGCCGCCGCCCTCGGCAACCTCGTCGAGAACGCCGTCAACTACAGCCCCGCCCGCACCCGCGTCGGCATCGCCGCCCGGCACATCACGGCGCCCGGCGGCGACCTGATCGAGATCGCCGTCACCGACCAGGGCATCGGCATCTCCGAGAAGGACCGCGAGCGGATCTTCGAGCGCTTCTACCGCGTGGACCCGGCGCGCTCGCGCGCCACCGGCGGGACCGGCCTCGGCCTCGCCATCGTCAAACACGTGGCCGCCTCGCACGGCGGGGAGGTCACGGTCTGGAGCGCCGAGGGCCAGGGCTCCACCTTCACCCTGCGACTTCCCGAGGCGGGCGCGGTCCGTGACCGCGACCGCAACCCTCACCATCCCGTTGTCGAACACCTTCCCGCCCCGGAGGTCCTTCCGTGACCCGAGTGCTCGTGATTGGCTCTGAGACCCGACCGGAGGTCAACCCGTGACTCGAGTGCTCGTCGTAGAGGACGAGGAGTCCTTCAGCGACGCGTTGTCCTACATGCTGCGCAAGGAGGGGTTCGAGGTCGCGGTCGCGGCCACCGGGCCCGATGGGCTGGACGAATTCGAGCGCAACGGCGCCGACCTCGTCCTGCTCGACCTGATGCTGCCCGGCCTGCCCGGCACCGAGGTCTGCCGGCAGCTGCGCGGCCGCTCCAACGTGCCGGTCATCATGGTGACCGCCAAGGACAGTGAGATCGACAAGGTCGTCGGCCTGGAAATAGGAGCGGACGACTACGTCACCAAGCCCTTCTCCTCCCGCGAGCTCGTGGCCCGCATCAGAGCGGTCCTGCGCCGCCGCGGCGAGCCGGAGGAGGTGGCGCCGGCCGCCCTGGAGGCCGGCCCGGTCCGCATGGACGTCGACCGGCACGTCGTCACGGTCTCCGGCGCCAAGGTCGACCTGCCGCTGAAGGAGTTCGACCTCCTGGAGATGCTGCTGCGCAACGCGGGCCGGGTGCTCACCCGCATGCAGCTGATCGACCGGGTCTGGGGCGCGGACTACGTCGGCGACACCAAGACCCTCGACGTCCACGTCAAGCGCCTGCGCGCCAAGATCGAGCCGGACCCGGGCGCACCGCGCTACCTGGTGACGGTGCGGGGCCTGGGCTACAAGTTCGAGCCGTAGACCCCTTCCGGCGGACGGGGACGGCGCCCCGGCGCCGCCCCGGGCGTCACCCGTACGAGCGAAGGGCCCGGAAGCGTGATGCTTCCGGGCCCTCGTCGTGTCCGGTGCGGCCGCCGGATCAGCGGCCGGCGGGCTGCTGCGCGCCCTGGGAGGCCTGGCCCGTGGCCGGGCTCGGCTTCCCGGCGGCACCGGCCGGAGCGCCGGACGCGGCGCCCGACGGAGCCGTGGAGGGCTCGCCCGGCTGGCCGCTCGGCTGACCGCCGGGCTGGCCGCTCGGCTTGGTGCCGCCCGGCTTCGCGGCCGGGGTCGGCGCGGCCTCGGAGGGGCCCCAGTCCTTGAAGTAGCTCGTCGCGGGGACGACGAAGGCGCCGATGCGCACCTCGCCCGTCTCGCTGAAGTCGAACGCCAGCTCCTGCTGCTCGCCGTCCTTCAGGGCCTCGCGCCCCTCCGGCAGGACGGCCGAGGCGTTGCCCTTGCCGCCCAGGAGCACCGAGCCGCCGGCCGGCACGACGACGTCGCCGGAGCCCTTGGCCGGGCTGAGCTTCGCCTTGGCGCCGTTCTTGCCGGCCAGGGTGATCGTGCGGAGGGTCTGGTCCTTGCGGCCGTTGTTGAAGACCTGGCCGGTGATCACGGCCGGGCCCTTGGCGTTCAGGTCGGGCTGCGTGATCACGTTCAGGTTCTGCAGCTTGATGTCACCGACCGAGGTGGCGGCGTTGTCCGGCTTCACCTCGAGCGTCTGCGCGCTGTTGCCCGCCGCGCAGGCGGTGAGCGAGGCGATCGAGAGCACGAGGGCGGTAGCGGCGAGAGCGCCGCGTCGAAGGCTGCTGCTCACGGCGGCGGCATCTCCTTGGACGAGGTAAAGGGTGTGTCAGCGCGCTTAGGTTACCGACCCCCTCGGACGGCCCCGCACCCGACCCGCCCCCATGGTCAACTTCGCCCCCTGTCCGGCCCACGGCCGAATATCGCCGCCGGGCGGCCGTGCGGATGTCCGGCGGGCGCCGGTGTGGATTATCGGTGCGGAATGCGCGGGCGTGCGGAACGCGTTCCTGAATTGATCAAGTTCGCGGTGATCAATTCCCGATTCCGGTCGGTGAAGGCCGGCCCCGCCCCGAACGGAGTAGCGGAAGTCGGCCGAGCGGACCCCGGCAAAACGGGACGTTCGACCGCTCGCGAGCGCCTCTCCACGCGTGTAACGTGCCCGTTTCGCCTTGCCCGAAGAACCGCTCCCACCTGCGAATACCCGCTTCCGGAACCCTCCCGCAGCACGACGCGGTTGCTGTTGTCAAGCCCTGAGATATGCCCTGACCTGCGAAAACGCCATTCAGAACGGGGAGTTCCCGTGTTAGACTGGATAGCCACGGAAGGGGTACCTGTCACATGACGTTCAAGGTTGGCGACACCGTGGTCTATCCCCATCACGGGGCCGCGCTGATCGAGGCCATCGAAACTCGCCAGATCAAAGGCGTGGACAAGACCTACTTGGTGCTGAAGGTCGCCCAGGGTGACCTGACGGTTCGGGTGCCGGCGGACAATGCGGAGTTCGTCGGTGTGCGCGATGTGGTCGGCCAGGATGGGCTGGACCGGGTCTTCGAGGTGCTCCGCGCACCCTATGCGGAAGAGCCGACGAACTGGTCCCGTCGCTACAAGGCAAATCTCGAGAAGCTCGCGTCCGGTGACGTGATCAAGGTCGCCGAGGTCGTGCGCGACCTGTGGCGCCGCGAGCGCGAGCGCGGTCTGTCCGCCGGTGAGAAGCGCATGCTGGCCAAGGCGCGCCAGATCCTGGTGAGCGAGCTGGCCCTCGCCGAGAACACCAACGAGGACAAGGCCGAGGCCCTGCTCGACGAGGTTCTCGCGTCCTGACGCGAATGCCGGACACACCACAGGTGCCGGACGTAAAGAAGTGCCGCGGTGCCCGCGCGGTGACGCAAGTCATCCGCCGGGCGCTGCGGCATCTCTCGTTCCGGTGACGCCGGTGACCGGAGGACACCGGCGCACGCGCCGTACACGACTCGGTGTGCCGGGCCCGGGCAGCCGGCCCGACCAGCTGTCACGGAAGGGGCTGGTCGGGGCTTGCCCGGCACTCCCCCCGCTCTCCGAGCAGGGGGTACCCCCAGGCCATACCCAATCCGGCCGAGGAAGCAAACCTGAACGTGAACGCAATGTCTGATCGAGCCCCTGCCGTCACTCCCGCGCGCACCGCCGCGGTGATCCCCGCGGCCGGCCGGGGGGTCCGGCTCGGCCCGGGCGCCCCCAAGGCCCTGCGCGCCCTGGGCGGCACCCCGATGCTCGTCCACGCCGTCCGGGCGATGGCCGCCTCCCGCGCCGTCTCCCTGGTCGTCGTGGTCGCCCCGCCGGACGGCGCGGCCGAGGTCCGCGCCCTCCTCGACGACCACCCCCTCACCGGCCACGACCGCGCCGAGGTCCTCGTCGTCCCCGGCGGGGAGACCCGCCAGGAGTCCGTACGCCTCGGCCTCGCGGCCCTCCCCGCCGACGTCACCACCGTCCTCGTGCACGACGCCGCGCGCCCCCTGGTGCCCGTCGACACGGTCGACGCCGTGATCACCGCCGTCCGCGAGGGCGCCCCCGCCGTCGTCCCGGCCCTGCCGCTCGCCGACACCGTCAAGCAGGTCGAGCCGCGCACCGGCGCCGCCGCGGGCGAGCCCGAGCTCGTCACCGGCACCCCCGAGCGGTCCCTGCTGCGCGCCGTCCAGACACCCCAGGGCTTCGACCGGCGCACCCTGGACGCCGCCCACGAGAAGTTCGCCGCCCAGGAGGGCGAGGGCGCCACGGACGACGCCGGCATGGTCGAGCGCCTCGGCGCCCCCGTCGTCCTCGTGCCCGGCCACGAGGAGGCCTTCAAGGTGACCCGCCCCCTGGACCTCGTCCTCGCCGAGGCCGTACTCGCCCGCAGGAGGGCCAACGATGGCTTCTGACCGGATCCCCGCCCTGCCCCAGGTGGGCATCGGCACCGACACCCACGCCTTCGAGGAGGGCCGCGAGCTGTGGTGCGGCGGCCTCCTGTGGCCCGGTGAGACGGGCCTCGCCGGCCACTCCGACGCCGACGTCGTCGCCCACGCCGCCTGCAACGCCCTCTTCTCCGCCGCCGGCCTCGGCGACCTCGGCGCGCACTTCGGCACCGGCCGCCCCGAGTGGGCCGGCGCCTCCGGGGTCACGCTGCTGACCGAGGCCGCCCGCATCGTCCGCGAGGCCGGCTTCCTCATCGGCAACGTCGCCGTCCAGGTCGTCGGCGTCCGCCCCCGGATCGGCAAGCGCCGCGAAGAGGCGCAGAAGGTCCTCTCCGAGGCCGTCGGCGCGCCGGTGACGGTCTCCGGGGCCACGACGGACGGCCTGGGCTTCCCGGGCCGCGAGGAGGGCCTCACGGCCGTGGCGACGGCCCTGGTGGTCCGCGCCGACGCGTACTGAGCCCCGCCGGACCGCGCCGTGGGGTCAGATCGACCCCACGACCTTCCGCGGCGTGACCCGTACGACGACCCTCTCCGCGTCGTCCTTCGCCGCCGGGTTGAAGTCCGCGTAGTCCTTGCCGGTGTACTTCCGCGAGAGCTCGTTGATCAGCTCCTGGCCGCCCTCGGTGGTGATCTCGGCCGTGCCGCGGACCTCTGCGTAGGTGTACGGCGCGTTGTGCGGGTTGATCATCACCGTGACGCGCGGGTCGCGGCGCAGGTTCTTCTCCTTGCGCCGCCCGACGGTCGTGGAGATCAGCAGGTCGTCGCCGTCGTGCTTGACCCACGTGACCGTGACCTGGGGGCTGCCGTCGGGCTGGATCGTCGCGACCGTCGCGAAGACGGGGGAGTCGTCGAGGAGCTTCTTCAGGTCGTCGGAGAGCAAGGCGGCCACGGCGTGTTCCTTCCCTGGGGGGCGTGCGCGTGCGCGGTCGCGCTCACCGTATGCCGCACGCGTGGGAAACGGGCGCGTACAAGCCGGGACAAGCCGGAACGCGCCCGCAGTGGCCCAGTGGCCCAGTGGCCCAGTGAGCCCGTGGCCCAGTGACCCCGTGGCCCGGCGACCCGGAAGGATCGGCCCGGCCTCCGCCGGGCCCCGCCTCCGCCAGGCGCCTCCGTCAGGCCCCGTCCGGCCGGCCCGCGCCCACGCGGTCGGCCGCCGCCTGCTCGTACGGACCCGTCTCGTACGCCCGCAGCCGCTGCGCCACCGCGCCCTCGCGGACCTCCTCGCGCCCGGCGTGCTGCTCGGGCACGGCCGACGGCACGGCCGCCTTGGCGGGCGCACCGGCGCCCTTGGCGGCGTGCGCCGCCGCCTTCGGGCGGGGCGAGTGCTGCCGCACCTCCTCCATGCTGGAGCGCATCACGTTGCGCAGCCAGGTGCCCAGCGGCTTCTCCACGAACCGGTGCATCAGCCACGCCGCGCCGAGCATCACCAGGACCAGGCCGATGACCAGCAGGTGCCGGGGGACGCGGTCGCGCAGGGCGTAGATCAGCGTCATGCCGATGTACTGGTGGAGCAGGTACAGCGGGTAGGTGAGGGCGCCCGCCGTGGACAGCCAGCGCCACTGGATCCGGTTGAACGCGCCGCACGCGATCAGCGCCATCAGCACGAACGCGACGAAGACGATCAGCCGGGCGGGCCAGGCGGGGACGTTGTGCGTGGTGTTGTCCGCGACGCGCCGCGCGATCTGGTGCTCGGCGAGGAGCAGCGACAGGGCGACGATGCCCCACAGCAGCGCGGTGGGACGGTAGCGGTACATGAGGTAGAAGGCGATGCCGGCGACGAAGTACGGCTGGTAGAGCGGCATCGCCCACTGGTCGAGGAGCTTGATGTCCGCCTGGACCGAGGCCATCGCGACGACCGTCCACAGCGAGCAGAAGAGCACGCACTTGCGGTACGTCACGCCCGTGGCCACGACGATCGCGAAGAGTACGTAGAACTTCAGCTCGATGAAGAGCGTCCAGTAGACGCCGTCGACGTCCCAGACTCCGAAGCCCGTCTGGAGCATGGTCAGGTTCGTGAGGACGCTGTTGAATCCGCCGTTGATCTGCCGCACCTGCGGCCACAGCGAGATGACGGCCGCCGTCAGGAGGATCCCGACCCAGTACGCGGGGTAGACCCGCGACACCCGGGAGACCACGAAGTCGCCCAGCGAGCGGCCCCACGTGCTCATGCAGATCACGAAGCCGCTGATGAGGAAGAAGATCTCGACGCCGGTCCAGCCGTACTGCGCGAACTTCCACAGGTTGGGGAAGATGTGCTCGGGGTCCTCGCCCCAGCCGCCGCGCAGCGCCACGTAGTGGAAGAAGACGACCATGAGGGCCGCGAGCAGCCGCAGCGCGTCCAGGACGTAGAGCCTGGGCTTGGGAGCGGTGGTCCGCTGCCCGGCTGCCAGGCCGCCATCGAGGTCACCTCGTCTGGCGAAACGCATGTCGTCCTCTCCATCGGCTCAGATCGGCTCATCCTACGAGGGCCGTCCGCGCGCATGCTGACACAAGGACCCCCCGGCCCGCCGTGACAGTTATCTCCTGTCTCTGCCGTAATTCCAACCCCTGCCTGGAAACGGCTCCGGGGTGATCTTGTGATGATCTTGTGGTGGGCTCGCCGCCCGGCTCGCCGCGGACCCGCTATCCGGCCCGGATCTCCGCCGCGGCCCGCCGCAGCCCGCGCCCCAGCGCCCCCGCCAGCGGCCGCTCCACCAGGCGGTGCACCAGCCACGCCGTCAGCAGCATGCCCGTCACCAGCACGATCAGCAGGACGGCCGGAGGCAGGCCGCCGGCCGTCCGCCGGATGACCAGCCAGCCCACGCGCTCGTGGAGCAGATAGAGGGGATAGGTCAGCGCCCCGGCGGCGGTCAGCCAGGGGTGGCCGAGGCGGTGCGTCCGGCCGAGCGCGACCGCCCCCACGGCGAGGAAGAACAGCGCGAGCAGCACCGCCGTCGGCCAGTGGGGCACGCGGTGGCCCATGTACCCCTCGGCCCGCGTCTGGGCCGCCACCAGGTCGTGCTGGGCGACGAGGAAGCAGGCGGCGACGATCAGCCACAGCACGAGGTTGGGGCGGTAGCGGTGCATGAGGTAGAAGGCGATGCCCGCGATGAAGTACCAGCAGTCCTCCGGCATCAGCACCTGGTCGAGCACGGGCTCGTCCACCGCCGCCGCGACGGCCGCCGCGAAGCCCCACACCACGCAGAAGCCCACCGCCCGCGCGTACGTCAGCCCCTTCCCGGCGACGACCAGCGCGAAGAGCAGGTAGAAGCGCATCTCGACCCACAGCGTCCAGTACACGCCGTCGACGGGGTCCACCCCGAGGGGGGAGTGGAGCATGGTCAGGTTGACGGCGACGTCCCGCGCGCGGGGGGTTTCGCCCGGCACCGGCCACAAACGGACGACGAGTGCCACGGCGAGTACCGAGAACCAGTACGCGGGGAAGAGCCGGGTGACGCGCGAGGCGGCGAACCGGCCGACCCCCCTGCCCCAGCAGCTCATGCAGATCACGAAGCCACTGATCAGGAAGAACAGCTGCACGCCCAGCCAGCCGTAGGACGCCGGCAGGTGGGCGGTGGGGAAGACCGCCGCCGGCGGCCCGCCCCAGGCGCCGCTGCCGAACGCCACGTAGTGGTACGCCACCACCATCAGCGCCGCGAGCAGCCGCAGGCCGTCCAGCGCGGCCAGCCGGGCGCGCCCGTCGCTGCCGTCCGGGCTTCCGGGGGTCTCGGGGGGCTCCGCGTGCTCCTGCTGTACCGGCAGAGTGGGGTGCAACGCCCCTCCAGGTGAGGAAGGTGAGGCAGTGCCGGGGAAGCTATCACGTAAATCTGTAGTTTTTCCGCATTAACTACATAACGGGCAATGCGTGCCATCCCGCCATGGAA
The DNA here is from genome assembly GCF_024519335.1 of Streptomyces telluris. Lineage (NCBI taxonomy): Bacteria > Bacillati > Actinomycetota > Actinomycetes > Kitasatosporales > Streptomycetaceae > Streptomyces > Streptomyces telluris. The sequence continues at coordinate 97,296 of NZ_JANIID010000003.1, forward strand.
CCCTTCGATCCGCCAGTTCACGGGCCGGATTGCCGGGGGCACTGCCGAACGCCCACTACTCTGGTTGCGTGACCATTCGCCTGTACGACACCAGCGCCCGGCAGATCCGCGACTTCTCCCCGCTCACTCCGGGCTGCGTCTCGATCTACCTGTGTGGCGCGACCGTGCAGGCCGCCCCGCACATCGGCCACATCCGGTCGGGCCTGAACTTCGACATCATGCGTCGCTGGTTCGCCTACCGCGGCTACGACGTGACCTTCGTCCGCAACGTCACGGACATCGACGACAAGATCATCACGAAGGCGGCGGACCAGGGCCGCCCCTGGTGGTCCATCGGCTACGAGAACGAGCGCGCCTTCAACAGCGCCTACGACGCCCTCGGCTGCCTGCCGCCGACCGTCGAGCCCCGCGCCACCGGCCACGTCACCGAGATGGTCGAGATGATGCGCGGTCTCATCGAGCGCGGCCACGCCTACGAGGCCGACGGCAACGTCTACTTCGACGTCCGCTCCTTCCCCGGCTACCTCCAGCTCTCCAACCAGGAGCTGGACAACCTCCTCCAGCCCTCCGGCGAGGGCGAGACCGGCAAGCGCGACCCCCGCGACTTCGCCATGTGGAAGGCCGCCAAGCCCGGCGAGCCCTCCTGGGAGACCCCCTGGGGCCGCGGCCGCCCCGGCTGGCACCTGGAGTGCTCCGCCATGGCCCACAAGTACCTCGGCGAGGCCTTCGACATCCACGGCGGCGGCCTCGACCTGATCTTCCCCCACCACGAGAACGAGATCGCCCAGGCCAAGGCCTTCGGCGACGCCTTCGCCTCGTACTGGGTGCACAACGCCTGGGTCACCATGAGCGGCGAGAAGATGTCGAAGTCCCTCGGCAACTCCGTCCTCGTCGCCGAGATGGTCAAGCACTGGCGCCCCATCGTCCTGCGCTACTACCTCGGCACCCCGCACTACCGCTCGATGATCGAGTACAGCGAGGAGGCCCTGCGCGAGGCCGAGGCCGGGTTCGCGCGGATCGAGGGCTTCATGCAGCGCGTCTGCGAGATGGCCGGCAAGACCGTCGAGCCCGCCGCCGAGGTCCCGCCCGCCTTCGCCGAGGCCATGGACGACGACCTGGGCGTCCCGCAGGCCCTCGCGATCGTGCACACCACCGTCCGCCAGGGCAATTCCGCCCTGACCGCGGACGACAAGGAATCCGCCGTCGCCCGCCTGGCAGAGGTCCGCGCCATGCTCGGCGTCCTCGGCCTCGACCCGCTGGACGAGCAGTGGGCCGGCGCCTCCGCCGGCCGCGGCGACGACCTCCACGGCGTGGTGGACTCCCTCGTCCGCCTCGTCCTCGACCAGCGGCAGGCCGCCCGCGCCCGCAAGGACTGGGCCGCCGCCGACGCCATCCGCGACCAGCTCCAGCACGCGGGCCTCGCCATCGAGGACACCCCGTCCGGACCGCGCTGGTCGCTGTCCTGAGGGACACTTTTCGTACGTACGTAGTAGGCAACCGCCGGGCGCAGTCCGGCGCAGCCGTCCGAAGCCCGTGAGGCCCGCCAGGGCCGAGCGGCGCGGAGGCGGCAGAGAAACAGAAGTCAGGTGACCCCATGGCCGGCAACAGCCAGCGCAGGAACCGCCGCACGTCCAACAAGAAGGGCGCGACGGTCGGCAGCGGCGGCCAGCGGCGCCGAGGCCTGGAGGGCAAGGGCCCGACCCCGCCCGCGTCCATGCGCAAGGGACACAAGAAGAACCGTCTCGCCAACGCGCAGGCCAAGCAGGCGGCGGCCCGCCGCCCCGCCCCCCGCCGCGGCGGCCCCAAGGGCCCCAACGAGCTCGTCGTCGGCCGCAACTCCGTCGTCGAGGCGCTGCGCGAGGGCGTGCCCGCCAAGACGCTCTACGTCCAGCAGTACCTCGACAACGACGAGCGCGTCCGCGAGGCCCTCCAGCTCGCCACGGACAAGGGCCTCAACCTCATGGAGGCTCCCCGTCCCGAGCTCGACCGGATGACCAACGGCCTCAACCACCAGGGCCTCGTCCTCTCGGTCCCGCCCTACGAGTACGCCCACCCCGAGGACCTCTCCGCCGCCGCTTTCGACGACGGCGAGGACCCGCTGATCGTCGCCCTCGACGGCATCACCGACCCGCGCAACCTCGGCGCCGTCGTCCGCTCCGTCTCCGCCTTCGGCGGCCACGGCGTCGTCGTCCCCGAGCGCCGCGCGGCCGGTATGACCGCCAGCGCCTGGAAGACCTCCGCCGGCACCGCCGCCCGGACGCCCGTCGCCCGCGCCACCAACATGACGCGGATGCTGGAGTCGTACCAGAAGGAAGGTCTGATCGTCGTCGGCCTCGCCGCCGACGGCGACGTCGAGCTCCACGAGCTCGAAGCCCTCGAAGGCCCGGTCGTCATCGTCGTCGGCAGCGAGGGCAAGGGCCTGTCCCGCCTCGTCGGCGAGACCTGCGACTTCCGCGTGCGCATCCCGATGCCGGGCGGCGCCGAGTCGCTCAACGCCGGTGTCGCCGCGGGCGTCGTGCTCTACGAGGCCGCGCGCCGCCGCGCCTGAAGAAACTCTCCTTGAGCGCAGGACGGGCCGGTTCACCGGCCCGTCCTGCGCTTAAGGGCTGGATCGACGGGCTCCGTTGACGCGACCCGGACAGTTCGACTCGGTCAAGGCAGTGTCCTAATCAGAAGTCACTCGGTTAGATGAGTGTGGACACCAGAACACCCCGCACACCCACGGGGGGAAGCTCTTCCGGGTACGACGACCAGCCCGCGCTGAGTACGGTGAAGGTTCCGTCCGACCCGGCGCAGATCGCCGTCAACCACGTGAGTTTCCGCGTGCAGCTCGCCCGGCCCCCGCGCGTCGCCCGCCAGTTCGCGGGCATCGCCGACACGGCGCAGCTGCCCACCGTCAAGAGCGCGCCCAAACGGCGCGCTCCCGTGGTGTGGAGCGGGCGGGCCGCCCCCGGCGACGCGGCGCCCACCGAACTCCTCCAGGCCGTACGGGACTCCGCCGTCACCGACGCGGGCTCCACCCAGGTGCTGCCCCGCATCCGCGTCGACGACCAGCACCCCTCCGTCGTGGGCCCCCGCAGCCACTCCGAGCGCACCGCCCCCGGCGAGCTCGTCGACGCCGCCGGCCCCGCCGCGCCCGGCACCCGGCTCCTGCACGGCGTCCGCCCCACGGACAGCGCCTACGACGAAGATCAGTACCGCTACCCGCAGTTCGACGGCCCCGACGCCGACTACGACGACGAGGACGGCGAGGACGAGAGCGCCGCCGCCAAGCGCAACAGCGACTCCGTCCGGCACGCCTACTACCCCGGCCGCCGGATGAACCTCGGCGTCGTCCTGCTGCCCCTGCGGATCTTCCTCGGCTTCATCTCCATCTACGCCGGCATGGGCAAGCTCTGCGACCCCGTCTACTTCGACGGCGGCAAGCGCGGCTCCATGGTCGCCTGGCTCACCGCCCTGCACCCCTGGGCCGCCGCCGAACCCCTGCGCGACCTCGCCCTCGCCCACCCCGTCGGCGCCGGCCTCACCGTCGCCTTCCTCCAGGTCGTCGTCGGCGTCCTCACCATCTTCGGCCTCTGGCAGCGCCTCGCCGCCACCGTCGGCGTCCTGCTGTCCGCCGTCCTCCTCGTCACCGTCAGCTGGCGCAGCGCCCCCGTCTACGACGCGCCCGACATCATCTACCTCGCCGCCTGGAGCCCCCTCGTGATCGCCGGGGCCCCCTTCTACTCCGTCGACGGACGCCTCGCCGGCGAGGCCTGGCGCCGCCTCGGCCCCCGCGCCGAGCTGTGGGAGCTCCGGCAGCGCGTCCTGCGCCGCGGCACGATCATGGCCACCGTCCTCATCGGCCTCACCCTGCTGGTCGGCTCCACCCTCGGCGGCGCCGTCCGCTCCTCCCAGACCGTCAAGGTCCCCGGCCCCAGCGACCCGCCCGTCAACAACCTCCCCGGCTCGCCCTACCCCCAGAGCCCGGGCACCTCCACCCCCCGCGGCCCCCGCAGCCCCTCCGCCGTCGGCACCCCCCGGCCCACGGCCCCCGGCACCCACACGGCGACCCCCTCCGCCACGGCCCCGGCCGCGCCCGGCGCCGCCCGCACCCCCACCGGCGCGGCGGCCGGCGGCACCGGACACCCCGGCGCCAGCCAGGGCGTCCGCCCGGCCCCGCAGACGCCGCGGCAGCCGGCCGCGCCCGCGGCGCCCCGCAGCCCCTCCGGCGGCTCCTCGGCCTCCAGCGGCACGAGCAGCACCACGAACAACACCGGAGGCAGCTCCTCCGGCGGTTCGACGGGCGGCACCCGCACGGGAGGAGCGCTCGGCGGCCTCCTCGGCTGAGCAGGGCGCTCCACGCAGCACACGGCCCCCGCACCGGGAAGGTGCGGGGGCCGTCGTGTGTACCCGGGCCGGAGTCCGGCGTACCCGGGCCGGAGTCCGGCGGGCGGCTAGGCCGCGCCGCCCCGCGCGAGCTCCCGCGCGGCCTCCGTGAGGTCCTTGGCCGTGTCGATGGCCCGCCAGTACGCCCCGTGCGGCAGGGGGTAGCCCGCGAGGCGCCGCTCGCGCGCCAGCCGGGGGAACGTGGTGCGCTCGTGGTCGCCGTGCTCCGGCAGCAGCTCCGTGAAGGCGGCGGAGAAGACGTAGACGCCCGCGTTGATCAGATACGGGGAGGGCGGGGACTCGATGAAGTCCAGGACGTGCCCGAACTCGTCGGTCTCGACGGCCCCCCAGGGGATCCGGGGCCGGGCCAGGGCCAGGGTGGCCGCCGCGTCACGCTCGTGGTGGAAGGCGGCCATCTCGCGCAGCGAGAAGCGGGTCCAGATGTCGCCGTTGGTGGCGTACCAGGGGCGGTCGGGGTGCGGCAGGGAGGCCGCCGCGAACTTCAGGCCGCCGCCCCGGCCGAGCGGCTCCTGCTCGACGACCGTCGTCACCCGCAGCGGCAGGTCGGCCGACACGAGCCACTCCTGCAGGACCTCCGCCAGATGGCCGCACGAGACCACGGCGTCGGTGACGCCCTCGGCGGCCAGCCAGGCCAGTTGGTGGCCGATGATCGGGGTCCCGGTGCCGGGAATCTCGACCATCGGCTTGGGGCGGTCGTCGGTGTACGGGCGCAGCCGCGACCCCTGGCCGCCGGCCAGGATCACGGCTTGGGTGGGGTACGGATACGCGTGCGTGCCGGTCATGCACCGCACGATATGCGGTGCCGTCCGCGGACGGACCGGCGGTGGCGGCGCCGTGCCCCCTTGCGGCGGTCAGCGGCTCTGGACGCCGGAGGCGTACGACGTGTCGCAGACCGGACGGGCGTAGCGCTGGGCCTGCCGGGGGCCGTACTTGGCGACCGCCGCGCGCCCGAGGCTCCGCGCGATCTCGACGCAGTGCCGGGCGAGCGAGGGACGGCCGTTGGTGGCCTCCTGGAGGTGGCTGAGGGCGACCCCCGGGTTCTTCTCCTGCAGCTCGGTCAGGAGCTTGTCGTGCAGCACCTCGTGCGGCGCGCGGATCCGGGCTTGGGTGGAGGCGTTGTCGGAGGACGCGGTGAGCACCTGCGAATCGGCAGGCGCGGCCCACGGGACACGGGTCACCGCGAGCGTCCCCGAGAGGACGAGGACGACGGGGAGTACGAAGGCAAGAGTTCTGCCGATGTGGCGGGCGGCCTGGTTCATGCCGCAGATGGTAGCGAGGGGTAATGACGCCGCGACATCTAGTCACCCGGTCGAGGGATGCGTCTGGTGGTGCGGATGGTCGCAGGGTTGACGCACAGAGCTCGAAAAGAGCGATCTGGCAGGGAAAACAGCAACTGATGCTGCTTCAGGGCGAAAAACACCCGCCCCCGGGCCATTCGGACGGCACGGGGGCGGGGTTCGTGCGGCGCGGACCGCGGCCGCACCACGCGCGCGGTCGCTCAGTCGCTCAGTCGCTCGCCCGAGGAGGTCGAGAAGACGTGCAGCTCACCCGGGCGCGGGACGACGTGCAGGATCGAACCCTTCTCGGGCACGCGGCGGCCGTTGACGCGCACGACGAGGTCCTTCTGCTCGCCGCCGACCTCGGCCGTGCCGTACACGTATCCGTCGGCGCCCAGCTCCTCCACCACGTTGACGGTGACCGCCAGGCCGGCCGGGGCGTCCTTCGACTCCTTGCCGAGCGACGTCGCCGTCCCGCCGTTCTGTTCGACCACGTCGAAGTGCTCCGGGCGGACACCCACGGTGACGGTCCGGTCACCCTCGCCCGTGCCCGCGAGGGCCTCGCGCGACACCGGGACGACGCTGTTGCCGAACTTCACGCCGCCGTCGGTGACCGGCACCTCGACCAGGTTCATCGCCGGCGAGCCGATGAAGCCCGCGACGAAGAGGTTGGCCGGCCGGTCGTACATGTTCCGCGGCGAGTCGATCTGCTGCAGCAGGCCGTCCTTGAGCACCGCCACGCGGTCGCCCATGGTCATGGCCTCGACCTGGTCGTGGGTGACGTAGACCGTGGTGATGCCCAGGCGGCGCTGCAGCCCGGCGATCTGCGTGCGCGTCTGCACGCGCAGCTTCGCGTCCAGGTTCGACAGCGGCTCGTCCATGAGGAACACCTGGGGCTCGCGCACGATCGCCCGCCCCATCGCCACGCGCTGCCGCTGACCGCCGGAGAGCGCCTTGGGCTTGCGCCCCAGGTACTCGGTGAGGTCCAGGATCTTCGCCGCGTCCTCCACCTTCTGGCGGATCTCCGACTTGGGCACGCCCGCGATCTTCAGCGCGAAGCCCATGTTGTCGGCGACCGTCATGTGCGGGTAGAGCGCGTAGTTCTGGAACACCATGGCGATGTCCCGGTCCTTCGGCGGCAGATGGGTGACGTCCCGGTCACCGATCCGGATCGCCCCTCCGTTGACGTCCTCGAGCCCCGCGAGCATCCGCAGCGAGGTCGACTTCCCGCACCCGGACGGGCCGACCAGGACGAGGAACTCACCGTCCTCGATGGAGATGTCGAGCTGATCGACGGCGGGCTTGTCGGCCCCCGGGTAGATCCGGGTCGCCTTGTCGTACGTGACCGTGGCCATGGTGATGCAGTCCCTTCACCGGCAGGAACGTGCCGGACGATCCGTTGTAGAGGGAGTGGTCCAGTCCAATCGAACCGGGCTGCTGGTGACGGTACCTGGGCTAAGACCTCCTGTCAGTAACGGGAGGGGGAAGATTTCTTGGGTGGGTGCGGGCAGAGCATCGCACTTTTGGCCTGACTCTCCGGAGGAGAGGTTCCTGCTTCCTCCGCCCGATGTGGGGCGGGCTTCGCCTGTTGCCAGCGCCAAGTAGTGCCCTGAGGGCGCCACCGGCTGGTCTTACACGGCTCCACAGGCCTTACGACCGACGGCCCGTCGGCACGTACTGCATCAAGTCACTGCTGGGTATCCCTCGATTTCGGCAGCCCGGATCAGGGAAGGGGGCGTCTTGCCGCGTGGTAGTGCCCCCACCACCAGCTTGTACAGCCGCAGCCCTTCTTCGCGGAGGTTGACCGCCGCATTCACATCCCGATCATGTTCTGCGCCGCACATGGCGCAGGCCCAGACCCGCACGGACAGATCCTTCGGACCACCGTTGGTGTGGCATGCGGAGCAGCGCAGGGTGGAGGGAAAGTGGCGGTTCACAACGACGAGCGTGCGGCCGTACCACTCCGCCTTATAGGTGAGCTGCTGCAGCAGTTCTCCCCACCCGCCGTCCGAGATCGCTTCATTGAGCCGGGCCCTCCTGCGGGCCTGCATGCCGGACCGGTCACGCTTCATGCCCGCGATATCCAGATCCTCCACCACGAGCACTTGGTTCTCGCGCACGAGGCGGGTGGTGAGCTGGTCGAGCATGTTCTTGCGGACGTCACGGATGCGCGCATACAGCCGGGCTATCGCCAGTCTGACCTTGTTTCTGTTGCTCGACCCCCTCTTCTTGTGGTGCAACTGCCTTTGCAGGCTGACCAGACGAGCCCGGTAGCGGCGCAGGAGGCGTGGGTGGTCGATCTTGCTGCCGTCGTCGAGCGTGACCAGGTGGGCTATGCCCAAATCAAGTCCGACGGCCTTCAACGTAGGCGTCACGGCCGGCGGCAAAGGGGCTATGCACTCCTTCACCAGAACGAGGAGGAAGTAACGGCCCGCCCTGTCCCGTGTTACTGTCACCTTGACTGGAAGAGTCCCCGCAGGCAGAGCGCGTGACCAGCGGACATTCAGCGGCTCGGCTTGCTTGGCCAGATGGATCAGCCCGGTGCCGGGGCACTCCGGATCCTCGAACCACCGGAACCCGGTACGGACGTACGTCGCGGAATCCTTCGCCCGGCCCTTCTTCTTCCGTTTCGGATGGCGCGCCCCGCCCCGGAAGAAGCGGGAGAACGCCGTATCCAGATGCCGTAACGACTGCTGCAGCACGGCCGACGACACCTCCCGTAACCACGACGTCTCCTCCGCCCGCCGCCAGCCCGTCAGCGCCCGGCACGTCTCCGCGTATCCGATCGAGATCCGGCGCTGCTCCCAGCTGTGGTTCCGCAGTTCGAGGCCCTGGTTGTAGACCCAGCGGCACGCGCCGAAAGTCTTGGACAGCTGCTCGGCCTGCTGAGCGGTCGGGTAGAAGCGGAAGCGGTAGGTGCGCTCGCGCGTCCCCGCCTCCTTGGCGCGGCCCTTCATTGCCCCTCCCCCTGTGCTGGTGACCGGACCAGCACACCAGTCTCAACGACTCCCATTCGAAAAGGTCACCAATATTTCTTTATGTCACCTTCTGGGTATGGCTTGTGGGGGTGCGGCTAGCAAGCCTGTGGATGGCCGAACGGGCCGCTGTGTAGAGTGGTGCCGCGTTCGCGGGCAGTGTTCGCGCACGTCAGGCCGCCTTAGCTCAGTTGGCTAGAGCACCGGCTTTGTAACCCGGATGTCGTCGGTTCGATTCCGACAGGCGGCTCAAGAAAGCGCAGCTCAGCACGCCAGCGGCCCTCCGTGAAAGATCACGGAGGGCCGTTGGTGTTTGCAATCGCGTACAGCTAACGCCTCAGCGTCGTACCTCCTCGCCCGCGTCCAGGCGGCGGTTCTCCGTGTACGGGAGGGCGCCCGTCGCCGGGTCCGGGCGCGGGGCGTCCTGGTGGCCGGGCCACCAGGCCTTGTGGCCCAGGAGGGACGTGACGGTCGGGACGAGGAGCATGGCCATCACGAAGGCCGTGAGCAGGATGCCGAAGGCGACCGCGAAGCCCATCTGCTGGAGCATGGAGTTGTCGGCCAGCAGGAGGACGCCGAAGGTGCCGGCGAGGATTATCGCGGCGGAGGCGATGGTGGGCGCCGAGCGGGCGACGGCGGTGTGGATGGCCTCACGGGCGGGGACGCCGCGCCGGACCTCCTCGCGCAGGCGGGCGACCATGAGGATGTTGTAGTCGGTGCCGATGGCGACGACGAAGAGGTAGACGATGACCGGCAGCATGAACAGCAGGCCGTTCTTGTGCTGGAGGTCCTGGAAGAGCCAGACGGTGGAGCCGAGCGTGGCGCCGAAGCCCAGGGCGACGGAGATCATCAGGTAGAGCGGGGCGACGATGCTGCGGAGCAGCAGGCCCAGGATGATCATGATCGCGAGTCCGGCGATGGGGAAGACCAGCTTGTAGTCGTGGCTGACGGCCTTCTCCACGTCGGCGAGGACGGCGGAGGTGCCGCCGACGTAGGCCTTGGTGCCGTCGGGCGCGGCCTTGTGGGCGGTGGTGCGCAGGGTGCCGCCGGCGAGGTCGATGGCCTTGTCCTCGGTGGGGCGGTACTTGAGGACGACGCTGTACTGGGCGACGGTGCCGTCGGGGTTGACGACGGGGTCGGAGACGGCGCCGACGCCTTCGATGCCGGCGAGGTCCTTCTTGTACGTGCCGAGGGCGCCCTTGTCGAGGGTGCCGCTGCGGGACTCGACGTAGACCATGGCGGGGTCGGACTGGCCGGCGGAGAAGCCGCGCTGCAGGTCCTTCATCGCCTGGACGGATTCGAGCTTCTGCGGCAGCTGGCTGTCGGTGTCGAATTCGGCCTTGAAGCTGACGGCGCCGAGGGCGAGGACGGCCAGGAAGGCGGCGGAGAGCACGGCGATGGCGGCGGGGCGGCGGGCGACGAGCGCGCCGAGGCCGTCGGAGAGGCGGCTGCGGGAGCGCTTCTTCCAGGCCTTGGAGGGCCAGAAGGCCTTGGTGCCGAGGAGGGAGAAGACGGCCGGCACGAGGGTGAGCGCGGCGATGAGGGTCACGCCGACGGCGATGGCGAGCGAGGGGCCCATCGCCCGCATCATGCCCATGGTGGACAGGAGGAGGGCGAGGAAGGCGACGATGACGGCGCCGGCGGCGGAGGCGATGGTTTCGCCGACGCGGGCGACGGCGTTGGTGAGGGCCTCCTTGGGCTGCTGCCCGTCGCGCAGCTCTTCGCGGTAGCGGAAGAGGAGGAAGAGGATGTAGTCGGTGCCGACGCCGAAGAGGACGACGATGAGGATGGCGGAGATGGAGTTGTCCGCCTTGAGTCCGCCGAGTTCGGCGGCGGTGCCGATGAGGCCGAGGGCGACGGCGAAGACGAGGGCGATGATGATGACGGGCATCAGCGCTATCAGCGGGCTGCGGAAGATGACCAGCAGCAGGATGATGATCAGGAGGAGCGTGGCCGACATGATCATCGCGTCGGTGTCGCCGGAGGATTCCTGGGCGTCCAGGGCGGTGGCCGCCTGGCCGGTGAAGCCGGCCTTCAAGTGGGTGCCGTTCAGCAGGCCCTTGGCGTCCTGACGGAGGTCCTTGACGGCGTCGGGCAGGGTTTGGTCCTGCGAGTTCTTGTTGACGGCGATGACGTTGGCCAGGGCGATCTCGCCGTTGGGGGAGACGGCCTGGGGGTTCGTCTCGATGCGGGCGATGCCCTTGCGGTGCTTGTCGTGCAGCCCGCCGGTCACCTTGGCGACGTCGGCGCGGTCGGCTGCGGTGAGCTTCCCGCCGTCGGAGCGCTGGAAGACGACGATGGCGGAGGGCTGTTCGGTTTTGGGGAAGGCCTTTTCCTGGAGCTTGCCCGCCTGTACGGATTCGTAATGTGAAGGAAGGAATTCCGTTTCATCGGTCGTGGACTTCAGCCCGGGGGCCAGCAGGCTGAGGGCCACCGCGGCGATGATCCAGCCGGCGATGGTGAGCCAAGGTCGGTGGACGGCGAACCGCCCGACTCGTCGGAACATGGTGCTCCTAGCTAGGCGAGCATGAACTGCAGCAGGAGGCTGCAGGTGTGAACTACAGGCATGAACACGCTAGACATCCCCGAATTTCCCCACAACGGAATCGGGGGGAAATCGGCCCTGGGTCGGGGTAACTCTCATCCGGCCGGATGAGGGGGCATCACCCGTGAGGTAGAGAATCGCATCGCCGACCACCTTCGTCCGGATTACTCTGCCCCCATGAGCGATGCTGCCGCCTCCGCCCCCACCCCGCCCGGCGGACCGAAGGGCGGGCCCGCCTATGCCGCCCGCCTGGAGCGCGCCGCCGTGGCGGCCGCAGACTCCGGTCTCGCCGGTCTGATCGTCACACCGGGCCCGGACTTGGACTGGCTGACGGGCTACCGCCCGCCCGTGACCGAGCGGTTGACCGCCCTGCTGATCGCGCCGGGCACCCGGCCGCGGCTGCTGGTGCCCGCTCTGGAGCGCCCGGACGCTGAACGGGCCCCCGCCGCCTCGGCCTTGTCCGTCACCGGCTGGAGCGACGGCCGGGATCCGTACGCGGCGCTGGCCCCGCTGCTCGACCCGAAGGGCCGCTACGGCGTCTCGGACAACGCGTGGGCGCTGCACGTGCTCGCGCTGCAACGCACCTGCCCGGGCGTGTCGTACGGGGCGTTCACCGAGGTCATGCCGATGCTGCGGGCGGTGAAGGACGCCTACGAGGTGGAGCGGCTGGCGGCTGCGGGCGCCGCGGCGGACGCGGCGTACGAGCAGGTGGTGGGGCTGCGGTTCGCGGGGCGGCGCGAGTGCGAGGTGGCGGCGGACCTGGCGCGGCTGCTGCGCGAACACGGCCACAGCCAGGTCGATTTCACGATTGTCGGTTCTGGTCCGAACGGTGCGAATCCGCATCACGACGCGGGCGACCGGGTCATCGAGCTCGGTGACATGGTCGTCATGGACTTCGGCGGCCTGAAGGACGGCTACGGCTCGGACACCACGCGCACGGTGCACGTGGGCGAGCCGACGGCCGAGGAGCGCAAGGTGCACGACGTGGTGCGCGAGGCGCAGCAGGCGGCGTTCGAGGCGGTGCGTCCCGGTGTGGCGTGCCAGGAGATCGACCGGGTGGCGCGGCAGGTCATCCGTGGCGCGGGCTACGGGGAATACTTCATTCACCGTACGGGTCACGGGATCGGGGTGACGACGCACGAGCCGCCGTACCTGGTGGAGGGCGAGCACCTGCCGCTGGTTCCGGGGATGTGTTTCTCGATCGAGCCGGGGATTTATCTTCCGGGTCGTTTCGGGGTGCGCATCGAGGACATTGTGGTGTGCACGGACTCGGGTGGGCGGCGGCTGAACAATACGTCGCACGGGATGCGGGTGGTGGCCTGAAAGGCCCTTACACGCACCGCGGTTGCGCCGGGGCTTGCGACAGGCCCGTGCCGGGGCTCGTACCGGTTTACCAGGGGCCGTCTCCGGGTTCGGGTGCGCGCATGTGGTGCCGTTCCTCGGCTTCGGCGGCGGCCCGGGTTTCCGCGGGGGCGGCGCCGGTGGTGACGGCGTCCGTCGGGGCGCCGCCGGGAGGGGCCGCGTGTTTCGGCGCGCGGGCGGTGACCATGAACCAGCCGGTGACGCCGGCGAGGAGCATGATGCCCGCGCCCCAGGCGATGGCGATCTGGAAGCCGTGGACGATGCCGGTCTTCACGACGCCGGCCCGGACGGCGGGCGTGAGGGCTCCGCCGGCGGCCGCCGTCTTCAGGTGCGTGGTGATGTAGGCGGTGCTCGCGGACGTGGCGATGGTGTTGAGGAGGGCGGTGCCGATGGAGCCGCCCACCTGCTGTGCGGTGTTGACCGTGGCGGAGGTGACGCCGGCGTCCTGCGGGGCGACGCCTGCGGTTGCGGTGGCCATGACGGGCATGAAGATCAGGCCCATGCCGAGGCCGACGAGGAGCTCGGCGGGCAGGACGTGGCTGACGAACGCGGGTTCGACGGGCAGGAAGGTCAGCAGGAACAGCCCGCCGGCGGCGAGGAGCGTGCCGGGCACCATCAGGGTGCGCGGGGGCACGCGGGTCATGAGGCGGGCGGAGATCTGGGTGGAGCCGACGATGATGGCCGCGGTCATCGGGAGGAAGGCCAGGCCGGTCTTCACGGGCGAGTAGCCGAGGACGACCTGCAGGTAGTAGGTCATGAACAGGAACATGCCGAACATGGCGATGACGGCCAGGCCCATCACCAGGAAGGCTCCGGCGCGGTTGCGGTCGCGGATGATGTGCAGGGGGAGCAGGGGGTGCGGGGCGCGTCCCTGCCACCACGTGAAGGCGGCCAGGAGCGCCGCGCCGCCGCACAGCAGGCCGAGGACGAGCGGGTCGTCCCAGCCGCGCGGCTGGGCCTCGCTGCAGCCGTAGACGATGGCGACGAGGCCGCCGCAGCCCAGGACGACGCCGGGGATGTCCAGGCGGGGGCGTTGCCCGTGGCGGCGCCGGTCGTCGTGGAGGAAGACCAGGGCGCCGAGCAGGGCGATCAGGGCGATGGGCACGTTCACGTAGAGGCACCAGCGCCAGTCGAGGTACTCGGTGAGCAGGCCGCCGGCGATGAGGCCGATCGCGGCGCCGCCGCCGGCGATGGCGCCGTAGATGCCGAAGGCCTTCGCGCGTTCCTTGCCGTCGGTGAAGGTGGTGGTGAGCAGGGAGAGCGCGGAGGGGGCCAGGAGCGCGCCGAAGGCGCCCTGGAGGGCGCGGGCGACGAACAGCATGCCGGAGGTGTGGGCGGCACCGCCGAGGGCGGACGCGGCGGCGAAGCCGACGAGGCCGGTCATGAAGGTCAGCTTGCGGCCGACGAGGTCGGCGATGCGGCCGCCGAGCAGGAGGAGGCCGCCGAAGGCCAGGGTGTAGGCGGTGATCACCCATTGCCGGTTGCCGTCCGACATGTGGAGGTCGCGCTGTGCGGACGGCAGGGCGATGTTCACGATGGTCGCGTCGAGGACGACCATCAGCTGCGCGATGGCGATGACGACCAGGCCCCACCAGCGGCGGGGGTCGGGTGCGGGTGCGGATCCGGGGGCGGGTGCGGTCGTGGCGGGGGTTCCGGGGGCTCCGGAGGGTATGGGGCCCTTGTTCGTGGGACTCATGGGACCTGCTCTCGCGGCCGTGGCGTGCGCGGTGCGCGGTGCGCGTGGCGCGCGCGTGGTGCACGTGGTGCGCGTGGTGCGCAGAATCCGCAATCCAGCGTAGGCCTGCCGGGTGAGGGGCGCCTGTCGGGACGGGGGCGCGGTGGTCCAGTGCCCGGCGCTCCCGTGCCCGGTGGTCCCGGGGCGGCGCCCTGCCCCTTCGTCCTTACGGCACCAGGTTCATCCCTACGGCACCAGGACGACCTTTCCCACCGTCCGGCGCGTCTCCAGGGCCTCGTGTGCGGCGGCGGCCTCGGCGAGGGGGAAGCGGGTGACCAGGGGGGTGACGCGGCCGGAGGCGGCGTCGGCCAGGGCGGTGGCCTCCAGGCGGCGCAGGCCCTCGGGGCCGCCGATGCGCTCCATCATCGCCGGGCCGAGGACGTTGCGGGAGGTGAGGGAGCGGGCCGCGAGCTCCTCCTCGCCCGGGGCGAAGGAGGGGCCGCCGCTGGTGACGCCGTCCGCGGACCAGCCGAAGACGAAGTGGCTGCCGCCGGGCCCGAGCAGGTCGACGCAGGCGCGTGCCGCCTCGCCGCCGACCCCGTCGAAGACGACGGAGGCCGAGCGCTCGCCCAGGGCCTCGCGGGCGGCGGCCGGCCAGGCGGGGTCGTTGTAGTCGAGGGCGATGTCGGCGCCCAGGGCGCGGACGCGCTCGGTCTTGGCGGGGCCGCCGGCGAGGCCGACGACGGTGGCGCCCGCGTTCTTGGCGTACTGCACGAGCAGGGCGCCGATGCCGCCGGCCGCGCCCGGCACCACGACGACGTCCTTGCCGGTGAGCACCGTGAAGCCGAGGACGGCCAGGGTGGTGCGGCCGGTGCCGATCATGGCGATGGCCTCCGCTTCGTCGAGCCCGTCGGGCAGCTCGTGCACCTTGTCGGCGGCGACGACGGCGAGTTCGGCGTAGCCGCCGGGGACCATGCCCAGGTGGGCGACGACGCGGCGGCCGAGCCAGTGCTCGCCGACGCCTTCGCCGACGGCGTCGACCGTTCCGGCGACCTCGCGTCCGGGGATGGTCGGCAGTTCGGGGGCGGGGTGGACGGGGCTGGTGACACCGGAGCGCAGGGCGGTGTCAAGGAGGTGCACGCCGGCGGCGGCGACGGCTATCCGCAGCTGCCCGGGGCCGGGGACGGGGTCCTCGGTGCGCTCGTAGGTGAGGTTCTCGGCGGGGCCGAAGTCGTGCAGTCGTACGGCGTGCATGGCGGTCTCCCAGCGGTGTCGCGTCGCGAGTGTCGTGCGTGTCGCGAGTGTCGTGCGTGTCGTGCGGTGATGCCCTTGAGTTTTCAACCTCAGGCATGGTTGAGGTCAAGGCGTGGTGGGGCCGCGGTCGGGGGGCGTTGTCAGTGGCGTGTGTCACGGTGGTCGGCATGACGACGGACGGCAGGAAGCGGGCCGGTGCGAAGCGCCCCGCGGTGAGGGTCCCTGAGGTGCGGCTGCCCGGGCTGCGGCCCTACGACGGCGCGGAGCTGGAGCCCGAGGGGGACTACGACGGCCTCGCGTTCACGGACGCCGACTTCGCGGGGCAGTCGGGGATAGGCGCGCGCTTCCTGGACTGCGGCCTGTACGCCTGCGTGCTGGACGAGACGGAGCTGGTCGCCGCGCGCTTCACGGACTGCGTGCTGGAGGGGATCCGCGGCGTGGGCACCGACCTGTCGAAGGCGGGCCTGCGGGACGTGGAGGTCCGGGACGCCCGGCTCGGCGGGACCCAGCTGCACGGCGCGGTGCTGGAGCGGGTCGTCGTCCGCGGCGGCAAGATCGACTATCTGAATCTGCGCGGGGCGGTGCTGAAGGACGTCACGTTCGAGGGCGTCGTCCTCTCCGAGGCCGACTTCGGCGGGGCCCGGCTGGAGCGCGTCGCCTTCCGCGGCTGTGTGCTGCGCCGTGCCGACTTCACGGGGGCCCGGATGACGGACGTGGACCTGCGGGCGGCGGCGGAGATCGACGTCGCCCGCGGCATCGAGCACCTGGCGGGAGCGCTGATCAGCCCGTCCCAACTCCTGGATCTTGCTCCGGCTTTCGCGGCGCAGCTGGGCGTACGGGTGGAGGCCGCGGAGGACTGAGGAGCCGAGGAACCGGGGTGGGAGGAGGCTGAGGGCTGCGAGGGCACGGGCGCGGGGGCCGGGGGGCTACACGCGCGGGAAGCGGCTCTGCAGGTCCCAGATCACCGGGTTGTCGGCGAGGCCCTCGTGCATGTCGGACAGGTCCGCGATCAGGTCGTGCAGGAAGTCGCGGGCCTCGCGGCGCAGGGCGCGGTGGTCGAAGGTGAGCGCGGGTTCGTCGGCCGGCATCCAGTCGGCGGAGACCTCGACCCAGCCGAAGCGCCGCTCGAAGAGCATGCAGTCGGTGGATTCGGTGAAGTCCAGCTCGGCGAACTGGGTGGTCGCCGAGCGCCTGCCCCGCGGGTCGCGGTCGATCTGCTCCATGATGTCGCACAGCGCCCACGCGAAGTCGAGCACCGGCACCCATCCCCAGGCTGTGGACAGCTCGCGGTCCTTCTTCACGTCCGCGATGTAGACGTCCCCGCAGAACAGGTCGTGCCGGAGGGCCCGCACGTCCGCCGTGCGGTAGTCCGTCTGCGGAGGGTCGGGGAAGCGGCGCGAGAGCGAGTAGCCGAGGTCGATCACGCTTCGATGGTGTCACGGCGGAGGGGCGGACGCGTAAACGTGTGCGAGCCGGAGGCGCCCCGCGTCGGCGGCGGGGCGCTCCCGGCTCACGTCGTCGCCGTGGTTACTTCACGTTGATCGCGGTCCAGGCGGCGGCGACCGCCTTGTACTCCGCGCTCGAGGAGCCGTAGAGGTCCGCGGTGGCCTTCAGGGTGCCGGTGCGGGCCGCCTTGTAGTTGGTGGTGGAGGTGAAGTACGTGGTCAGGGCCTTGTACCAGATCTTGGTGGCCTTGTCCCGGCCGATGCCCGCGACCTTGGAGTTATTGTAGGTCGGGCTGTTGTACGTCACACCGTTGATCGTCTTCGAGCCGCTGCCCTCGGACAGCAGGTAGAAGAAGTGGTTGGCCGGGCCCGAGGAGTAGTGGACGTCCAGGCGGCCGAGCGAGGAGGACCAGTAGTCCTTGGACGCGCCGTCCTTGCTGGGCTTGTCCATGTAGCGCAGCGGGGAGCCGTCGCCGCGGATGTTGATGGCCTCACCGATGAGGTAGTCGCCCTTGTCGGTGCTGTTGTTGGCGTAGAACTCGGCGGCGGTGCCGAAGATGTCCGAGGTGGCCTCGTTGAGGCCGCCGGACTCGCCGCTGTAGACCAGGCCGGCCGTGGCGGAGGTGACGCCGTGGCTCATCTCGTGCGCGGCCACGTCGAGCGAGGTCAGCGGGTTCTTGTTGCCCTCACCGTCGCCGTAGGTCATGCAGAAGCACTCGTCGTCCCAGAAGGCGTTGACGTAGTTGTCGCCGTAGTGGACGCGCGAGTACGCGGCGACGCCGTCGTTCTTGATGCCGCTGCGGCCGAGCACGTTCTTGTAGAAGTCCCAGGTCACGGCTGCGCCGTAGTGCGCGTCGACGCCCGCCTTCTGGTCGCCGGCGCCCCAGCTGTCGCTGGAGTTGGTGAACAGGTCGCCGGTGCCGTCGGTGCCCTGGGCCAGGTTGTAGGTCTTGTGGCCGCCGCGCTCGCCGTCGACGAGCTGGTAGCCCGAGCCGCCCTTGGTGGTGCTCAGCGGGACGGTGCCGCTGTAGGTGCTGGTGCCCGAGCCGGTCTCGATGGCCTCGCGCTGGAAGAGCTTCTTGCCGGTGTCGGCGTCGGTGATCACGTGCAGCTTGCTGGGCGTCCCGTCCTTCTGCACGCCGGTGACCACGGTCTCGTAGGCCAGGACGGGCTTGCCGGAGGCCGCCCAGACGACCTTGCGCGGCGCCCGCTCGGCACCGGCCTTCTCGGTCTTCTTCTCCTCCGCGGCGGCGCTGAGGGCGCTCTTCTTCGCGGCGGCCGGGGCCTGGGCGGGGGTGGTGCTGGGCACGGATATCTCGGCGTCGGTCGCCTTGTCGACGCTGCGCGAGCCGCTCTTCGCCTCGTGCACGACGAGGTCGCCGCCGAGCACCGGCAGACCGTCGAAGGTGCGCTCGTAGCGGGTGTGGACCGTGCCGTTCGCGTCCTTGATCACGTCACGGACGACGAGCTTCTCCTTGCCGCCGAGGCCGAGCTTCGAGGCGGTGGAGGGGGCCGCGGACTGCGCGTCCTTGATCGCGGCGACCCGCTGCCCTGCGGACACGGCGAGGGGCGAAGCCTCGCTCGCCTTGTCGGCGGTGGCGCTCGCGGAGCCGGTCTGCACGGCCACGACGACCATGGCGGCGGAGGCGACGAGCGCGGCGGCGCGCAGGGAGTTCTTGCGGGAGGTGGAGGTGACGCTTCTCAACTCTGTCTCCTATGTGCGGGCCGTGAAGTCACGTCCCTTTGAGGGGGGTTCGGGCAGCACGGGTTACGGCCGCCCGGTGGTGCAGGAGTGGTGCATGAGTGGATTGAGGAGAGAGTGCCATCCCCTGAGCGACATTGACAGGGGCGCAACAAGGATTTGATCTGTCGTTCTCCGAAACGCGGTTGTTCTGTTCCGCTATGCGGTGAACTGCACAGGGCTGGTCCGGACTTGAAACCGGTCGCATCTCAGTGCGAGGACAGTGATTGCATGCGATCGGATGAGATTGCATGCAATCCGCCGGAGCTGAGGCGGTGGTACCGCTTCCGCTACGAGGCCGGCGCGGCCAGGCTAGGGCCGGTGGCATCAAGGCGGTGTGAAGTCACGGCAAAAGACGCTGTTCTTTCGCCACGGCGACGGCGCCGGACCGGGTGTCCACACCCAACTTGTCGTAGATCCGCCCCAGGTGGGTCTTCACGGTCGCCTCGCTGATGAACAGGGCGCGTGCGATCTCGCGGTTGCCCAGCCCGCGGGCGAGCTGCCCCAGGATGTCCCGCTCGCGGTCGGTGAGCGCCGGCCGCACCGAGCCGCGCATCCTCGCCATGACGCGGCCCGCGACGGGTGGCGACAGGGCCGTACGGCCTTCCGCGGCCGCCCGGATGGCCGAGAACAGCTCCTCCGGACGCTCGGCCTTCAGCAGGTATCCCGTCGCCCCGGCGTCGATGGCCCGCGTGATGTCGGCGTCCGTGTCGTAGGTGGTCAGGACGAGGACGTAGGGGCCGCCGCTGCTGCCGCTGCCGCCGCTGCCGCTGCCGGTGGGGGTGCCGGTGCCGGCGGCGGCGTCGGCCACGATGCGCCGTGTGGCCTCGATCCCGTCCATCCCCGGGCCCAGCTGAAGATCCATCAGGACGACGTCGGGCCGCAGCCGGGCGGCCAGCACGACCGCCTCCTCGCCGCCGCCCGCCTCGCCGACGACCTCGATGCCGGGCGCGCTGGACAGCAGCGCCAGCAGCCCGGCCCGTACGACGGCGTGGTCGTCGCAGAGCAGGATGCGGATGGGGCTGGAGGGGCGGGAGGGACGGCCGGGGTCGGCGGGGCCGGGGCGGAGGGGGCCGGGGTCGGTCACTGGGGCTCCAGGGGAATACAGGCGGAGACGACGGTGCCCTCGCCGGGCGCCGACTCGATGGTCAGGGAGCCGCCGAGCTGCCGCACCCGGGCCCGCATCGCCGGCAGCCCGTGGCCGCGCCCGCCGGCCGGGCCGGGCGGCGCACCCGGTCCGCCCGGCGCACCCGGCGCGAACCCCCGGCCGTCGTCCGCGACGTCGAGGACGACCTGGTCGCCGAGGTAGCTCAGGGTGAGCGCGGCCGTGGCGGCCCCGGCGTGCTCGCGCACGTTCGCCAGGGCGCCCTGGGCGATGCGCAGCAGCGCGGCCCGCACTCCGTCCGGCAGCGGGACCGGCACGCCGTCGACGTGGAAGAGCACCGGTACCCCGGTCCCCTCCGCCGCGCCGGAGGCAGCCAGCGCGCGCAGCGCGTCCTCCAGCCGCGCGCCGCCGTCGAACTGCGGCGGCGCCAGGTCGTCGACGAACCGCCGGGTTTCGGCCAGGCCGCGGGCCGCGACGTCCGCGGCGGTCCGCACGTGCCGGCGCGCCGCCTCCGGGTCCGACTCCCAGGTGCGGTCCGCGGCCTGCAGCAGCATCCGCTGGCTGGACAGGCCCTGGGCCAGGGTGTCGTGGATCTCCATCGACAGCCGCTGCCGCTCGGCGAGGGCGCCCTCGCGCCGCTCGGTGGCCGCCAGTTCGCGGCGCGTGCGGACCAGGTCCTCGATCAGGGCGCGCTGCCGGTCCGTCTGGCGCTGGGTGTGGACGAAGACGGCCGTGGCGACGGCGGCCACGGCGGGCGGGGCGAGCACGAGGGTGGGGTCGAAGCCGTGGGAGAGGCGGAGCTGCGCCACGACGACCAGGCCCGTGAGGAAGGTGACCAGGAGGAGCGCGGCGCGCGTGGGGAGCGTGCGCAGGCCCGTGTAGAGCAGGGGGACCGAACACCACGCGAAGCTCGGCGCGAGGACGACGAGCACGACCCAGGTCGCCACGACGGCGGCCAGCCACAGCAGCTGCCGCGGCGGGCGGGTGGCCGGCGCCGGGCTCAGGGCGTGGGGCAGGGCGTAGGGCAGGACGTACAGCAGGGCGAGCAGCACGCTGAGGGCGACGATCCACGGCGTGCGGGGCTCGCCGGGGTGCCGGATCAGGAAGCGCGCGAAGGAGGCGGAGAGGAGCAGGAAGAAGGCGGCGTGCATGACGAGGGCGAGGCGGCGGGCGCCGGGTTCGTCATCGTCGGTAAAGGTCACCCCCTGTTCCTAACCGGTGCGGAGGGCCGCCGCATCAGCCGATCGGTTGACCCGGCGGACAGCCGGGACGCCGATGCCCGCGGCGCGGACGGCCCGAAGGATGGAGAGCGCAAGGAAACCACTGCCAAGCCACCGGCGAACCGCTGCCGGGTCACTGGCAGACCGCTGCCAAGCCGCCGGCGATCCGCCGGCCTGTTGAGGAGCCGAAAATGAAGTCTGCGCTCGGGAAGCTCTCCGTCCGGAGCCGTGTGCTCGTGGGTGCGGCCGGTGCCGCCGTCGTCGCGGCCGGTACGTTCGGGGCGGTCACGGCGACGGCCTCGCCCGCGGCGGAGCGCCAGGCTCCGGTGTCCGCGGCCGGCAACGGCCTGACCGAGTCGACGCACCTGTCGGTGGACGCCGCCACGCGCGCCGCCCAGGCCGCGCTCGCCGCCGCGAAGAAGGAGGGCCAGAAGGTGTCCGTCGCGGTCGTCGACCGCAACGGCAACACGCTGGTGACGCTGCGCGGCGACGGCGCGGGCCCGCAGTCCTACGAGTCGGCCGTGCGGAAGGGCTTCACCGCCGTCTCCTGGAACGCCCCCACCTCGGAGCTCGTCAAGCGCCTCCAGAGCGCCCCGAACCTCAAGGACATCCCCGGCACCCTGTTCCTGCCGGGCGGCACCCCGGTCCAGGCCAAGGGCGCGCCGGTCGCCGGCATCGGTGTTGCGGGCGCGCCGAGCGGCGACCTCGACGAGAAGTTCGCGAAGGCGGGCGCGGCGGCGCTGGGCTAGCCTGCGAAGCCACGGCTCGCGAGGGGTGCGGCCGAACGGGGGGAGGGGCGCGTGGGGCGCGTGGCAGGCGTGGGGCGCGTGGGCCGGGTCGGACGTATGGGAGACCTGCGGATCGTCACCATGGCGTGGCCGGACCTCCCGCCGGAGCTGCGCGCGCAGATCGAGGCCCTGCAGGAGCAGGCCTGGCCCGGCGGCGGCCCCCACGACCCGGCCCTGGGCCCCGTGGCCGTTCTGCTCCTCGCCCCGGACGGCGGCGTACGGGCCGCGCTGGACATCCTCTCCAAGGAGATCATCCACCGGGGCAGGAGCTACCGGGCCTCGGGCCTGAGCGCGGTCGTCACGGACGTGGCACACCGCGGCAAGGGATACGGGCGGCGGCTGGTGGCCGCCGCCCGTGAGCTGATCGCCGACGGCGGCGCCGTGGACGTGGGACTGTTCACGTGCGACCGCCCGCTGCAGGCGTTCTACGAGAGCGCCGGCTGGACCGCCCTGCCCGGCACCGTCCTGGTCGGCGGCACGCCGCAGGACCCGTTCCCCAGCGACCGGCCGGGCTTCGACAAGGTCACCATGGCGGCGTTCTTCACGGCGCGGGCGCAACGCGATGCGGCCGCCTTCGAGAGCAGCCGCATCGGGCTCTACCCGGGGGAGGTCGACCGGCTGTGGTGACCGCCCTCAGGGAGTCGGCGGGCGCTCGTCCCCCGGCCGCCGCTCCTGCGCCCCCAGCTGCTCGTTGAGCTTCTGCTGGGCGGTGTCGACCTGGCTCTGGTACTTGTTCTGAGTCTTGGCGTCGAACGCGTCGCCCGCCTTTTCGACACCCTGCCGAGCGGTGTCCTCGTGGCCCTTGAGCAGGCCCTTGAGCTTGTCGAGCATGGACATGGCCGTCCTCCTCACGGAACGCTGACGCAACCAGCATCTCCGCAATCCACCGGCCCCGCATCCTCGCCCCGCCCCGCGGCGGGCGGCGCGCAGGGGCCACCGGACGGCGCACGGGTCCGCGGCCCGCCGGACCGGGTGGAGGGGCCGTGCGCCGCCCGGCGGGGCCTGCCCGCGCCCGATCGGCCCGGCCCGGCCGGGGCTTGAACCGGGGCTTGAACCGGGGCTCGGCCGAGACGCGGCCGGGGCTTGAACCGGAGCTTGAACCGGGGCTCGGCCGAGACGCGGCCGGGGCTTGAACCGGAGCTCAGCCGGTGCTCGTGTATCCGCAGCTCCAGCACTTGTACACGCCGTTTCCCATCTGCTGCATCATGTTCTGGCAGTTGGGGCAGGCCAGCGCCAGATGCTTCAGGGGGCCGCGGCGCCCAGCCCCTTGGGGCAGGCGGGGCAGACCCCTCGCACGATCGCCGGCGACGTGGCGTCGCCGGGGTTCTCCGCCACGACGATCACCCGCAGCGGGCGCCCGCACTCCGGGCACAGCTCGGGCTCGCGGTCCCGGTCGCCGATCACTGCGGCGAGAATGCGTTCGAGTGAGTCGCCGTCGTCCATGGTGCGTGTGTCCTGTCTCCACGGGTGCCCCTCCTTGGGTAACTACGTACCCGCCCCGGTGAACCCCAACTCCGCTGCTCAGCCGCTGGTTACGGAGCGTGCGCAACCGGTCGGCTGTGTGGTATGGCGGGCCGCTTCCCCTTGGTTCTACCCAGCTTGAGGGGCCTGCCAGCCGTACGTCCGGTTGCGTGGCGCGCCTGTGGCGCCCCAGAACTCAGCCCACCCACTCACCCACCCCCGCTTGTCACCTGACCTTCTTGTCACGGGACTGGCCCACTGACCCGGTCCGCGCCATCCTCATGCAGGCACCAGGCACCAGGCACCAGGCACTGCTGCCGGGGCGGCGTCGTGCGCTCCGGTGTTCGTGTGGATCCCGTGGTTCTTCAACCAGGAGGTTCGTCCATGGAAGCGGGGCTGTTCCGAAGACTCGGGGCGCTGGTGGCGGCGGGGCTGGCCGCGCTGGCCCTCAACGTCGTTGCGACGAGCGCGCCTGCAGGCGCGGTCGGGAACACCACCGATGTGTTGTGGCACAACACGACCACCGGTGAGGTGGGGACGTGGTTGCTCGACGGCAACCGCAACGTCATCGCCAATCCGCCGTTGTCGTGGCGGTGCGGTCCCGAATGCAACCGTGACTGGAAGCTTTCCGGGGCCGGGGATTTCAACGGTGACGGCAACACCGACCTGCTGTGGCACAACGTGACCACGGGTGAGGTCGGTACGTGGCTGCTCGACGGCAGCCGCAATGTGACCGGCAATCCGGCGCTGTCGTGGCGGTGCGGCCCGGAATGCAACCGCGACTGGAAGCTTTCCGGCACCGGCGACTTCAACCGCGACGGCAAGACCGACCTGCTGTGGCACAACACGACCACGGGTGAAGTGGGGACGTGGTTGCTCGACGGCCGGTTCAACGTGACCGCTAATCCGCCGTTGTCCTGGCGGTGCGGCCCGGAATGCAACCGTGACTGGAAGCTTTCCGGGACCGGGGATTTCAACGGTGACGGCAACACCGACCTGCTGTGGCACAACGTGACCACGGGTGAGGTCGGTACGTGGCTGCTCGACGGCAGCCGCAATGTGACCGGCAATCCGGCGCTGTCGTGGCGGTGCGGCCCGGAATGCAACCGCGACTGGAAGCTTTCCGGCACCGGCGACTTCAACGCCGACGGCAGGACCGACCTGCTCTGGCACAACAAGGTGAGCGGCGAGGTGGGGACGTGGCTGCTCGACGGCAACCGCAATGTGACCGGCAATCCGCCGCTGTCGTGGCGGTGCGGCCCCGAGTGCAACCGTGACTGGAAGCTTTCGGGGACCGGGCGCTTCGGCTGAGCCGGGCCGGGCCGGGCCGGGGCGAGTGCGCCCGCGCCCGGCTCCGGCAGGGCCGCCCCGTAACCCGGGGCGGCCCCTCACCGCGGCCTTCGTCAGACGTTGACGCCGAAGTCCTGCGCGATGCCCTGCAGGCCCGAGGCGTAGCCCTGGCCGACCGCGCGGAACTTCCAGTCCGAGCCGTTGCGGTAGAGCTCGCCGAAGACCATGGCGGTCTCGGTGGCGGCGTCCTCGCTCAGGTCGTAGCGGGCGAGCTCGGCGCCGCCGGCCTGGTTGATGATGCGGATGTAGGCGTTACGGACCTGGCCGAAGTTCTGGCTGCGGGACACCGCGTCGTAGATCGAGACCGGGAAGACGATCTTGTCGATGTCGGCCGGGAGGGCGGCCAGGTTGACGTTGATCTGCTCGTCGTCGCCCTCGCCGGCGCCCGTGACGTTGTCACCGGTGTGGACGATCGACTGGTCCGGCGTCGACTTGTTGTTGAAGAAGACGAAGTGGGCGTCGGAGTAGACCTTGCCCGTGGGGTTCACGGCGATCGCGCTCGCGTCGAGGTCGAAGTCCGTGCCGGTGGTGGTGCGGACGTCCCAGCCGAGGCCGACCGTGACGGCCGTCAGGCCCGGGGCCTCCTTGGTGAGGGAGACGTTGCCGCCCTTGGACAGGCTTACAGCCATGGGAATTGTCCCTTTCTGGTCAAGTCTGGGTCGGTTCTGCAGCGCACCGCGGCCCGCGGGTCACCGTCACCCTTGTTAACGTCCTCGGGGGACCCCAGGGTTCCACCAGCTTTTACTTTCTTTGCCAATCCCTGATGCCGGCGGGTGCCGAAGGCGGCGCAAAACGAGGTGACGCCCGCCCGTGCCAGGCGGGATCATGGGGGGCATGTCCGGCCCCTACGTCATCCGCGGCTCGGTCTCCCTGCCGGAGGCCGAGCTCCAGTGGCGTTTCTCCCGCTCCTCCGGCCCCGGCGGCCAGCACGTCAACACGAGCGACAGCCAGGTCGAGCTGCGGTTCGACCTCGCCCGCACGGAAGCGCTGCCCGAGGTCTGGAAGGAACGCGCACTGGCCAAGCTCGCCGGCCGCCTCGTCGGCGGCGTCGTGGTCGTGCGCGCCTCGGAGCACCGCTCGCAGTGGCGCAACCGCGAGACCGCCGCCGTCCGGCTCGCCTCGCTGCTGGCCGAGGCGAGCGCCCCGCCGCCCCGCCCGCGGCGCGCCACGAAGATCCCGCGCGGCATCAACGAGCGGCGGCTGCGGCAGAAGAAGCAGCGCGCCGAGACCAAGCGCGGGCGCACCGGCAAGGACTGGACCTGAGGGCCGGGTCCAAGGGCCGGGCCCAAGAGGCGGGCCGAGGGCCGGGCCCGAGGGCCGGGCCGGGAGGCGCCCCGCCTCACCCCAGCTGCCGGTACTTCCCCTTGAAGTACGTCAGCGGACCGCTCTCCGTCGTCGGCGCCGTCGCCGTGAGCACCCTGCCGATCACCAGCGTGTGATCCCCGGCCGTCACCCGCTGCTCCGTCCGGCACTCCAGAGTCGACAGCGCGCCTCGTACGAGCGGCGCGCCGGTCGCCGCCCCGGACGCGTAGGGGATGTCCTCGAAGAGCAGGCGGTCGCTGATCCGTCCCTTCATCGCGAAGCGTCCGGCGATGTGCCGCTGGCTCTCGGAGAGGACGGACACCGCCCACAGCGGCTGCCGCTCCAGGAGGTCGTCCATACGGGAATCGTTGCGAACGCTCACCATGACGAGAGGCGGTTCGAGCGAGACGGACAGGAAGGCGGTCGCCGTCATTCCGACGTCCTCGCCGCGCGGACCGTGCTCCGGGTCGTGTGCGGTCACCAGCACCACGCCGGCGGCGAGGCGGGCGAGGGCGGCACGGAACTCATCGGCGCTCACCCCTTCAGAATGGGCTATGGCGGTCTCGTAGGACGGGGTCGTCTGCAACACGCTGTGCACGCTAGCCCGCCCGTAGCGCCCTCGCATCGGGCTGCAGGACCAGGCGGGTCCTAGGTCGGAAGGGTGCCGGAACGGTTCCGAAAGTTGTCCGCATCGGTTCGGGAAGGCGTCCGGATGAGTGTTCACACGGTTCCGGATTTGCGTTCAGGAAGCATAAGAGCTTCTAACCCCGCCAGTAGCGGGACCTCATCACGCATTGTGACATGAGTCACAGAGGGCTGTAATTGTTGACCCTGTGTACCGAGTGGTCAGCTCGCTGTGATTCAGTGGCCGTGGTAAACGGACGACAAGAAGCCTGGAGTTGCTGTCGAGGTCTCGGGGGAGAGCGAAGATGGAGACCGAGTCGGAGCCGTATGTCCGCCTGGCCACCTTGCGCGGGCTGCATCAGGTGGTGGCCGATCTGAACACGGCGCGAAGTCTCGCGGACACCTTGCAGACCGTCGCGGACGGCATCGTCACCGGGCTCGGGTACGAGCTCTCGGCCGTCAATCTCGTACGGCCCGACGGTGACCTCGTCGTGGCCGCCGTCGCCGGCAGCGCCGGCGCGGAAGCGCTGCTGGCCGGGCGGGTCGGCTCGCGCGTGTCGTGGGAGCGGCGGCTGGCCATGGCCGATCAGTGGGGCTCGCTGCGCTTCATCCCGTACACCGAGGGCTGGGTCCTCGACAACGACGACGTGCCCCAGTGGCACACCGCCGGCCCGGCGCCGCGCTTCCCGGACGAGTGGCACCCCATGGACCGCCTCTTCGCCCCCATGTACACCGCGGGCACGGCGGGCGGGGAGCTCCTCGGCGTGATCTCCGTCGACAAGCCGCGCAACGGCCGCCGGCCCGGCGCCTGGGGCCGCGAGGCGCTGCAGATGTACGCCTTCCAGGCCGCCATCGCCATCAGCAACGCCCGCCTGCGGGCCAACATGCAGCGGGCCCTCGTCCGCCTGGAGCGGGAGCAGCAGGCCCTGCGGGCCAGTGAGGAAAGCTTCCGTCAGGCCTTCGAGTACGCGCCCAGCGGCATGGCCATCGCCGAGATGGGCGGCGACCAGCACGGCCGCCTGCACCGCACCAACGACGCCCTGTGCCGCCTCCTCGGCCGCTCCGCGTCCCAGATGCGCCGCTATTCGTTCTCCGACCTCGTCCACCCCGAGGACATCGGCACGCTCCTGCGCACCTCCGCCGAGGGCGGCCGCGCCGAGCTGCGGCTCGCCCGCCGCGACGGCACCTACGTGTGGGTCTCGCTGCGCAACTCCGTCGTGGCCGACGCCGCCGACGGGCCGCGCTTCCTGCTCACCCACGTCGAGGACATCGAGGAGCGCAAGCGGCACGAGCTGCAGCTCGCCCACCGCGCCAGCCACGACTCGCTGACCGGCCTGCCCAACAGCGCCGAGCTGCGGGCCCGGCTCAGCAGCCGGCTGTGCAACCGCGCGCCCGGCAGCGAGCCCCACGCGGCCGCCGTGGCCGCGCCCTACGGGTGTCTGGACGGCTTCGCCGAGGTGGAGGGCGTCGACGGGGCGGCGGCCGCGGGTGCGGGTGTGGGCGCCGCCGGGACCGCCGGGACGGCCGCGGGCGGTGCGTACGGGTCCGGGCAGGCCGGGCCGTACGCGCACGGCTTCGGCTCCGAGCTCGGCCCCGAGCACGCGCCGGACTGCGGGCCCGACTACGCCCCCGACGAGATCGGCGGCGGCGAGCACGACGGGGCCTACCCCGGGCATGTCCACGCCATAGCTCCGGCGGAGGACGGGCAGGACGACGGGACCAAGGGCCTGGCGGTCCTCTTCTGCGACCTCGACGGCTTCAAGGCGATCAACGACCGCTTCGGGCACCACACGGGTGACGCCGTCCTCATAGAGGTCGCCCGCCGGCTCAGCAACGGCGTCCGCGAGGGCGACACGGTCGCCCGCCTCGGCGGCGACGAATTCGTCGTCCTCGCGGACGGCCTCGCCCAGGCCGACGCCGAGGACCTGGCCGTACGGCTGCGCAGCGCCATCGTCCCGCCGATAAGGGTTGACGGCCGGGCGGTGAGGGTAGGCGCGAGTTTCGGCATCGGCTGGGCAGGCTGCGGAATGTCCGCCGACGAGGTGCTGCACTCCGCCGACCAGCGCATGTACGTCGAAAAACGGTCACGCGCCAAGGCAGGTCGGCGGGCGGGCTGAGGCCACGCACCGCGAGGTGTCGCCGCGTCGCGGTAGGCTGCGCCAACGCGGCACCGCCGCCTACCGTGAAATCGAACGCAAAGATTTGGCCAGTGGGCGATGGGCCCACAGGTTGGGAGTGACAGGGGATGACGGCCGGTAATAACGGCACGGGTACGCCGGAGAACGACGACCCGTTCGCGCACCTGTACCGCTCGGAGGGCGGCGAGGGGCCTCACGACAGCGCCCCGGCCGCGCCGCAGCCGGGCGTCCCCCGCACTTCGTACAACC
Organism: Streptomyces telluris; assembly: GCF_024519335.1. Classification (NCBI taxonomy): domain Bacteria; kingdom Bacillati; phylum Actinomycetota; class Actinomycetes; order Kitasatosporales; family Streptomycetaceae; genus Streptomyces; species Streptomyces telluris. The sequence continues at coordinate 126,196 of NZ_JANIID010000003.1, forward strand.
AGGTACGGACGGTCGGTTCACGCCAGTACGGCCCGCGCCAGCCGCAGTCGCAGCCACAGCCGCCGTACGCTCAGCAGCCGTCGCCGCACTACGCGGCCCCGGAGACCCTGGCGGGCGGCGTCCCGCGCCAGCCGGCGTCCCACGGCGGTCACGGCGGCCACGGCGGCGCCTCCCGTCCGAAGCGGACCGGCCTGCTGGTGGCGGCCATAGCCGTCGTCGCGGTGGTGGCGGGCGGCATCGGCGTCGCGATGATGAACAACAGCGGCACGTCGGACGACAAGAGCAACCAGGCCTCTTCGGGCGGCGAGAAGCCGGCGCCGGATCAGGACGAGAAGAAGAATTCCAAGGAGCCGGAGAAGAAGACCGAGCCGAAGAACCCTTCGGCGGCCGGGAAGCTCAAGCGGGACGCGTCGACCCTGAAGCTGAGCGGGGCGGCGACCACGGAGAAGGACACCCCCGGCGCGAAGGCCGCGAACGGCGCTTACGTCGTCATCAACCAAGAGGGCGCGGGCGTCGAATGGGAAGTGAACGTCAAGTCCGCCGGTGACTACCGCCTGTATGCCAATTACGGCGTGCCGGGCACGGACAATGCGCTCTCGGTGACCACGAACAGCAGCAAGAGCGACCGTCCCATAGGGATGAAGAACTACGGCAATGCCAAGCCCGGTGAGTGGGTGAACTTCTGGGTGAACACCTGGACGCAGGTCACCCTCAAGGAGGGCAAGAACACCATCAAGCTCTCCTGCGAGCCCGGCAACAAGTGCGACGTGCACCTCGACCAGGTCTGGCTGCAGCCCGGCGGCGCGTGACCTCACCCGGAGACGGTCCGGAGGAATCCCGCGACCGTCTCCGTCACCGCGGCCCGTGCGGGAGCCAGGTACTTGCGCGGGTCCGTTGTGGAGGGGTGGGCCTCCAGGAAGGCGCGGATCGTGCCTGTGAAGGCCTTGTTCAATGCCGTGCCCACGTTGATTTTCGTCATTCCGGCGGCCACCGCCCTGCGGAGTTCCGCGTCCGGGACGCCTGACGAGCCGTGGAGGACCAGGGGGACGGGGACCGCCTCGCGGAGGGCGGTGATGAGGGTGTGGTCCAGGGTTGCCGTGCGGACCGTCATCGCGTGGGTGCTGCCTACAGCTACTGCCAGGGCGTCGACTGATGTGTCGGCCACGTAAGTGGCCGCTTCCGCAGGGTCCGTTCGTACGCCCGGGGTGTGGGCGTCGCCCGCCTTTCCGCCGACGCGGCCCAGTTCCGCCTCCACCCAGATGTCGCGCTCGTGGCCCCAACGGACCGCTTCCGCCGTCGCTTTGACGTTGTCTCCGTAAGGGAGTTTCGAGGCGTCGAACATCACCGAGCTGAAGCCGTGGGCATGCGCCCGGCGCAGGAGGGCCTCGTCCTCCACGTGGTCCAGGTGGAGGGACAGGCGCGCCGACGAGGCGGTCGCCACCGCCGCGGTCGCGGCGGCGATGGGGCCCAGGCGGCCGCCGTGGAACTTCACGGCGTTCTCCGAGATCTGGAGGACGGCCGGGCGGCCGGCGGATTCCGCGCCCGCCGCGACGGCCTCCGCGTGTTCGACCGTGATGACGTTGAAAGCGCACAGGGCGCGGCCTGCGGTGATGAGTTCCCTGGTGTGGACGAGTGGCATGGCCGGTGGTCCTTCCGTCGGGGCGCCCCTCGGAGGGGGCGGGTTCAGGCCGCCGTGACCTTCACGTGCGGCAGCACGTCCTCGTACGTCGCGGGGTCGAATTCGCCTGCCGTGGGGGCCTTCACGGTGGCCGCGGCCAGGGCCACGGCCCGGGTCAGGCGGTCCGGCCAGGGGAGGCCCTCGACGAGGGCCGACAGGAGGCCGGCCGCGGCGGAGTCGCCGGCGCCGGTCGGGTTGCCGGCGAGGCGGCGGGGCGGGGCCGCGCGCCAGCGGCCGTCGGGGGTCACGGCGAGCACGCCCTCCGGGCCGAGCGTCGCGGCGATGGCGTGGGCGCCGCGGCGGCGGGCGTCCAGGGCCGCGCGGAGGGGCTCCGTGGAGCCGGTGAGGGCCGCGAGTTCGGCCGTGTTGGGGGTGACCAGGTCGGGTCGGGCGGCGATGCCGCGGCGCAGCGGTTCGCCGCTGGTGTCCAGCAGGACGGGGACGCGGGCGGCGCGCGCCTGCCGGACGAGGTGGGCGTACGCCCCGACCGGCACGCCCGGCGGCAGGCTCCCGCACAGGGCGACGGCGCGGGCCTCGCGCAGCAGGCGCGCGTAGACGTCCGTGAACGCCGCCCACTCCTCGGCGGTGACGTCCGGTCCGGTCTCGTTGAGCTGGGTGGTGTCGCCGGTGGAGGCGTCCACGACGGCGACCGTGCGGCGCGTGGTGCCGAGGATGGGGACGAGGGAGTCGACGAGCTCCGCCCCGCCGCCGGGGACGTCCTCGGCGAGGTGGCGGCGCAGGGTCTCGCCCGTCGTGCCGCCCGCGAAGCCCGTGACCACCGTGGTGTGGCCGAGGGCGGCGAGGACGCGGGCCACGTTGACGCCCTTGCCGCCGGGCCGTTCGGCTGCGGCCGTGACGTGGTGCGACGCGTGCGGCTGCAGCCGCGGCACGCGATAGGTCAGATCGAGCGCGGCGTTGAGCGTGACCGTGAGGATCACCGGCGTCTCCCTCCCTTGACCAATGAACCGGACCGTCGACCGCGAGCGATCATGCCAAAACAGCGGCGGCAGGCCCAGACCTCGGGACTGCCGCCGCTGTTCCGGCCGGAGTGCGACCGCCCGTCAAGGGCGGCAGAAATCAGTGCACTTAGGGCCTGACCACCCATTCGCCCTTGCGCATGACGCCCACCAGGTCGTACGAGGCGTCGAGAACGACCAGATCCGCATCCTTGCCGGGCTCCAGGGAGCCGACCCGGTCGGCCACGCCCAGCAGCCGCGCCGGGTTCGCCGACAGGGCCCGTACCGCCTGGTCCACCGTCAGCTCGTCGATCGTCACCGCGCGCTTGAACGCCGTGTCCAGGGTCAGCGTCGAGCCCGCGATCGAACCGGCCGTCGGGCCGTCGGCGATACGGGCCACGCCGTCCTTGACCTCCACGCTCATCGGGCCGAGCGGGTACATGCCGTCGCTCATGCCGGCCGCGCCCATCGCGTCGGTGATGAACGCGACCCGGTCCGCGCCGGCGCGGGCGAACGCCAGCTCCAGGACGGCGGGGTGCAGGTGCGTGCCGTCGTTGATCAGCTCGACGGTGACCCGCTCGTCCTCCAGGAGGGCCGCGATCGGGCCGGGCGCGCGGTGCATCAGGGACGGCATCGCGTTGAAGAGGTGGGTGGCGACGGTCGCGCCCGCCTCGATGGCGTCCAGGGTCGCCTCGTAGGAGGAGTCCGTGTGGCCGACGGCGGCGACGACGCCGTGGTCGGCGAGGAGCCGGACGGAGTCGAGGCCGCCCGCCAGCTCCGGGGCCAGCGTCATCATCCGCGCCGCGCCGCGCGCCGCGTCGACCAGCTTGCGGACGTCCGCCGGCTGCGGGTCGCGCAGCAGCTCCGGCTGGTGGGCGCCGCAGCGGTGCGGGGAGATGAACGGGCCCTCGAAGTGGATGCCCGCCAGGTCGCCCTGTTCGGTCAGCTCGGAGAGGACGGCCGCCTGCCGGGCGAGGTCGTCCAGGTCGCCGGTGACGGTGGAGGCGACCATGGTCGTGGTGCCGTGCGCGCGGTGCGTACGGATCGCGGTCAGGGCCTCCTCGGGGTCGCCCGCGGAGAAGGACGCGCCGCCGCCGCCGTGGACGTGCATGTCCACGAAGCCGGGGACGATCCAGTGGCCCGGGAGGTCGAGCACGGCCTGATCGCCGCTCTCGTTCGCGGCGATCCGCCGGCCCTCGACCGTCACCCGCCCGTCCTCGACCACACCGGTCGGCAGCACCACGCGGGCACCGGCGAGAACCGTTCGTTCGACCATCAGGCGGAAACCTCCGTGAGGTGGGTGGTGAGCAGGTCCCAGGCGAGCAGGCCCGCACCCAGGCAGCCGGCGGCGTCGCCGAGGGCCGCCGGGACGATGCGGGGGAGCTGCTGGAACGTGATGCGCTCCGCGATCGCCGCGCGCAGCGGGGCGAAGAGGGTCTCACCGGCCTCGGCGAGGCCGCCGCCGACGATCAGCGTGCGCGGGTCCAGCAGGGTGTGGGCGACGACGAGGCCGTCCGCGAGGGCGTCGACGGCCTCCTGCCAGACGGCGCGGGCGCGCAGGTCGCCGGCGTCGACGGCGCGCGCGCAGTCCGCGGCGTCGGCGTCCGGGTCGCCGCTCGCCTCCGCCCAGGCGCGGCTGACCGCGGCGGCCGACGCGAGGGTCTCCAGGCAGCCGCGGCCGCCGCAGCCGCACGGCCGGGCGTCCGGGCCGGGGCGTACGCGGATGTGGCCGATCTCGCCCGCGCCGCCGTGGGCGCCGGCCTCGATGCGGCCCTCGACGCCGATGGCGCCGGCGATGCCGGTGCCGAGGGCGACGAACAGGAAGCGGTCCGTGCCCTCGCCCGCGCCGATGCGGCCCTCGGCGAGGCCGCCGGTGCGGACGTCGTGGCCGAGGGCCACGGGGGTGCTGCCCAGGCGGCGGCTCAGCAGATCGCGCAGGGGGGCGTCGCGCCAGCCGAGGTTGGCGGCGTAGACGGCGGTGCCGACCGCGGCGTCCACGATGCCGGGCACGGCGATGCCCGCCGCGGCCGCGGGCTCGCCGAAGGCGGCCTCGCCGGTGGCCGCGAGCTCGGCGGCGAAGTCCAGGATGCCGGTTATGACGGCGTCCGGGCCCCGGTCGCGGCCGGTCGGGCGGCGGGCCTCGTGCAGCAGTTCGTGGTCCGGGCCGATCAGGGCGGCCTTGATGGCGGTGCCGCCTACGTCGAGCGCGATGACGTGTCTCACGGGGACAGTGTCGCGTGTCCGCACACGAAAGGTCTAGTCCACTCGCCCGTGGGTGGGTGTTTCCCCGCCTCCGGCGGGCTTCCGCGCCCGCCGGTCCACTCACGAGGCGGAACGTGACGACGTACGCGCGGGGCCGCGGGAGTCCGACGCGGCGGTGCGCCGCCCATACGGACCTGGTCGGCGGTGCCGGGCGCCTCGGGGCGGCTCGGCACCGCCGACCAGGTTGTCGGTGGCGGGGCGCCGTCGCGGCGGAGGGGAGGGGGCCGCCCGGCAGGTCAGGGTCAGGTCAGGGCCGGAGCAAGGCAGGGCAGGTCAGGTCAGGCGTTCAGGATTACGCTTCTTGTCAGGTTTTTCGGGGTGTCCGGGTTCAGGCCGCGGGACTGCGCCACCGCCACCGCCAGGCGCTGGGCGCGGATCAGGTCCGCCATCGGGTCCAGGCGGGCGCCGTCCGCCACGAGGGTGCCGCCCGTGCGGGAGATGTCCGTCTCCAGGCCCGCCGGGGCGGTGCCCAGGAGCCAGGCCACGCGGCCCGGGGCCGTGATCGCGATCGGGCCGTGGCGGTACTCCATCGCCGGGTACGCCTCCGTCCACGCCCCCGCCGCCTCCCGCATCTTCAGTGCCGCCTCCTGCGCGAGACCGTACGCCCAGCCCGCGCCCAGGAAGGTCCACTGGCCGGCCGCCAGTACCTCCGCGGGCAGCGGGTCCTTCAGTGCCGCCTCGGCGTCCGCCGCCGCCTCCGCCATCCCCTTCACTCCCGCCGGCAGCGCACCGCTCGCCTCCAGGCCCGCCCGCAGGTACGCCAGCGCCGTCGTCGCGAAGCGGGTCTGGACCACCGATTCCTCGTCCGCCCAGTCCAGCACCGCCGTCCCGTCGGCCCCGCGCACCACCGGCGACGCCGGGTCGGCCGTCAGCGCGAAGACTTCCCAGCGCTCGCGCACCTCCTCGATCAGATCGAGCACCTCGGTCGTCGTCCCCGACCGCGTGATCACCACGAGCCGGTCGTACGTCCGCATCACGGGGAACTCCGACGCCGGGAAGGCGTCCGTCTCCCCCTGCCCCGACGCCTCCCGCAGCGCCGCGTACGCCTGGGCCATGAACCACGAGGTGCCGCAGCCGGTCACGGCCACCCGCTCCCCGGGGCGTGGCAGGCCGGTCGTGCCGGCGGCCGCGGCCGCAGCCGCGGTCTCCGCCGCGCGCCGCCAGCACGCGGGCTGAGTGGTGATCTCCGCAGAGGTGAGAGAGGGGATGAGAGAGGGAGCGAGAGAGGGGGTGAGAGAGGGCTCGGACATGCGCTTTCTTCTCCTTCCACCGGTGATCTCCGTGCATAGCAGCCCCCGCCCCGCGCGGGAAGGGCGATACCGAAGCGAAACCGGAGTCGGCTGGACCGTATGGTGGCCCGCGGGGGAAACTCACGGTTCTTACGGTCTTCAGCGGACGATCAGGACGATCACAAACCACGAAGGTGGGAAGCAGTAGTGCAGCGGCGGCGGTTCTTGGGTCTGACGGCGGCAGGTGCCGCCACGGCGGCGTTGGCGCCCGCACTGACGGCGTGCGGGAGCGACGGTGGCTCCGGCAGCAAGACGCTGCGCGTCGTCGCGGCCGACTACGGCGACAGCGAGGCGAACAGCTCCAAGAAGTACTGGGACGCCCTCGCCCGCGACTTCGAGGCCGAGAACAAGGGCGTCAAGATCGACGTCCAGGTCCTGAGCTGGACCGAGGTCGACAAGAAGGTCGCCGACATGGTCGCGGCCGGCAAGGCCCCGGACATCGCGCAGATCGGCGCGTACGCCGACTTCGCCGCGGCCGGCAAGCTCTACAGCGCCGACCAGCTGCTGACCATCCCCACCCAGGCCGACATCATCGCCCCGATCGCCCGCGCCGGCGAGGTGGCCCGCGTGCAGTACGGCCTGCCGTTCGTCTCCAGCACCCGGCTGCTCTTCTACAACAAGACGCTCTTCGCCAAGGCCGGCATAGTCAAGGCCCCCGAGAGCTGGGACGAGCTCCAGGCCGCGGCCAAGAAGCTCCAGACCGCGGGGGTCAAGGTTCCCTACGGGCTGCCCCTCGGTCCCGAGGAGGCGCCCGCCGAGACCATGATGTGGATGCTCAGCGGCGGCAGCGGCTACACCGACCACAACGGCACGTACACCATCCAGTCCACCGAGAACGTCGAGACGTTCACCTGGCTGCGCGACGAGCTCGTCGGCAAGGGCCTCACCGGCTCCATGGACCCCTCCCGCACCAACCGCCAGAACGTCTTCGACGCCTTCTGCCGCGGCGAGGTCGGCATGCTCAACGGTCACCCCACGCTGATGAAGCAGGCCGAGGCCAAGGGCATCAAGTACGGGACCGCGCCGCTGCCGGGCAAGAAGGGCAAGGCCAAGGCGACCATGGGCGTCGCCGACTGGATCATGGCGTTCAAGGCCGGCGGCAACCGCGAGGAGATCGGCCGCTTCCTCGACTTCGTCTACAGCACCAAGAACGTCCTGGCCTTCACCAACCAGTACGACCTGCTGCCGGTGACCACCAGCGCCTCCGAGAAGATGGCCGGCGACAGCCGCAAGAAGCACCTCCAGCCGTTCCTGGCGCAGCTGGAGAACGCCGAGTTCTACCCCGTCGACAAGACCTCCTGGGCGAAGGTCAGCAAGGCCCTCAAGGAGAAGATGGGCTCGGTGGTCGTCAAGGGCGGCGACGCCGCGAGCGTCCTCGGCGAGATCCAGCGCGAGGCCGACGCCACGGAGCTGGCCGGCCACGGCAAGTAGGCTGGCCGGCGTGAGCGACGAACAGCCCGGCGAGCCCTCCGAGGGGGACCTCCCCGAGCGGGAGCCCCGCGAAGAGGGTCTCCCCGAGCAGGCGCTCCCCGAGCGCGGGCTCTCCGAGCTCGACCTCGCCGTGCTCGCCCTGGAACGCCGGGCCTTCTCCGGGCCCGGCGCCAAGGAGCGCGCCGTGCGGGAGCGGCTCGGGATGACCCCGACCCGCTACTACCAGCTCCTCAACGCCCTCCTGGACGACCCGCGGGCCCTCGCCCACGACCCGGTCACCGTCAACCGGCTCCGGCGCATCCGGGACGCACGCCGCGAACGCCGGTAGCCGGGGGCGCCCAGCCAGTAGGGTCGGCCCCATGGGCAGCCCCTCCCTCCCCGTCCCCGTCACCCCCGCCGGCCGCGACGGCCTCGCCGCCCTCCTGGCCGGCCCGCGGCGCGCGGTCGTCGCGCTCGACTTCGACGGGACGCTCGCCGGGATCGTCCCCGACCCCGAGCAGGCCCGGGCGCACCCGGGCGCCGTGCCCGCGCTGGCGCGGCTCGCCCCCCGGCTCGGCTCGGTCGCCGTGATCACCGGCCGCCCGGCCGAGGTCGCGGTGCGCTACGGCGGCTTCGCCGGGGCCGCGGGCCTGGAGCGCCTCGTGGTCCTCGGGCACTACGGCGCCGAGCGCTGGGACGCGACGACCGGCGCCGTGACCGCCGACGCCCCGCCCCCCGGCGTCGCGGCCGCCCGGGCGGAGCTGCCGGGGATCGTGGCGGGCTCGGGCTTCGGCCGGGGCACCTGGATCGAGGACAAGGGCCGGGCCGTCGCCGTCCACACCCGGCGCACCGCCCACCCGCAGGCCGCCTTCGACGCCCTGCGCGAGCCCCTGTCCGCCCTCGCCGAGCGCCACGGGCTGATCGTCGAGCCCGGCAGGCTCGTCCTGGAGCTGCGGCCGCCGGGCGTCGACAAGGGCGCCGCCCTCGCCTCGTACGTGCGCGAGAGCGGCGCGGGCTGTGTCCTCTACGCCGGGGACGACCTCGGCGACCTGGCCGCCTTCGCGGCCGTGGAGGAGCTGCGCGCCGAAGGCCTGCCGGGCCTGCTGGTGTGCAGCGGGAGCTCCGAGGTCACCGAGCTCGCGGACCGCGCGGACCTGGTCGTCGACGGCCCGGGCGGAGTCGTGGAGCTGCTCACGGCCCTCGCCGACCGCCTCGGCCCCGCGGCCGGGTGACGCGCTTGCCCGGCCGTCGTCCGCCCGGCCCTCGTCCGTTCAGCCGTCCTCGTCCGAAAGGCTCGCCGTCCCGCCCTTGGCGGCCTTGCCCGGGACGCCGAGGACGTCCAGCGCCGTCGTCCAGTCGCGTGCGACGGCCTGCTGGGCCTTGACCAGGTCGGCCTTGCCCGAGCAGACGGCGTTCTTGAGCTGGGTCTCCACCACGTCCTTGGCGTTGCCGGGTCCCTTCGCCTCCTTGCGGGCGGGGGAGGGCGGCACGACCCACAGGTTGCGCGCGTCGTTGGGATCGCCCCCGAGCTGCAGGCCGATCAGGTGGCTGTACTCGGCGTCGCCCAGCGGCCCCTTGTAGCCGTACGCGGCGGCGTTGGCGGTCTTCTGGCGGCTGGTGACGCTCGTGGGCGGCCGGATGCCGGCGGTGTAGCCGCTGCGGCAGATCGTCGTCTTGAGGGTGGCCTGGGTGACCTTCGGGTTGGTCGCGCCGGGGGTGCACGCGGGGTCGGGGAGCGGCTCCTTGGCCGGGGTGAAGCGGTAGTGGCAGCTGCCGGCGGCGGGCTGCTGCTGGACGGCGTAGGACGGCTGCGGCCCGGGGCCGACCGGTATGGATCCGCTCGGCGGGGCCGGGGGCGGGGAACCGGCGGGCGCCGAACGGGCCGGTGCCGAACCTGCCGGCGCCGAGCCTGCCGGTGCCGAGCGGGCGGGCGGCGAACCGGTGCGCGGCGTCCCCGAGGGCGCACCGCCGGAGGCCGCGGAGGAGCCCGATGGGTTGGCCGACGAGTTGGCCGACGGGTTCGCCGAGGAGCCGGCCGAGGAGCCGGACGGCGTCGCGGAGGCCCCCGCCGCCCCCTTGGCCTGCTTGTCGTCGTCGTTCTTGGAGGAGTCCGAGGAGCAGCCGGCGACCGCGGTCAGGGCGGCGGCGCACGCCGTGGCAAGCACGGCCCAACGTGGGACATTTGGCATGCGCCATGGCTACCCGTGCCCGGATGCGGGCAGCCCGGGGCGCCGAAGCGCGGGCCGCTCAGACGGGGCCCGGAAGGGTGCGGACCGCACTCCGGCGCGTCACAGCGCCCGCAGCTGGTCCGTGAACCACCGGGCCGGCGGCAGCGCCGTCGCCGCCGCGGCCAGCCGCTTGGTGCGCTCCGCCCGCTCCCCGGGGTCCATCAGCAGCGCCAGGTGCAGCGCGCGGGCCGTGGCCTCCACGTCGTACGGATTGACGGTGATCGCCTCGTCGCCCAGCTCGGCCGCCGCCCCCGCCTCGCGCGAGAGCACCAGCGCGCAGCCGTGGTCGGAGACCACGGGCACCTCCTTGGCGACGAGGTTCATCCCGTCCCGGATGGGGTTGACCAGCGCCACGTCCGCGAGCCGGTAGGCGGCCAGCGAGCGCGCGAAGTCGTCCTTGACGTGCAGGGCGACCGGCTCCCAGCCCTCCGTGCCGAACTCGGCGTTGATCCCGCGGGCCACCCGCTCGACCTCGGCGGTGTAGTCGCGGTAGACGGCGAGGTCCTGCCGGGAGGGGTAGGCGAACGCGACGTGCACGACCCGCTCGCGCCACTGCGGGTGCTCCTCCAGCAGCCGCCGGTACGCGTACAGCCCGCGCACGATGTTCTTGGACAGCTCCGTGCGGTCCACGCGCACGATCGCCCTGCGGCCCGGGCCGATCTGCGACCTGAGCGCCGCCATGCGCTCCTCGACGTCCGCCCGGTGCGCCCGCTCGCGCAGGAAGTCGCCGTCGGCGCCCAGACCGTGCACGCCCAGCCGCGTCGTCCGCCCCTCGAAGCGCACCCCGTCGGCGCGCCCCTCGCCGTCGCGCACGACCTCCGCGCCCAGCACGTCCGCGCAGCACGCGGCGAACGCCTCGGCCCAGCGCCGGGTCAGGAAGCCGGCCCGGTCGCCGCCGAGGACGCCGCGCAGCAGCTGCCCGGCCACGTCGTCCGGCAGCATCCGGAAGTAGTCCGGCGGGGCCCAGGGGGTATGCGAGAAGTGGCCGATGCGCAGGTCGGGGCGGCGGGCCCGGAGCAGGCCCGGCACGAGCGCCAGGTGGTAGTCCTGGACGAGCACCGCGGCGCCCTGCGCGGCCTCCTCGGCGACGGCGTCGGCGAACGCCGCGTTGTACTCCTCGTAGGCCGCCCACCGGGCCCGGAACTCCCGGTCGAAGGTGGGCTCCAGGGGCGTCTGGTAGAGCATGTGGTGCACGAACCACAGCACCGAGTTGGCGATGCCGTTGTACGCGGCGGCGAAGGTGTCCGGCGGGATGTCGAGCATCCGCACGTGGTGGCCGCCGGTGTCGGCCGTGGCGAGTCTTCGGCCGGCGGCGCGGGCCGCCTCGCGGTCGCCCTCGCCCAGGGCCGCGCACACCCACACCGCGGCCCCGCCCTCGGCGTCGCGCTGTATCGAGCTGAGCCCGGAGACGAGCCCGCCGCCGCCGCGCCCGGCCACGAGGGTGCCGTCCTCACCGCGCCGGTACGAGACCGGGCCGCGGTTGGAGGCGACGACGATCGGCGCGGCGGCGATCGATGCGGGGTGCACGTGCTCAGCGACCATGTGGCCAGCCTTGCCGCGGGAAGAACCGCTCAAACGTACGCTTACGCGGCGTGCCGCTGCGCGTACTCGGGTATTCCGGCCATCGGCGGACGCTCCTCCGTGTCCACCGCGTACGTCCGCGGAACGAAGCCCTCCGGGGTGCGTTCGAACTGCGTCAGCGCAGGTCGCACCAGGTGCCCCCGGGCCAGCCGGAGCTGCGCGGTGCGGTAGATGGCGGCGGCCATCCGGCCCAGCGCCCGCCCGTCCTGGTGGCGGTGCTTGCGCACGCCCACGTCCACCTGGGCCAGCGCCCCCAGCCCGACCGTGTGCAGCGCGTCCACCAGAAGGCCCAGCTCCACGCCGTAGCCGACGGGGAACGGCAGCTGCTCCAGCAGGGACCGGCGGGCCGCGTACTCGCCGCCGAGCGGCTGTACGAAACCGGCCAGCTGCGGCCAGTGCAGATTCAGCAGGGGGCGGGCCACGAGCTCGGTCACCCGGCCGCCCTGGCCGGCTGCCTCGCCCAGCGGGCGGTCGTACATCGCCTTGACGAAGTGCACGCCGGGGTCGGTCAGCAGCGGCCCCACGATCCCCGACACGAAGTCCGCCGAGAACTCGCGCAGGTCGGCGTCCACGAAGCAGACGATGTCGCCGGTCGTCGCCAGCAGCGAGCGCCAGAGCACCTCGCCCTTGCCCGGCAGCGCGGGCAGGCTCGGCAGCACCTCGTCCCGGTGCACCACGCGCGCCCCGGCCGCCGCGGCGACCTCGGCCGTGCGGTCCGTGGAGCCCGAGTCGACCACCACCAGCTCGTCCACCAGCGGCACCGCCTCCGACATCAGCTCGCGGCGGATCGTCGCCACGATGGTGCCGACCGTCGGCTCCTCGTTCAGCGCCGGCAGGACGACGCTCACCGTGGTGCCGGAGGCCCGCTTGGCGGCCAGAAGCACGTCGAGCGGACGATCAGCAGCGGACCAGGACCGCTCGGCCAGCCAGCGCTCCACCTCTTCCAGCACGTGTACGACTCCCTGTCTCACGGACGTTCTGCGACGCGTTCTGTGACGCATCTCGCGGTGCGGACGCCCCTCTCAACGGGCCGTCCCTTCCGTTACAGTCTTGAACAACGCGGACCGCCGTCCTATGTCGGGGGTCGCCGCGTGCACAAACGCCTGGGCCCCGCCCAGTGCCATACCGCTCATCCAGAGGGGCAGAGGGACACGGCCCGTTGAAGCCCCGGCAACCCTCCAGCCGGTCTCACCGTTCACAAGGCGAGGCTCCCGGCGGGGAAGGTGCCAATTCCGTCTCGTGGTGACGTTCGCCGCGAGGAAGATGAGGAGAAAGGGCCTCGCCTCCATGGCTGTGCAGTCTGTTGAACCCTCTACCACTTCTGTGGACCTCGGACCCGCCGCGGCACTCTCCTGCCGCGAGTGCGGAGAGCGCTTCGACCTCGGTCCCATCTTCGCCTGCGCCCTGTGCTTCGGTCCCCTCGAAGTCGCCTACGAACTGCCCGCCGGCGACCCCGGGACCCTGCGCGAGCGCATCGAGGCCGGCCCCGCGAACATCTGGCGCTACGCCCCCCTGCTGCCCGTCCCCGCCGACGTCGCGGGCAAGCCCAGCCTCAACCCCGGTCTGACCAAGCTCGTCAAGGCCGACAACCTCGCCCGCGCGCTGGGCGTGACGGGCGGCCTGTACGTCAAGGACGACTCCGGCAACCCGACGCACTCCTTCAAGGACCGGGTCGTGGCGATCGCGGTCGAGGCCGCCCGCGCCTTCGGCTTCACGACGCTGTCGTGCTCCTCGACCGGGAACCTGGCGGGTGCGGTCGGCGCCGCGGCCGCCCGGGCCGGGTTCAAGTCGTGCGTCTTCATCCCGCACGACCTGGAGGCCGGGAAGGTCGTCATGGCCGCGGTCTACGGCGGCGACCTCGTCGGCATCGAGGGCACGTACGACGACGTCAACCGCTTCTGCAGCGAACTGATCGGCGACCCGCTGGGGGAGGGCTGGGGCTTCGTCAACGTCAACCTCCGGCCGTACTACGGGGAAGGGTCCAAGACCCTCGCCTACGAGATCTGCGAGCAGCTGGGCTGGCGGCTGCCGGACCAGATCGTCGTGCCGATCGCCTCGGGCTCACAGCTCACGAAGATCGACAAGGGGCTGAAGGAACTCGTCGCGCTGGGCCTGGTCGAGGACCGCCCGTACAAGATCTTCGGAGCGCAGGCGGAGGGCTGCTCGCCGGTCGCCCGCGCGTTCAAGGACGGGCACGACGTGGTGCGGCCGGTGAAGCCGGACACGATCGCGAAGTCCCTCGCCATCGGCAACCCGGCCGACGGGCCGTACGTGCTGGACATCGCGCGGCGGACGGGTGGGGCGGTGGAGGACGTCACCGACGAGCAGATCGTGGACGCGATCCGGCTGCTCGCCCGGACCGAGGGGATCTTCGCCGAGACGGCGGGCGGGGTGACGGTCGGGGTGACGCGGAAGCTGATCGAGAGCGGTCGGTTGGATCCGTCGCTCACGACCGTCGTGCTCAACACCGGGGACGGGCTCAAGACGCTCGACGCGGTCGCGGCGGGGCCGACGGCGACGATCCGGCCGTCGCTGGAGGCGTTCCGCGCCGCTGGTCTTGCCGCCGTCTGACATCTGCGGGCCGGTTGCGCCCACCTGTTCCGCCCTGCGGAACGCCTGCCCACAACTCGTTTCGAGGGAGCTTCCCCATGAGCGTCACCGTTCGCATCCCCACCATCCTCCGTACCTACACCGGCGGGAAGGCCGAGGTCTCCGCCGAGGGCGCGACCCTCGCCGATGTCCTCCGGTCCCTGGAGGAGAACCACACCGGCATCGCCGCCCGCGTGCTCGACGAGGCCGGCAAGCTGCGCCGGTTCGTCAACGTCTACGTCAACGACGACGACGTCCGCTTCGAGCAGGGGCTGCAGACGCCCACCCCCGACGGCTCCGCCGTCTCCGTCATCCCGGCCGTCGCCGGCGGCTGAGGTTTCACAGGGTTCCTCCGTTATTGCCGCACGACGTACCCGGAATCGCCTCGTCCGTAAAGCGGACGGGGCGATTCCGCCTGTTGAGCGCGATACAGTTGGGGCGATCCCCGCCCGGCGTCAGTGCCGAACGCATATGAGAACCCGTCAAGTTGTGCGCGAAGTGTGTGCACGAAATGCCGGGTTGGTTGCGTTATACCCGGCCCGACTTGCCCTGAAATACCCGGAGTTCAGCCGATTTCCTCGATCGGCCATGCCCGGAATTCTCGTCCGAGTGACCTGTTGCAGACGGCATCCGTGCAGATACATTCAGCCGCGGTCGACGCGTTCCGGCGCACACCCACTGGGCTGCCAGGGGGTGAGGTCTGACCCGGGTCCGCGAAGTGCGGTCCTGCGCAAGGGCCAGTAATAGGGGAGTTAGGCATGGCTCAGGGCACCGTCAAGTGGTTCAACGCGGAGAAGGGCTACGGCTTCATCGCGGTCGACGGTGGTGCGGATGTATTCGTCCACTACAGCGCGATTCAGATGGACGGTTACCGCACCCTCGAGGAGGGTCAGCGGGTCGAGTTCGAGATCTCGCAGGGCCAGAAGGGGCCGCAGGCGGACATGGTGAAGCTGCAGCAGGTCTGATCGCGGCGCATCGACCACCGGCTCGCTCGGTTTGCAGAGGGGCTCGCACCCGACGGGGTGCGGGCCCCTCGCGCGTGTGCGGGGCGCGTGGGGTGGGTACGGCTGCCTGGGGCCCCTGCTCCGGGCGCCCCGTGGGCGTGACTGTCCCCCCGGGGCGCTTGCACTCTCCCTGGTCGAGTGCTAATCATTGGGCTTAGCACTCTCCGAGTGAGAGTGACAGATTTGGACCGTCGGTGAGGTCCGCATGCCAGGCGGGGCAAGGAACCGCAGGGTACGCAGGCCGTCCGTCGCGGGCGCCAGTGCGGTCCGGAGCAGTCTCCACCCCGTCCTGGGAGGACCACTTCACATGGCCAAGATCATCGCGTTCGACGAGGAGGCACGGCGCGGTCTCGAGCGCGGGATGAACCAGCTCGCCGACGCCGTCAAGGTCACCCTCGGCCCCAAGGGCCGCAACGTCGTCCTCGAGAAGAAGTGGGGCGCCCCCACGATCACCAACGATGGTGTCTCCATCGCCAAGGAGATCGAGCTCGAGGACCCGTACGAGAAGATCGGCGCCGAGCTGGTCAAGGAGGTCGCGAAGAAGACGGACGACGTCGCCGGTGACGGCACGACGACCGCGACCGTCCTGGCCCAGGCCCTGGTCCGCGAGGGCCTGCGCAACGTCGCCGCCGGTGCCAACCCGATGGCGCTGAAGCGCGGTATCGAGAAGGCCGTCGAGGCCGTCTCCGGTGCCCTGCTCGAGCAGGCCAAGGACGTGGAGACCAAGGAGCAGATCGCCTCCACCGCCTCCATCTCCGCCGCCGACACCCAGATCGGCGAGCTCATCGCCGAGGCCATGGACAAGGTCGGCAAGGAAGGCGTCATCACCGTCGAGGAGTCCCAGACCTTCGGTCTGGAGCTGGAGCTCACCGAGGGTATGCGCTTCGACAAGGGCTACATCTCGGCGTACTTCGCCACCGACATGGAGCGTATGGAGGCGTCCCTCGACGACCCGTACATCCTGATCGTCAACTCCAAGATCGGCTCGGTCAAGGACCTGCTGCCGCTCCTGGAGAAGGTCATGCAGTCCGGCAAGCCGCTGCTGATCATCGCCGAGGACGTCGAGGGCGAGGCCCTGTCCACGCTCGTCGTGAACAAGATCCGCGGCACCTTCAAGTCCGTCGCCGTCAAGGCCCCGGGCTTCGGCGACCGCCGCAAGGCCATGCTCGGTGACATCGCCATCCTCACCGGTGGCACCGTCATCTCCGAGGAGGTCGGCCTCAAGCTGGAGAACGCCGGTCTCGACCTGCTCGGCCGCGCCCGCAAGGTCGTCATCACCAAGGACGAGACGACCATCGTCGACGGTGCCGGTGACAGCGACCAGGTCCAGGGCCGCGTCAACCAGATCCGCGCCGAGATCGAGAACAGCGACTCGGACTACGACCGCGAGAAGCTCCAGGAGCGCCTCGCGAAGCTGGCCGGCGGCGTGGCCGTCATCAAGGCCGGTGCCGCGACCGAGGTCGAGCTCAAGGAGCGCAAGCACCGCATCGAGGACGCCGTTCGCAACGCGAAGGCGGCCGTCGAGGAGGGCATCGTCGCCGGTGGTGGCGTGGCCCTGCTGCAGGCCTCCCAGGTGTTCGAGAAGCTGGAGCTCGAGGGCGACGAGGCCACCGGTGCCGCCGCCGTCAAGCTGGCCCTGGAGGCCCCGCTCAAGCAGATCGCGGTCAACGCCGGTCTCGAGGGCGGCGTCGTCGTGGAGAAGGTGCGCAACCTGACCCCGGGCCACGGTCTCAACGCCGCCACGGGCGAGTACGTCGACCTGGTCGCCGAGGGCATCATCGACCCGGCCAAGGTCACCCGCTCCGCCCTGCAGAACGCCGCGTCCATCGCTGCGCTCTTCCTCACCACCGAGGCCGTCATCGCCGACAAGCCGGAGAAGGCCGCCGCGGCCGCTCCGGGCGGCATGCCCGGCGGTGACATGGACTTCTGATCCTGACGGATCACCTGTCCTGACGCTGTACGCGCCCGAGGGCGGTACCCCCACCAGGGGGTGCCGCCCTCGGGCCGTTGTGCCATCGGCTGTGCCACCCGCTGTTCTATCCGGAGTTCTCCGCGGGGTGGTCTGCGTTCAGCTCGCGCAGCGACCGGCGGCTCAGCCCGAACGCGTACGTCGCCACGAATCCCGCCGCGTAGCCCACCAGCAGGCCCATTCCGTAGACCGCCACCGCCCGGACCGGGCCGTGGCCGCCCTGCAGCAGCGGGAAGAGGGCCCAGCCCGACGGGCCGATGGCCGTCGAGCCGACCGTGTCGCCCAGCTGCGCCAGCAGCCCCACGAACGCCCCTCCGAACGCGCCGCCGACGCAGGCGGTGGCGAACGGGCGGCCCAGCGGCAGGGAGACGCCGTAGATCAGGGGCTCGCCGATGCCCAGGAGGCCGGCCGGCATCGCGGACCGGATCGTCCGGCGCACCGAGGTGTTGTGCGACAGGCGGACGTAGAGGGCGAGGGCCGCGCCCACCTGGCCGGCGCCCGCCATCGCGAGGATCGGCAGCAGCACCGTGGAGCCCTGCTGCTGGATCAGGGTCGTGTGGATGGGGATGAGGGCCTGGTGCAGGCCCAGCATCACCAGGGGCAGGAACAGCCCGCCGAGGACGAATCCCGCCGCCGCCCCGCCGTTCGCGAGCAGCCAGTCGGCGAAGCGGCCGACGGCCGTGGCGACCGCGCCCGCCGCGTACATCAGCCCGTACAGCGTGACCAGGCCCGCGACCAGGACCGTTACCGTCGGGGTGACCAGCACGTCCAGGGCCTCGGGGACGCGGCGGCGGCACCACCGTTCGACGTGCGCGGCGAGCAGGGCCGCGGCCAGCGCGCCGAGCACCCCGCCTTGGCCGGGCACGAGCTTCTCGCCGAACGCGCTCACCCGGTCCACGCCCGGGAACACGATGATCGCCGCGACGGCCCCGCCCAGGACGGGGGTGCCGCCGAACTCCTTCGCCGTGTTGTAGCCGACGAAGACGGCGATCAGGGACATGAAGCCGGACGCGCACGCGGTCAGCGCGGGGGCCAGGGCGGGCAGCCAGTGGAGGTTGGAGAGGAGCCCGGCCAGGCCCGCCACGATGCCGCAGCCGATCAGGGCGGGGATCAGCGGGACGAAGATCTGGGCGATCCGGCGCAGGAACTCCTTGACCGGGGTGGCGTTGCGGGCCTTGCGCTCGGCCCGGAGCGCGGCGCCGCGCTCGGCCAGCGCTTCCGCGGTGACGTGCTCCGGAGTGACGGTCTCCGCGGTGACGGTCTCCGGGGTGGCGGTTCTCGGGGTGGCACCTGCCGCGGTGGCCGCTTCCACGTGCCGCGCGAGCTCCGGCGCGACCTTGGCCACCGCGCCCGGGCCGAGCACGATCTGCAGGGCCGTGCCGTCCCCGACGATGCCCAGCACCCCGGGAAGGGCCCGCAGTTCGTCGCGGCGGACGGCCGACGGGTCCCGGACGGTCACCCGCAGCCGCGTCATGCAGTTCGTGACGGACGTGAGGTTGCCGGCGCCGCCGAGGAGGGGCAGGAGGGCGGCTGCGCCGGCGCCGCGGCCGCCCTCCCCTCTCGGGCCGTCGTCGGGTGCGTCCGGAGGGTCCGGCGCCATGGTGCGGCTACCCATGTGCCGTGCGGAGGGCCGTGCGCAGGTGACCGCCCGACTCGTCCAGGAGGCGCGCGGCCGTGCGCCCGTCGACGCCGCCCAGGACGACGAGGATGGCGTGCTTCACCTCTCCGCCGGTCTCCGTCAGCGCGGCCTCTATCTCCTGCTCGGAGGCGCCCGTGGCCAGGGCGACGATCTGCCGGGAGCGGGCGCGCAGCTTGTCGTTGGTGGCCCGCACGTCGACCATCAAATTCCCGTACGTCTTGCCGAGCCGGATCATGGTGATCGTCGAGAGCATGTTGAGGACGAGCTTCTGGGCGGTGCCGGCCTTCAGCCGGGTCGAGCCGGTGAGCAGCTCGGGGCCGACGACGACCTCGACGGCGTGGTCGGCGGCCCGGCCGAGCGGCGAACCGGCGTTGCAGGACACGCCGATGGTCAGCGCCCCGGCGGCGCGGGCGTGCTCGACGGCCCCGACCGCGTAGGGGGTGCGGCCGGAGGCGGAGACGCCGACGACGGTGTCGGCCGGGCCGACACCCAGGGCGGCCAGGTCGCCCGCGGCCAGCTCCTTGCTGTCCTCGGCGCCTTCGACGGCGGTGACGAGCGCCGCCGCGCCGCCCGCGATCACGCCTGTGACCTGCGAGGGGTCGGTGTTGAAGGTCGGCGGGCACTCGCTGGCGTCGAGCACGCCGAGGCGGCCGGCGGTGCCCGCGCCCGCGTAGACGAGCCGGCCGCCGCGGGCCATGCGGGCGGCCGTGGCGTCGATGGCGGCGGCGATCTCGGGCAGCCGGGCGGCGACGGCGGCGGGGACGCCGGCGTCCTCGCCGTTCATGATCCGGGCGATGTCGAGGGTGGGCAGCCGGTCGATGTCCGCGAGGTCCGGGCGGAAGGCCTCGGTGGTGAGGGCGGCGAGCTCGGCGCGGAGCGTGCCGCGCGCCTGTGCGGAGGGGGCCGGCGAGGCGCCGGCCGGCGTGGACGCGTCCGGCGGGGCGGGCGGGTCGGACGGCGCGGGGGAAGCGGCCGAGCCCGCTGCCGCGGCTGATGCGGATGACGAAGCAGAAGAAGAGGCCATGGGCGGACGGCTCTTTCCATGCGTGCCGGGCGGGCCGGCTTCGGTCAGCGCGGGGAGCGCGGGGCGTGGCGGTGGGCGAGCGCTTCGTACGAGGCGGACAGGGCCGGCGCCGCGGACTCGTACGTCCGCTGGGCGACGCCGATGAACAGGCAGTCCACCACGAGGAGCTGACTGGTGCGGCTCGACATGGCCGCGGGGCGCAGCTCGCTCTCCCGGGCGGAGGAGGTGGTGAGCACATGGTCCGCGTACTGGGCGATCTCGCCCTCCGGGCGGCCGGTGATCGCGAGCGTCGTCGCGCCGTGCTCGAAGGCGACCCGCAGCGGCTCGATGACGTCGGTGGTGCGGCCGGAGTGGGTGATGGCGACGGCGACGTCGCCCGCGCGCAGCTGGACGGCGTTGGTGACGGCCAGGTGCGGGTCGGCGGGGGCGTGGGCGATCAGGCCGATGCGGAGCAGCTTCTGGACGAGGTCCTGGCCGACGAGGTTGGAGGCGCCGATGCCGTAGACGTCGATGCGCCGGGCGCCGGCGAGCGCCGCGACCGCGGCCTCCAGCTGCGCGGTGTCGAGGGCGGCGGCGGTGTCCGCCAGGCACTGCGCCTCCTCCTGGGCGAGCTTGGCGACGACGGCGGGCAGCGGGTCGTCGACCGCGATGTCGGCGGTGACGGCCGGGGCGCGGCCGGCCGCCTGCTCCGCGGCGAGCGCGGCGAGGGCGAGGCGCAGGTCGCGGTAGCCCGGATAGCCGAGGATGCGGGCGGTGCGCACCACGGTGGCCTCGCTCGTGCCGGTGCGCTCCGCGAGACCGGTGACGGTGAGGGCGGCGGAGCCCGCGGGGTCGCTCGCGACGGTCTCGGCGACGCGCTGCATCGAGCGGGTCATGGAGGGGGCGAGCGTGCGGACCTTGGCGGCGAGGGCGCCCGGGGCGGGGGCGCCGCGGGCGGGCGGCGCGGTGGGGGCGTCGGCCGGTGCGGGGACCGCGCGGTCGCCGCCGGTAGTTTCTTTCAGTTTGCTGCTCACCTTTTGAAAGGTATTTTCAGGGTGGTGAGCCGTCAACCGCCCCTGTCCGGGACAATGGACCGTATGGAGCTCGAACAAACGCTGCACACGGCGCGTGCCCTGATCCTCGCCGACCTGGTCGCGGGCGATGTGGCGGAGGCCGACGTCGTCTCGCTCGTCGAGGACGCGGTGGCGCAGCGGCGCTGGTGGGTCGAGCAATGGCCGGAAGGCGCCGGGTTCGTGGTCGGGCTCATAGCCCAGGACGTCCAGGACGCCCTGCTGGAGCGGTACGGCCGCTGGCCGCTGTGCCCGCTCTGCACCCGATCCGGTGACCTGCACGCCCTGGAGGTCGAGCCGGAGCTGGGGCCCGACCCGCACTGGGCCTGCACCAAGCAGACGGTCCTGGTCGCACCCGTCGGCTCGCTCGCCGGCGCCCTGCGATGAGGCGCCGCCGATGACGCTCTACATCGACCCGCCCGTCTGGCCCGGGCACGGCCGCATGTGGTCACACCTGATCAGCGATGTGTCGTACGACGAGCTGCACGCGTTCGCCGCGCGGCTCGGCGCGCCCGCGCGCGCGTTCGACCGCGATCACTACGACGTGCCGTCGACGTCCTACGGGGACGCCGTGCGGCTGGGCGCGGTGGAGGCGAGCAGCAAGGAGCTGGTGCGGCTGCTGGTGGGCGCGGGGTTGCGGCGGCCGAAGCACGAGCGGCCGTAGTCCTCCGTGCGGCCGTCATCCGTGCGGCCGCAGTCCGTGAGGCCGTCATCCGTGCGGCCGTAGTCCGTGCAGGTGCGCGGCCGGCCGGTTCAGCCGGCCAGCAGGTCCAGTTCGGTGGTGAGGTTGTGGCGCGCGACCGCCTCCCAGCGGTCGTAGCCCAGCGGCGTGCGGAAGAGCCGCGGCAGGCCCAGGAGCTGCCGCAGCACGGCCGAGCGCCCCTCGCGGAAGGCCGCGTCGGGCACGAAGGCGTACTCCTCGCGGACGGCGGCGGCGTAGGCCGCGTACTCCTGCGGGGAGCCCGCGAGCACGGCCAGGTCGGCGTCGGAGAGCACTTCGCCGTCCCGGTCGCCGGTCCCCGGGGCGTGGCCGACTGTCATCCGTACGAGCCGGGCGACCTCGGCCGTACGGGCGGCGCCGATGCCCAGCTCGGGCAGGGCGCGCTCGGCCAGATGGGCGCTGCGCTCCTCGTTCTCGGAGCGGTCGGGGCGGTAGACCGCGTCGTGGAACCAGGCGGCGAGGCGTACGGCGTCCGGGTCGTCGGCGTGGGCGGCCAGCTCCTCGACCCGGTCCAGGACCGCCACCAGGTGGTCGACGGTGTGGTAGCGGCGCTGCGGCTCCGACCAGCGGCGCAGCAGGTCGTCGGCGTACGGGCCGGGGTCCGGGGAGGTCGCGCCGCCGCGGGCGCGGTCGACGGTCTCCTGCCAGCGGATGCGCAGGGCGGGCCCGGACGGGTGCTCGGTCGTGGCTGCCATGGGGCCAATTGTGGGGCACCGCTTTTGGCACGGGGTCCCCGTATGGCAGGCTGTGCAATATGTCTAGACCAATTCTTGAGGTGATCGCGCTCGGCCCGCGGGACGCGGTGGCGGCGCAGGACGGCGGGGCGGACCGCCTCGAACTGGTCACCGACATGGCCGCGGACGGGCTCACCCCGCCCCTGGAGACCTTCACCGCCGTGCGGGACGCCGTCCGCATCCCCGTGCGCGTCATGCTGCGCGCCGCCGACGGCTTCTCCGCGGGGGACGCCGCGGCCCTGGACGCCCTGTGCGACCGGGCCCGCGCGCTGGCCGCGGAAGGTGCCGCCGAGTTCGTCTTCGGCTTCCTCACCGACGACGGCCGCGCCGACCTCACGGCCGTCGCCGCGCTCGCCGACGCGATCGGGCCGCGGGCGCGCTGGACGTTCCACCGCGCCATCGACCGGGCGGCCGACCGCGACGCCCTGCGCAAGCAGCTCGCCGACCTGCCCGGCCTCGACACCTACCTGACCGCCGGGTCCGCCTCCGGGGTCGACGACGGCCTCGCCACGCTCGTCGCGGAGGCGGGGCGGGCCGACGACCCCGGCTACGAGCCGCGGATCATGGTCGGCGGCGGGCTGCAGCTCAAGCACCTGCCGGTGCTGCGCGGGGCCGGGATCTCCGCCTTCCACATCGGCGGTGCGGCTCGGCCGGACGGGTGGGGCGGGCCGGTGGACGCCGGTGCCGTGCGGACGTGGCGGGAGGCGCTGGACGCGTAGGGCGTTCCGGGGCTCCGCCGCGGGCCCAGGCCCCCGGGCTCAACCGGCTAACGCCGGGAGGCGGCCCCGGTCCCCGGGCTCACCCGGCTAACGCCGGGAGGCGGCCTCGGGCAGGCTTGACTCCTGCCGGGCGGCCCGGCCCCCGGATGCGGGAGCAGGAGCCGCCGGCCTCGTCGTCCCCGCCGCCATCCCCAGCGCCACCAGCGCCAGCGCCGACGCCCCCAGCGGGAACCAGCGCTCTCCCAGGAGCGCCATCGCCAGGCTGCCCGTTCCGCCGCCCGCGGCCATGCCCAGGTACAGCGCGCTGCTGTTGAGGGAGAGCAGCAGCGGTGCGTCGGCGGGGCGCAGGGAGGCCAGGCGGTGGGGCTGGGCCACCGAGATCGACCAGCCCGCGAGCGGCACCGCGAGCGCGTAGACGAGTGCGCCCGTCATCGTCCGGCCCAGCCACGGCAGCGCCGCGAAGAACACCGCCGAGACCACGCTGCCGGTCAGCAGGACCTTGCGGACGCCCCAGCGGTCCACGACGTGGCCGCCGAGCCAGCTGCCCGCGACTGAGGCGACGCCCGTCGCCAGCAGGATGGTGCTGAGCCGGTCCGCGTCGCCGCCGGTCGCCGGGTGGACGGCCGTGCCCAGGTAGATGTAGACGGACTGGAACGCCATGAAGAAGGCGAACGTCGTCGCCGCGGCGGCCAGGACGCGCCCGTCGCGCAGCGGGGCGAGCCGTTCCCGCAGCCCCACCGCCTGGGCGGGTGCGGGCAGTTCGCGGAGGAAGGCGGCCAGTCCCAGCAGGGCCACGGCGCCGAGCGCGGTGACGAGCCACATGGTCAGCCGCCAGTCCGCGCGGCCGACGTAGGTGCCGAGCGGCACGCCCAGGGCCGTGGCCACGGTCATCCCGCCGAGCACGGTCGCGATGGCCCGGCCGCGCCGCTCCGGCGGGACGAGGGTGGTGGCCGCCGCGCTGGCGTTCGGGCTGTAGAGGGCGGCTCCGGCGGCGGCCAGGACGCGGGTCGCGAGGAGCGTCGGGTAGTCGGGCGCGAGGGCGCTCACGGCGTTCGCGGCGGTGAACACGGCGAGTGCCGTCAGCAGCAGGCGGCGGCGCGGCCAGCGGGCGGTCGCGGCGGCGAGGACCGGGGCGAGCAGCGCGTACGCGAGCGCGAAGACCGTCACCACCTGGCCGGCTGCCAGGACGGACACGCCGAGGTCGTCGGCGACCCGGCCGAGGATGCCGGCCATGACCATGGTGTCGGTGCCCACGGCGAAGGTGCCGAGGGCGAGCAGGAGTAGTCGCAGACGCACAGGATCCCCCCGAGATCAATCGTTGGATGCTCGTCAAACAATTGGGGACGGGTGGATAATTGTCAAACAGTTGTCGGGGGTGAGGAGGGAAGAGCACATGCCGGACGAGTGGCTGCCGCAGCCCGCAACCGAGGACATCCAGCTGGTGAGGGTGCTGCACGCGCTCGGCGACCCGGTGCGCCTGCAGCTGCTGTCGGTGTACTTGAGGGGGCAGGAGTTCGCCTGCGACCTGAGCGGGCTCGGCCTCGACCACCTGCACAAGTCCACGGTGTCGCACCACATGAAGGTCCTGCGCGAGGCGGGGGTGACCTCGACGCGCGTCTCCGGCCGCAACCGCTTCGTGCAGCTGCGGCGGGGGGATCTCGACAAGCGGTTCCCCGGGCTGCTCGACGCCCTGCTCAGGGGGCTGGAAGGGGAGGCCCCGTAAGGCCTCCCGGGCACGGGTCCTCTGCGCGGAGGGGGGTTCCTCCACGCGGCGGAAGTCACCCCAACTGCCCCGGCAGCGGCTCCGCGTGAAGCACCGTCAGCCCCGACACCGCTCGCGTCAGCGCCACGTACAGCCGCCGCAGCCCCGTCCGCTCGTCCGGCTCGCCCGCGACGACCGCCGCCGGCTCGTCCAGGACCACGTAGTCGTACTCCAGGCCCTTCGCCAGCGAGGCCGGCACCAGCGTCAGGCGGGCCTCCGCCGTCGTCTCCTCGCCCGGGGCCAGGTACGGCAGGCCCGCCTCCGCCAGCAGCGCGCCCAGCACCCCGATCCGCGCGTCCGCCGCGATCAGGCCGATCGACCCCTCCCGCTCCAGCGACTCCCGGCACGCGGCCACGACTGCCGCGTCCAGCTCCCCGCCGGGCACCGCGCGCACCGCGAAGTCGCCCGCCGCCTCACGGACGGACGTCGCCTCGGCCAGGCCGGGGGCGATGGCGGGCAGCAGCCGCGACGCGTAGGCGATCACTTCGCGCGGCACACGGAAGCCCTGCGTGAGCTCCTCCACGGCGGCCTCCGGCTTGCCGAGGTGCGTGAGCGCCTCCTGCCAGCTGGCGGTCGCCCACGGCGTCGTGCCCTGCGCGATGTCGCCCAGGATCGTCGCGGAACCGGTCGTGCAGCGCCGGCCCACCGCGCGGTACTGCATGGGGGAGAGGTCCTGGGCCTCGTCCAGGACCACGTGGCCCAGCGACGGCGTCCGCGCCACCAGGTCCGCCGCCTCGTCGATCAGGACCGCGTCCGCCGCCGACCACTTCGCCGACTTCACGCCGCGCGCCGGCTTCGCCCACAGGATCTCCGCCTGCTCCTCCGCCGAGAGCACCCCGTCCGCGTGCTCCGCCAGGAACTCCGCGTCGGACAGCAGCCGCAGCACCAGCTTCACCGGATCGACCGCGGGCCACACCGCCTTGACGGCCGCCTTCACGGCGGCGTTGCGCGCGACCGCGTCCTGCACCCGGTCGTCCGGCGCCTCGCCCGCCTGCTCCATGCGGACGAGCACGGCGTGCGCGATCCGCTGCGGCAGGGCCTCACGGGCGGCGCCGTAGCGGATGTCGCGGCCCAGCAGCTCGCGGACGATCTCCTCGATCTCGTACGCGGGCACCCGCCACCGCCGCGAGCCGCGCACGACGACCACGGACTCCTCCGGCATCCTCACCCCGGAGCGCACCGCGCGCCGCAGCACCTCCGCCATGCGGGCGTCGCCCTTGATGCGGGCCGCCTCCGCGCGGTCCGCGCCGCGCACCTCCACGTGCGCGACGAGGTCGTCGACCGTCGCCTGCGCCACGTTCAACTCGCCGAGCGCGGGCAGGACTTGCTCGATGTAGTGCAGGAACGACCGGTTCGGGCCGATGACCAGCGTGCCCGTGCGGGCGAGGCGCTCGCGGTGCGCGTAGAGCAGATAGGCCACGCGGTGCAGGCCGACCGCCGTCTTCCCTGTGCCCGGAGCCCCCTGCACGCACACCGTGCCGCCGATCCCCGCACGGACGATCTCGTCCTGCTCCGGCTGGATGGTGGCCACGATGTCCCGCATGGGGCCCACGCGCGGCCGCTCGATCTCCGCCTGCAGGAGCTTGCTGGCCTGGTCGGCCGCGGACGTGTCGGTGAGGTCCTCGTCCTCGTACGCGGTGAGTTCGCCGCCCGTGTAGCCGAAGCGGCGGCGCATCCGCACGTCCATCGGCTCCTTCTTGGAGGCCCGGTAGAACGGCTGCGAGACGGGCGCGCGCCAGTCGATCACCATCGGGTCGCCGTCCGCGTCGTGCACGTGCCGGCGGCCGATGTAGAACTGCTCGCCCTCGGCCCCCTCGGCCTGCTCCGCGCCCGGCGCGTGCGTGTAGTCCAGGCGCCCGAAGAACAGCGGGGTGTGCGCCAGGTCGGCCAGCGCCGTGATGCGGTCCTCGATCTGCCGCTCCAGGACGGCGGCGTTGACCCAGTTCGCGGTGACGTCCTTGATGTCCAGGGCCTCGACGTCCTCCCGCATCGCGCGCAGGGCGGCGCGGGACGAGGAGAGGTGCGTGCGCTCCCGCTCCAGGGGGTCGTTCGCGTGGGTGGTCACTTGCGGCGCGGGCACGGCAGAGCCTCCAGACGTACGGGGGACGATCGGGAGCCGCCGGTTTCCGTCCGGTCGGCGGCCGCGCTCCGTGCGGCGGCGGACGCTGCGGGAGGCGGGCGGGAAGGGGAGATTCTAGTCAGCGGGCCGGGGGCGCGCGAGCGATTTTCCCGCGCCCCGGGTCGCTCGCAGGTCGCCCGCGGGTCGCTCCAGGTCCCTCCCGGGAGCGTCCCCGAGGCCCTCCCCGGAGGCGTCCCCAGGGTCGTCCTCAGGGTCGGCCTCCACCTCCCGTAGGACGCCATGATCCTCGGGTCGTACGCGCGGGCCTGCCCTTTTACACCGGCAGGCCGATGTCCGGGGCGCCGCGGGCAACCATCATGGAGACATGAACACAGCAGCCGTGAACCCGGACCCCGCCACCGACGAATCCCCCTTCGCACACGCCCTCCGTGCGATCAAGGCCTTCGCCGGCGCGGCCGTCAGCGTCGTCGTCCTCGGCCAGTACGCGGACGACCGCAGGGCCTGACCCCGGCCCTACGCCTTCCGTACGGCCTACGCCTTCCGTACGGCTTACGCCTTCCCGTACGGCCTACGCCTTCCCGTACGGCTTACGCCTCCTCGCCCGCGAGCAGTGAGTCCGCGTCCACGATGCGGTACGCGTAACCCTGCTCGGCCAGGAACCGCTGCCTATGCGCCGCGAAGTCCTGGTCGACGGTGTCCCGGGCGACCACCGAGTAGAAGCGCGCCTCGTGCCCGTCCGCCTTCGGGCGCAGCACCCGGCCGAGCCGCTGCGCCTCCTCCTGCCGGGACCCGAACGTGCCCGACACCTGGATGGCGACCGTCGCCTCCGGAAGGTCGATGGAGAAGTTCGCGACCTTCGAGACCACGAGCACCGAGAGCTCGCCCTGCCGGAAGGCGTCGAAGAGCTTCTCGCGCTGGGCGTTGCTGGTCTCGCCCTTGATCACGGGCGCGTCGAGGTGCTCGCCGAGCTCGTCGAGCTGGTCGATGTACTGCCCGATGACCAGCGTCTGCTCGCCCTTGTGCCGGGCCACCAGCGCCTCCGTGACGCGCCGCTTCGTGGCGGTCGTCGCGCAGTAGCGGTACTTCTCCTCCGTCTCGGCCGTCGCGTAGGCGAGCCGCTCGGAGTCCGTGAGGTTGACGCGCACCTCCACGCAGTCGGCCGGCGCGATGTAGCCCTGCGCCTCGATCTCCTTCCACGGCGCGTCGAAGCGCTTCGGGCCGATGAGGGAGAAGACGTCGGACTCGCGCCCGTCCTCGCGCACGAGCGTCGCCGTCAGGCCGAGCCGCCGCCGCGCCTGCAGATCGGCCGTGAACTTGAAGACCGGCGCCGGCAGCAGGTGCACCTCGTCGTAGACGACCAGGCCCCAGTCACGGGAGTCGAACAGCTCCAGGTGCGGGTAGATGCCCTTCCGCTTGGTCGTGAGGACCTGGTACGTGGCGATCGTGACCGGCCGGATCTCCTTCTTCGTACCGCTGTACTCGCCGATCTCGTCCTCGGTCAGCGACGTGCGCTTCACCAGCTCGTGCTTCCACTGCCGCGCCGAGACCGTGTTCGTGACCAGGATCAGCGTGGTCGCCTTGGCCTTGGCCATCGCACCCGCGCCCACGAGCGTCTTGCCCGCGCCGCAGGGCAGCACGACCACGCCCGAACCGCCGTGCCAGAACCCCTCGACGGCCTGCTGCTGGTACGGGCGCAGCGCCCAGCCGTCCTCCGCCAGCTCGATCGGATGCGCCTCGCCGTCCACGTACCCGGCCAGGTCCTCCGCCGGCCAGCCCAGCTTCAGCAGCGTCTGCTTGATCTGCCCGCGCTCGGAGGGGTGCACGGCGACCGTGTCCGGGTCGATCCGGGCGCCCACCAGCGGCTGGATCTTCTTCGAGCGGAGGATCTCCTCCAGGACGGGGCGGTCCGTCGACTCCAGGACCAGCCCGTGTGTGGGGTGCTTGACCAGCCGCAGCCGCCCGTAGCGGTCCATCGTCTCCGCGATGTCCACGAGGAGGGAGTGCGGGACGGGGTAGCGCGAGTACGTGACGAGGGCGTCGACGACCTGCTCGGCGTCGTGCCCGGCCGCCCGGGCGTTCCACAGGCCCAGCGGGGTGACCCGGTAGGTGTGGATGTGCTCCGGCGCGCGCTCCAGCTCGGCGAAGGGGGCGATGGCGCGACGGCATGCGTCGGCCTGCTCGTGGTCCACCTCCAGGAGCAGCGTCTTGTCGCTCTGGACGATCAAGCAGGACACTCGTACCTCCACAACCGGGCCCGGCCGACCCATCGCGCCAAACTATTGAGTCTACTTGCTCGAACGTGGAGGCGGGTTGCTTCTGCGCGGGCCGGCTCAGGCGTGCTCGTCCGCCAGTTCCGCCACGCCCGTGATCCGGTGCAGGGGGTACGTGCGGACCTCGTCCGCCGTGTGGTCGTAGCCGGTCACGAAACCGCCCTCGACGCGCACCGGGGCGATGACGCGCTGACTCGCGGCGCCCTCCGCGTTCACGTACCCGATCCACACCGCGGCGCCCGTGAGCACCGCGGCCTGCATCGTGGCGAGGGTGTCCGCGGAGGTGGTGCGGGGCAGGCCGCCGTCGGCCGGGGCCGGGGCGGCGACCGGCTTGCGCTCGGCCGTGGACGCCAGGTCGCCCGCGCGGATCGCCCGCACCGCGGCGCCCAGCAGCGTCTCGCCGGGCACCGGCGGGCCCTCCGGGACGGGCGCCGGGGCGGTGCGCGGCGGAGTGCGGCGGGCGTCGGCGCGGGTGACGACGACGTCCCCCTCGGCGGACTCCGCCGCCGGGGCGTACCCCATGGCCCGCAGGCCCCCGAGGAGGTCGTCCGGCGCGGCCTGCGCCGCGAGCACCGTGGGAGCGAGGCGGCGCAGCCGCAGCGGCGCCGAGCGGCGGTCGGCGAGGATCTCCGCGAGCATCGCCTCGTCGTCGCAGCGCAGGTACGAGGAGGCGGCGCCGACGCGCAGCCGGCCGTGGCGGCGGGACACGTCGTCGATCAGGTAGGCCAGCGGCTGCGGCACGGGCGTACGGGAGTGCTCCGTGAGGAACGCCTTCAGGTCGGCCGCGGTCTGCCCCGCGTCCAGCGCGCGGCGCACCGACGCGGGCGTGAAGCGGTAGACCGTGGCGCCGCCCTTCGACTCGACGTCCGCGAGGACCCCGAGCGTCTGGGCGAGCGGCCGCTTCAGCGGGCCCGGGGCGACGGCCGTCAGGTCGGCCTGGAGCAGGATGTGGTCCAGCGGCTCCGGCAGCAGCGGGGCCAGCAGGGCGGCCGCCCGTACGGTGCAGGCACCCGCCTCGGCGTCGTTCAGCGGGAAGACGGGCTCCGTGCCCTCCGGCCCCAGCAGGGCGCGGCCCGGGGCGGACAGGGCGCCGCGGTTGGTCACGCCCAGCAGCTCGGCCTCCGCCAGCGCCCAGCGGGCCAGACGGGTGCGCAGGTCCTCCGTACCGGGCTCCGCGGGCGTCCGCGGGGGGCGCTCCCAGTGCATGCGGTCCAGCAGCGTGTCCACGGAGACCGAGGTGCCGGGCGGCAGCGTGGCCAGGAGCGCGAGCACGCGGTGGCGGACCTCCGGCGCGGGCGAGCGGTCCAGCTCCGCGCCGAGGACGTTGAGCGGGCGGCCCTTGGCGTCCCGGCTGCCCACCAGGCCCGGGGTGCGGGTGGCCGCCAGCCACGCCGTCGCCAGGCGCGCCCAGCGCTGCTCCGTGGGCAGGTGCAGCCAGTCGTCGGAGGCGGGCGTCGGGGCGTAGCGCTCGTCCACCTCGCCGTCCGAGGCCAGCAGCCCCGCCGCGTACGCCAGCTCGATCCAGAACGCGGCCCCCTCCTCGGTGGTGTCGAGGACCGCCGCGGCGCGCTTCAGGTCGCGCACGCTCAGACCGCCCGCGCGCAGCACGAGCGGGCCGTCCGACTCCCAGGCGGCGAGCAGCTCCTCCACCGTCCCCAGGGCCGTGAACGCCTGGCCGGCGGCCGTCGCGTCCACCGTGCGGGCCGAGTGCGCGACGGCGGGCGCCAGCTCGGGCGCCACCGGCTCGGGCGTACGGTGCGCCAGGCCGCCGCGCAGGTGCAGGGCCGCCTCCCGGGGCAGGACCACGTTCCCTGGCGAGGCCGGCAGCAGCAGGCCGCGGTCCAGCAGCCAGCGCAGGTGCGGGGCCGGATCGGCGGTGACCGTGCCGTAGGGCGGGCCCCACAGGAGCCTGCCCAGCACGGCCGTGGCCTCCGCCGGCGCCCCCGCCAGCAGCTCCGCCATCCGGGTGCGGTCCTCGAACAGGGCCGTCAGCGCGGCGACCGCCGACACCGGGTCGTGCGTGCCCGGCAGCCCCGCCGCCGCGATGATCTGCTGCAGCCGGCCCGGCGACATGCCCGCCGTCGCCTCCGCCACGGTCGGGCCCAGGCCGGTGGGGGAAGGGTGCGCCGGGCTCGGCGCCAGCAGCTCGCGGACGGTGCGCACCAGGCGCAGCCGGTCCTCGCCGCCCCAGACCAGGGCCTGCTCCCGCAGGGTGGCCAGGGCGCGGGGCAGGGCCTCGGCGACGCGCGGGTCGCCGGGGGCGTCCCCCGTCATCAGGGCAGAGAGGGTGCCGTACGGGCACGGGTCCGGGGCCACGGCGAGGGCCTCGGCCGCCTGCAGGGCGAAGCGGTCCAGGCGCTCCAGGGCGCGCAGGACGGAGGCGCGCGTGCCCGCGCGGGTCGCCAGCTGGGTCAGGTCGCCCGGCACGGGGTTGAGGAGATCGGGCCGGGCCCGCAGCAGCCCCGCGAGCGCCTCGTCGGGCCGCGCCCGCAACTCCTCGGCCAGCGTCCGCGGCCCGCCGCGCGCGGCCCCGCCGCTACTGCCTGTCTCCCGCGGTGTGGTCATTCTGTTTACGGTACCGGGTCGACCGCCGCAGGCCAGGGGGTTGCGGGGGGCCGCGGGGGCGCTCCCGGTGCGTGGGGGTGCCGGTGCCGGGGGCTCCGGGGTGGGGGTCCGGGGCCGTATATTTACGGGCCCGGTGCCCCTGATGTCGTGCGTGTCCGGAGATTGGGCCCACAAATACACGTCAGCGCCCCGGACCCCCACCCCTGCGCCCCCGTCCCCTCCCGCCGGTGACACAGCTCAGGCCCGCCTGTGTGCTGCTCTCGCCTGCCCGCTGTGGCCGGCAAGGGGGCTTTGGCGTGTGGCCTCCACGCGAATAATCGAGAATCACGCCGGACAGAACCTCTTGGGCGGTCCCATCTGGCGGACTTCGCTCCTAGGGAGGCTGACAGGGTGGCCGTGATGATCGACTTCGACGAGTTCGGACGGATGTTCCGGACGTTCGAGCACACCGCCTGGCGCCTGGAGACCCGTCGCCGCTACCAGTCGGACGAGGAAACGGACACATACCGCCGCTTCGCTCGGGGTGAGGACGCCGGATGGGACCTGAACGACCCGTGGTGTGTCTCCCGGCGTGAACAGTCGGCCCTGGGCAAGCGGTTCGAGCGCGTCCGCGTGGTGGACGACCCGGCGACTCCGGGCCAGCAGTACCTTCTCGACAACGCCCGCCGGAACAGTGCCGTGGGCGAAGACATCCGGAACCTGTGGAGGGGCGACGCGGAGCGGCTGAAACTTCCGGAGGAAGACTTCTGGCTCTTCGATTCGCGCGTCATCGCGCGGCTTCATTTCGACGACGCCGACCGGATGACCGGCATTGAACTCGTCACGGACCCCGTGGAGGTCGCGCGCGCCTGCCAGGTCCGCGACGCGGCATGGCACCACGCCGTTCCCTACGACAAGTTCAAGGATCAGGTGCCTTCTACCGAGTGACCACAGAACTGCCTGTCTCCCGCGGTGTGGTCATTCTGTTTGCGGTACCGGGTCGAGCGCCGCAGGCCAGGGGGTTGCGGGGGCGTGGGGGTGCCGGTGCCGGGGGCTCCGGGGTGGGGGTCCGGGGCCGTATATTTACGGGCCCGGTGCCCCTGATGTCGTGCGTGTCCGGAGATTGGGCCCACAAATACACGTCAGCGCCCCGGACCCCCACCCCTGCGCCCCCGTCCCCTCCCGCCGTCCTTCCCGCTGACGCCGGTGGTCTGGCCAGGCGCGGTCCCACTGTGGGGAGCTATGCGGTGGCAGGGCGGTGCAGCTTGATGACTCCGGTCAGCAACACATCGTGGTTGGAGAACAGACCGGGTAGCTCATAGCGCCTGCTGATCGTGGCGGTCCACGTGCCGGGCGGTTCGTACGAGCCGGTCATGCGGACGCGGAAGGCCTGGGTGATGATCCACCGAGCGTGGTCATCGGATAGATCCTTGGCACGGCAGAATTCCCGCGCCATCCTCCACAGGGCCTCTCCGGTCCCCTGCGGGTCGGTGACTCCAATCACAGCGATGTCTCCCAACCCGCGGCTGTCGGAGGACCGGTTGGTGTAGGCGATGGTGTGGCCTTTGAGCGGGAATACGGTGACGCGGCTCGTGCCGGACAGTTCGACGGTGATCCTCTTGCCGGACATGGACGCGGTCCGTTCCGTCGTCTGGGAGCGGAGGTGTGGGTCTGGGGCTAGTTGCCGCCGCAACCACCACCGTCACCGCAGCAAGCAGGAGGGTTGCACTCGGCTGCCGCGCCCCACAGCTCGTGGTCCACGGTGAATCCGGCTGCCTCGATCGCGGCGACGGTGCGCTTGGCGGCGAGGGCGTCACGTGGGCGGAGAGGACCTTTGAACGGGTTGTGGTGCAGGAATCGGCCGAACTGTTCCTGGCACCAGTCGGCGTACTCGCGGGTATGGAGCATGAAGGTGTGCCAGCCCGGATCGACATCG
The DNA here is from genome assembly GCF_024519335.1 of Streptomyces telluris. Taxonomy (NCBI): domain Bacteria; kingdom Bacillati; phylum Actinomycetota; class Actinomycetes; order Kitasatosporales; family Streptomycetaceae; genus Streptomyces; species Streptomyces telluris. The sequence continues at coordinate 159,640 of NZ_JANIID010000003.1, forward strand.
GCCGAAGGCGAGAGGGGCGAGTCCTGACGGTGGCCGCTCATCCAGAGGAAGGCGAGGGCCTGGTCCATGATGCGTTCGGCCACGGGCCGGGGCCTCTTCTCGTGCACCACGAGGAAGGCCACCAGGCGGCCGAACAGCTCGTCATCGACGAGTGAGCGGCCGGATCGTGCGACGGTCGGAGCAGCGATGGTGATCAATACGGGATCGGCAGCGTGTTCATGCGAGAGTCCCAGCTGCTCGGCAGGCATCGTGCTTGTTGCACTCATGGCATCTCCTCGATCTCGCGACGTCCGGGATTGTGACGAACGTAGGGCGTTGGCCATCCAACCCCCAAGGAGATTGCGCGAGTTTGCAGCAACCCGGTTGACCAGTCCAGATACCTGACCCACCATCGACTTGTCGCGCAAAGCCACGCAAGGCAGAGGGCAGGAGACCAGCCATGAAGCTGCGGTTCCTCGGCAAGAACTCCACGCCTGGAGACAGTCCCACTCTGTACGCCAGCGACCGGGACAGCTACGTCGTCCAGGGCTGGAGGGTCTACGCAAATGACCTACTGATGAGGCTCGATGTACCCGACGGCCACACCGTCGTTGAGGTGCCGATCGAACTGTTCGAGCACCTGTCCAAGGACGGCCTGCCGTCTGGGCAGGTGAAGAACTTCTCGGCGCCGATCATGCTTGTCACCGCTCAAGGGACATGCATCGTTCAAGGGCCGGAGATGCATGACCCTGAGGCTCTGAGCCAGATGCGCATGCCCGGCTACGAGACCTGCATCGAGGTCCCCAAGCCCTCGATCGTGGCCCTACTGGAGGAGAGCGGTGAACCTGATCACCCCCGCACAGCGTGACGAGCTGTTCCGCAGCCTGGAGCGGGACGCGTTTCATCTGGAACTGAAGGACCACTACGGGTCGCCTGTCGAGGACACTCCCTACGCCCGTTGGCAGAAAGGCGAACCCGACGACTACGCCTGGCTGGAACCGTGGACAACCCTCATGAAGGGTGTGACCGGGGCCGGCAGGAGGGTCCGGCGAGTGCGGGTCGTCACGGAGCCGCACTCTCGGTACGTCGGGTGGGAGCACTCGCTGACCCGGTTGAACCTGGAGATGGGCGAAGACATCCGGTGGCTGCCGAGGAGTCGGCTGCCGGAGGGCATCACGTTCCCCGTGGACGGCAATGATTGGTGGCTGTTCGACGACCGTCTCCTTGCCGTGGGCCACTTCGACGAGAGTGGGAGGGTTCTCGGCTCGGAGCTGATCGAAGACGCCGAGACCGTGGCTGAGTGCATCCGGGTGCGGGACCTTCTCTGGTCCGTCGCGGTCCCGCACCGTGAGTACAAGCCCTGAACCATCGGTGAGCACTGAAGCACAGGCGCAGCGAGAGGCCCTGGGCGCCCGTCTACGAGGGCTCCGCAAGGATGCGGGGTTCAAGAGTGGCCGGGCGTTCGCCGCCGCGACGGGGTGGCAGGAGTCCAAGGTCTCTCGGATCGAGAACGGTCGGCAGAACGCCAGCGAAGACGACATCCGCACGTGGTGCGAGAAGACCGATGCCGAGGACCAGATCGCTGACCTTATCGCCACGGTCCGCCACATCGACGAACTATGGCTTGAGTGGCGCCGTCAGCTCGCCTCAGGAGCCGCGCTGCGACAGCAGAAGGCCATCCCGGTCTACTCCAAGACCAAGGTGTTCCGTATCTGGCACCCCACGCTGATCTGGGGAGGGCTCCAGACAGCGGATTACGCCGCGGAGACCTTCAAACAGGTGATCAACTACTACGGGATTCCGGACGATATGGCGGCCGCCGTGGCGAAGCGGCTGGAACGGCAGAAGTACCTGCATCAGGGTGACCGAATCTTCAACGTGCTGCTTGCCGAGCAGGCTCTCTACAGCAACTTCGGCGGTCCGGACGTGATGCTCGGCCAGTTGGACCGCCTTCTTGCGATCATCGGTCTGCCGCGGCTGAGTCTCGGCGTCATCCCCCGCTCTGCGCCGCTGCACATCTGGCCCGGCAACTCATTCTCGATGTTCGACGACAGGCTGGTGCTGGTCGAGACGTACTCGGCCGAGTTTTCGGTGACCCAGCCGAGGGAGATTGCTCTCTATGCCAAGGCCTTCATGCTCCTTAAAGCCTCAGCCGTCTACGGCGACAGAGCTCGAGCTCTCATCATGCAAGCGATGCAGCATTACGTCGGGCGATAGGGGGCGAGGGGGTGCCGAGGTCCACGCCGCTGGCTACACGTGGAGCGCCCGTTCAGCACCGGCCCGTGGCCAGCAGGTGTGAGCTGGCGGCCAGGAGGTCCGGGTACGGTTCCGCGGCTCGGGCGGCGGCGAGGGCGGCTCGGAAGAGTGGCGAGTTGAGGGGCAGCGGTTGTTTTGTGTGCTGCTCGGCGGCCTTGAGCAGCGACCACGTGGGCCCTTCGATCGCGTAGACGCGCACGTCACGCAGGCCGGCGGCCCGCATTTCTTCCGCCAGTTCCGGCGCGGTGTGGAAATAGGCCGCCGTGAATCCCTTTCTGCCCGGCTCGTGCACGCCCGTGGCGAGGATGTCGGTCACGGCATCGCGCACGCTTTCGCGGTCCAGCCACGTGGTGGCGGTGTGCTCGAAGAGGGATGCGTACCGGTTGATGGCCGCGGCGGCCACCAAGCCGTCGGATGCGGTGACGCGACGTGCCTCGGCTAGCGCTTGGTCGCGGTCGGCGCGGTCGAGCAGGTGGTAAAGCGGGCCGAGGAGGAGCGTGGTGTCGTAGGAGCCGTCGTCGGCGGTGAGGTGACGCGCGTCGCCGAGTTCGGCCGTGCATCCGGTTTCGGCGGCCTGCGTCACGTGCCTGGCTACCGGGTCCACGAGGTGGACCCGGTAGCCGTCCGCGGCGAGCCACCGCGCGTGGGCTCCCGGGCCGCCGCCCACGTCGAGAATCGCGGCGGGGGCGGGAGGGAGGTGGCGCCGGAGCAGCTCTTGGGTGCGGGCCATCTCCAGCATGCCGTCCGCTGTTGCCGTCAGCCGGGTGGCCTCGTCGAAGGTGTCGGTGTAGAAGTCGAGGATCTCCGGGTCCACTTGGGGGCTCGTCATGACGGGGATGCTCTACCGTGACCGGTCGACATGTCCAGCGGTCACAATCGACCGGACCGGACCTCGTGGAGGAACGAGGTCCAGGCCGACGGGTGTACGTGGAGTGACGGGATGCTTGTGTCCTTGGAGTCGCGGATGCCGATCCGGGCAGGGGAGTTCTGGGTTAGGCCGGCGACCTCGACGCAGTTTCCTCCCGCATTGCTGTAGGAGGATTTCCTCCAGGGAGCGGACTTGATGGCGGGTATCTCAGGCATCGATGAGTTCTCTCGTTAGTTGCTGCAGGAAGCCTGCGGTCTTGTCAGGGGCCATCGCGGCGGCACGAAGGGAGTCGAACTTTCGGGAGAATCGCCCGACCTCTCGTGGCTTGTCCGACATGGATACGGTTCCCCAGGGCGTGTCGATCTGGACTGTTGACGGCAATGCCCCGCCGAGGTCGACGATGGTGAAGTCGCTGGCGTACCGATAGCCGGTCTCATGCGTGCGCAGGATCTGAACCGTCACGTTGTCCAGTTCCGACAGCGCGGCGATCTCTGCGAGCTGCTCGCGCATGACATTGGCGCTACCGACGATGTGGTGCAACGCGGCTTCCCCCAGGATCGCCCAGAGCTGTACGGGATCCTCTGTTCGGGTCAGAAGCTCCTTGCGCATCATGCGCAGGCGAACGCTCTGGTCGATGAACTCGCTCGTGTACTCGTCGTGCATCTTCTCCATCTCGTAGACCCCGGTCGCGTACCTCTTCGTCTGGAGCAGGCCCAGGACGAGGGTCGGGTGCCACGCCTTGATGGTGTGTGCCAGGGACTCGACCCCCACGAACGTGCGTGTCGAGGGGTGCACCATGGTGGCGAAGGACGTCCACTCCTGGCTTCCGGATTCGCGGTGCAACTGGACGAGCCCGGCAACGAGGTCCTCGTCCGCTACGCCGTACCGCTTCAGGAGCGCACGCAACTGGCCTGCTTGCTTCAGAGGGATGTTCCCGGTCTCGACGCGCTGAAGCTTCGCCTCGCTGAACCCCAGTCCTTTCACTGCTTGTTCGAGGGTTAACCCGGCCTCGTTGCGCATGCGGCGCAGCTCGATTCCCAGTTCGATCCGTCGGGCTGTTGGTCCGATCCGAGCTCCCACGCTCATCGCCTTCCGTGGCCGCTTGCCTAATGACTGAGTCTGGCACCGTGCGTTCACGCTGCGTACCCCGCCGTCCTTGTCGTGAGTGCACCTGATGCCGCGGCGCTGCCTTCAAGTGCCGCCAGGTGTCGCGGTGTTGCCGTCGCGGCATGTGCCATTTCGGAGGCTAGCGTGGCCTTGATGAGTTTTCGCTTGAATCGCAACTTCACCACCCGGCAGGGTGGTTCCCGTACCGAGTCGCAGGTCGGGGCGATGCCCCCGTACCGCTCGAAGGAGCCGCCATGCCTCCGTTCCCCCACACCGCCCGGACCGGCGGAGGGGTCACGCTCACCCCTTCTGAGCCGTCCCCCGTCTCGATCGGGCAGGCGCTCCGCGAGGCCACCGCCATGGAGACGTGGTTGCCCGCCCCGTCGCGGCTGGGCGAGGTCACCGAGCGGCTCCTCGGCTACATCCGGGAGACCGGCCCGGCCGTGGAGGCGGCCGCGAGCCGTCGGCCTGCGGAGTGTCCGGTCCGCCGGTCCGCGTTCGCCGCGGTGGAGGAAGCCCGCCACCGGTCCGGGGTCGGGCCCGGCAACGGGTATGCGTCCGCGATCACCTTTGCGCGCGGCCTGGGCAAGGCCGCGGGGGACCTGATGCATCAGCAGCGGCGGCTGCAGCGGGAAGGCGAGCGGTGAAGCGGGCGGCTGTGCGCCTGTGGGTGTGGTGGTGCCTGCACGGGCAGTTCTCCCGCCCGGTACGAGCTTTGTGGCCGAGCCGTCGGCGGGCCTGGGCCGCCACTGACGGGGCCCTGCGCGGCACGGTGGTGGCCGTCCCCCACACGGGTGGCCCGCCCGCGCTCAAGCAGCTGTCGCGCTGCACCTGTGGGGCCTTTGCCGACGGGGAACGGCGGGCGTAGGCCGGTCGTTCATGTCTCGCACGGTCCAGGCAGTCACGCCCGTTGCGGACTTTGGAGACGCCCGATGCCCAAGTGGTTGGTCATGGAGGAGACGGTCATCGCCGAGGGGGCGGCTCCGCATCAGCGGGTCCTTCGCTCCCTGAGCGGGAACAAGTCCCGGGATCAGGCGCTGGAGGAGTTGCGCAAGGTGGCCAAGCGCCACCGGCCCGACTGCCTCAAGAAGACGCAGTGCATCGTGGGGCAGGACAGTGACGGGTCCTTCTGGATTCTGCCGAAGAACGGCAAAGGGCATGCCCGGTGCAACCTGCGGCTCATTGAGCAGACACACCCCTAAGGAGGGGGCGTAAGGGGGGCGGTCCTGACGGGCCGCCCCCACCCCTTCCGCTCAGTCGAACCAGCGTGCCCGGGCCAGTTCCCCCGTGCGGTCCGGGTCCTCCAGGAGGGCCGCCGCTTCGAAGCGGCGGGACCAGGAGCCCGCGGCCCAGGCCAGGCCCGCGGCCAGGCCCTCCAGGGTGGCCGCGTGGAGGACGCCGTCCTCGGGGTCGAGGCGCCAGTCCAGTTCCACGCCGCCGACGACCAGTTCCTCGTGTTCGACGTACGTGGAGGGCGCGCCCGGGAGCAGCACGCGGACGCCTTCGGGGACCTCGCGGAGCTCTCCGTCGCCCGCGGGGACGGTCACCGGGAAGACCTCGCTCAGGCGTCGTACCTGCAGCAGTTCGGAGAGGGCGGCGGCCCGGTCGGGGCGTACGGGCAGGAGCGGGTGGCCCTCGGCGAAGGGCATCAGGTCGGGGGCGTCGGCGACCAGGGCGTCCGTCGCGTCCCCTACCTGCACGTCGCCGTCGACCACGGCCCGGACGTCGTCGGGCACCGTGACGTCGTCCGGGTCCAGGTCCGCCAGTGCGCTGTAGAGGCCGTGCAGCTGGGCCGGGGCCACCGGGAGGTCCTCGTCGGCCAGGCGGGAGAGGAGTTCCGCCGCGCCGCCCGGCTCGTCGAGCAGTGCGGCCGCGGACGTGCGGACGCCCAGGGCGCGCAGCACCTGCTCGTCGGCGAGGTCGCCCGCGTCCGCCGGCTCGTACAGGCCGTGCAGGAGCGGGTCGCCGCCCGCGACGCGCAGGCCGGCGGGGCGGCGGCCGTCGAGGACGGGGTGGCCGCGCAGCCACCAGGCGGTGTACGGGCGGACGGACTCCGTCGTGCCGTCGGGCAGCAGGATGCGCACGGGCGTGGTGAGGGCGTCGCGCAGCGGCGGCTCGGCGAGCAGGGCCAGGGCTTCGGGCCAGGCGTCGTCGGCGACGAGGTCGAGGTCGCGGACGGCCACGATCTCCGTCGCGACGGGCGGCACGGGCGTGTCGGGCAGCCGGTCGAGGACGTCCTCGCACCACACGTCGACCGCGTCGAGCAGTCCGGCGTCGTCGGGCTCTGCGAAGTCGCCGTCGCGCGGTTCGAGCTCGTCGGGGTCGAGGACGACGTCCGTGGCGCGCACGAGCGCGAAGCCGGCCATGACGCCGACGGCGGTCAGCGGCTGCTCGCCCCACCGCTCGGCGAGGGCGGCGTCGCACGCGGCGAGCTCACCGGGCCGGATCACGCGTTCGAAGGCGCTGCCGGGCAGGACGAGTTCGCCCGCGGGGGCGAGCTCGCCGTCCTCGTCGGGCAGGGCGAGGGCGCCGAGCCAGGGCTCGTCGCCGGGCGCGAGGTCGGCGTCGCGCACGAGGCCGAGGACGAGCTCGGCGAGGGCGTCCGCGTCGAGCGCGTCCTCGTCCCACACCTCGTCGGCGTCCAGGGAGGCGGCCACCGCGGCCCGCACCTGCGGGGTGGTCAGGACGGCCCGGGGCGAGGACGGGGTGGCGCCGAGCTTCTCCAGGAGCGGGTGCGCGGCGTCGGGGTGGGCGACCTTCAGCCCCAGGCGGGAGAGCCGCTCCGAGTCCGTGCCGTCCGGCGGCGGGAGCAGCACCTGCCGCGGGCCGACGGCCGTCCGGCCGTCCGCGAGCGGCACGGGCAGGCCGGTGAGCCGGTCCGGGTCGATGCCGGCGAGGCTGTCGTAGAGCCGCTGCCACCAGGACGGGGCGCGCTCGACGCCGGCGAGCCGGTCGACGACCTCGCCGAGCGGGGCGCGCGCGACGCCGAGGGCGCGCAGCTCGGGGCGGCGCTCCAGGCCGGCGGGCAGCAGGTTCGGGAAGAGCTCGCCGAGGACGGCGACGGTCTCGGCGCCCGCGCCCTCGACGACCTCGGCGTCGAGGGGCCGCAGCGCGTACGCCTCGCCGCCGGGGCCGCTCCGCGCGAACGGATCGTCCCAGGTGTCGGCGGCCGGCGGGGCGGCCGGGGCGGCGGCCGGCTCCGGCGTCTGCCGGGCCGCGTCCGGGCCCTCGGTCCACGGGATCCCCTCCACGCCGCCGCCCCGCGGCGCGGCCGGCTCCTGGGCGGGGCCCCCGGCCGCGCTCGGCAGGAACGCGACGCCCGGCAGCCGGTCCAGGACCTGCCGGCGCAGCTCCGCGTCCAGCGCGCCCTGCGCCAGCGGGGACGGCACGAGGTCGAGCGTGCCCGGGCCGACCGGGTGCCAGTCGCGCAGCAGCTGCGCGTACGCCTCGGCCGCGCGCTCGGTCAGGAAGTCCGTGAGGGCGCCCGGCGCGGCGTGGCGGCGCGTGGGCTCCAGCGGGAACGTGGCGACGAGCAGCGCCGGGACGCCCAGCGGCTCGTCCGTCGGCGTCGGCGCGTGCACGACGGGCGCGGTGCCGGGGCGTACGGGCGCGCCGTCCTCGCCCACCGGAACGGCCCACATGACCGACCAGTGCGGGCGCAGGCGCTCCTCCACGGGCCGGTCGGCGAGCAGCGCGGAGTCCAGCGCCCCGGCCGCCCGCTCGACGCGCCACCGGGCCGTGGTGCCGCGCGCGGAGTCCTCCACGAGGACGTACGGGCCCTCCTGGCGGCGCGTCAGGGTCCGTACGACCCCGTCCGTCTCGACGACGACCTCGGACAGGCCGGGCAGCGTCAGCAGCAGCGCGTCGTCGACGCCGGCCAGCAGACGGGCGGTCAGGTCCTCGGCGGCGCCGTCGCGCAGGGGCAGCACGACCACCGTGTCGTAGCCGGCCGGGGCGGAGCCCTCGGCGGGCAGCGGGAGCCTCAGCAGCGGCACGTGGCCCTCGCGGCGGCGGATCTCCTCCTCCAGGGCGGGGGCCGCGACGGCCTCGCGCGCCGCCAGCGCTCTCGCCTCGGCCAGCGACCAGCGGACGCCGCCGGAGCGGCCGACGACGGCCGGCTCGTCACTGACGGCCAGCACCGCGGAGAAGCCGACGCCGAACCGGCCGACGCTGCCGTGGCCGCCGCCCGGGGCGGCGCCCTTCTCCTCGTCGCGCTTGGCGGAGGCGCGCAGGGTGGCCAGGGACTCGACGCCCGCCGCGTCCAGGGGCGCCCCGGTGTTCGCCGCGGCCAGCACGGCCGGGCGGCTGCCGGAGGCCGCGTGCAGGGTCAGCCGCAGGCGGCCGGGGACCCCGGCTCGGGCCGCGGCGTCGGCGGCGTTCTGGGCGAGCTCCACGACGAGGCGGTCGCGGTAGCCGCCGAGGGCGAGGTCCTCCTCGGCGTTGGCGTCCTCCCGGAAGCGGGCCGGCGACGCCGCCCAGGCGTCCAGCACGCCGCGCCGCAGGCGGGCGGTCCCGAACGGATCCGCGCCTTCGGCCGCGCCTCGCACCATTGCCGTGCCGCTCACGTGTCGTCTCCTGCCGCCGGTGGGTGTTCCTACGGCAGAACGTACCGCGCGGGGGTGACAGGCCGGTGGCGCCCTACCCGTGGGCCCGGCCGCACCGCGGAGAGGGGCCGTATCGCGCCCAAGGGGCGCTCGTCCTCAGACGCCGGACGGGCTGGATTGCGGTGGGCTCGCCGACGAAAGCCGCCGGGCTTGCTTGACGGAGGCCGGGCTCGCCCGTGCAGGCAGGCGCGGGAGGCCCCGCCCAGCCCAAAACCAGCCCGTCCGGCGTCTGAGGACGAGCGCCCCCGGGCGCGAACCCCGGGCGCCTCAGGAGTGCCCGAGCTCCTCGTCCTCCTCGTCGTCGGCCGGCTCGGAACGCAGCGGCAGGGGGTCGACGAGCGTCTCGTCGATCACCGGCGGCGCCGGCCGCGGCGGCTTCGGCATGACCGCGGCCTCGGAGTGCCCGCCGCAGCCGTACGACAGGGACACCAGGTGCCCGTCCGCCGGGCCGAACTCGTTGGCGCAGACGCCGAACGCCTGTCCGAGGGAGCCTCCGATCGGCACCAGGAAGCCGCAGCTGACGCACGAGGCCGGGGCGGCCTGCGCCATCGGGGTCTTCGCGCCGTGGGTCTCGTCCCAGCGGTCGGCGGCGGTGTGCAGCCCGTAGCGGGACAGGACGCGGGCGCGCCGCATCCCGAGCTCCTCGGCGACGGCCGCGATCGTGCCGCGCGCCGGGACGGCCGGCTGGGCGGCGGGGGAGCCGGGGACGACGTCGGCGTCCTCGGCCTCGGCGAGGCGGTCCATCTCCTCGGAGACGGCGGAGTTCGGCGGCGGGACGTCCTCGCCGCTCCAGCCGGGCACGAGCCGCAGGTCCTCGGCGTCGGTGGGCAGGAGGTCGCCCGGGCCCATGTCGCCGGGGCGCAGGCGCTCGCTCCAGGGGACCCACTCGGGGGCCATGAGGGCGTCGGGGCCGGGCAGCAGGACCGTCTCGTCGAGGGTGACGTTCTTGGCGCGGGAGGCGCGGGCGACGGTGACGGCCCAGCGCCAGCCGCGGTAGGCCGGGTCCAGGCAGAGGAAGGAGTGGGTGACGACGCGGTCCCCGTCGGCGACGGCCTGGACATGCTCGCCGACCGTGCCGGGCAGCGCGGCCTCCTCGGCCGCAGCACGGGCCAGGTCGACCGCCTCGGCGCACAGGCGGTCCGGGGTACGGCTTCGCATCGCAGCACTCACAAGAATCGATTCTCTCTTCCACGCCGTCTCACGAGTGCGCCAACCGATCGGCCGGGTCGGCGGACGGAGCGGACCTCAGGACCGCGTCGACGTCCGCGCCCGAACGGCCTCGGGCACACCTAGTCACTCCCATTCTGCGGGATCGAGACTCGGAGCGCGGCCAAGAACGACCGCCGGTGGCGCGCTACGCACGCTACCCCGCTCGGCGCCACCGGGGATAGCCGGGCCGCGGCGAGCCCCGCGTCCGCCCGCCCGTGAAGGGGCCGCGCCGGGCCCCGTGGGGCCCGCGGCGGCGGCGAAAGTGCCCTGCCCGGTGCGAGTTGGGGCAGTATGGCGTGGTGGGAGCCATCCGGTCGGTCGAGGGCGGGCCGCTGCGCCGTACGGCCCGGGGCGCCGGCCGCGTGCTGCGCGCCCCGTTCGCGGCTGCCGCGCGGGGCGTGCGCAGAGCGACACACGCGCACGGCGCGGGCGAGTCGGGCCTGGGCAAGCTGATCGAGCTGCACGCCGTGAATTCGGCGGGCGACATGCTGATCACCGTCGCACTGGCGTCCACGGTGTTCTTCTCGGTCCCCACGGACCAGGCGCGCGGCCGCGTGGCCCTCTACCTGGCGATCACGATGGCGCCGTTCACCCTCCTGGCCCCGGTGATCGGGCCGCTGCTCGACCGGCTCCCGCACGGCCGCCGGGCGGCCATGGCGGGCGCGATGCTGACGCGGGCGCTGCTCGCCCTGACGATGTCGGGGGCGGTGGCGAGCGGCGGCCTGGAGCTGTATCCGGCGGCGCTCGGCGTCCTGGTGGCGTCGAAGGCGTACGGGGTGGTGCGTTCGGCGGTCGTGCCGCGGCTGCTGCCACCGCGGATCTCGCTGGTGAAGGCCAATTCCCGGGTGACCCTCGGTGGGCTGCTGGCCACGGGAGTGGCGGCCCCGCTGGGCGCGGGGCTGCATCGGCTGGGACCGGAATATCCGCTCTACGGGGCCTTCGTCGTGTTCGTCCTCGGTACGGCGCTGTCCTTCTCGCTCCCGCACAAGGTCGACTCGGCGAAGGGCGAGGCGCGGGCGCGCCTGGTCTCCGGGGAGCACCTCCCGCACCGCCCCCGGCGGATGCGCAGGGCGAAGAGCGGCAAAAACGGCAGGAAGGGATGGATCGGCAGAAACAACAGGAACGGCAGCAGGAACGGGAACAGGAACGGCAGCAAGAGGAGCAAGCCTCCCCGGCCGCCCGGCCTCCGTACCGTCGGAAGCTCCGTCCTGCACGCCCTGCAGGCCAACAGCGCCATGCGCATGCTCTCGGGCTTCCTCACCTTCTTCCTCGCCTTCCTGCTGCGCGTCCACCCCCTCGGCGACCTGAGCCCGGCCTTCTCGCTCGGCGTCGTCGCCGTCGCCGCGGGCGCCGGGAACGCCCTGGGCACGGCCATAGGGGCGCTGCTGCGCTCGCGCGGCCCGGAGAAGACGATCGCGCTGGTGCTGACGGTGTCGCTGGGCACGACCGTGGCCGCGGCCGTGCTCTTCGGGGCCTTCTTCGTGGTGGTCGTGGCGGCCGTCGCCGGCATCTCCCAGGCGCTGGGGAAGCAGTCGCTGGACTCCCTCATCCAGCGCGACGTGCCGGAGGAGGTGCGCACCTCGGCGTTCGCCCGTTCCGAGACGCTGCTGCAGATGTGCTGGGTGGTCGGAGGGGCCGTCGGCATCGTCCTGCCGCTGAACGGCACCCTGGGCATGGCGGTCGCCGCCGGGGTCCTCGCGCTGGGCGCCGCGACAGCCGTACGGGGTCTGCTGGCCGCGGCACGGCGTGGCTCACCGCACCCCCGCGTGGCCTGACCTGGGCGGCCCGATAGCCTGCCCGCATGACCGCTGCGATTTTCCGGGGCAAGCGCCGCCGCGCCGCTGCCGCTGTCGGCGCCGTGGCCTTCGGGCTCGTCGCCCTTTCCGCCTGCGACAAGCCGACGCCGCTGGCGACGGTGACCGTCGGCTCGACCACCGTGACGACCGAGGCCGCCTGCTTCGAGAAGGGCAAGGAGCTCGACCGCGGCGCCCTCGACAAGTGCATGGCCGACAAGTCCATCAAGTCCGTCAAGGTCCAGCCGGGCGACAAGGTCCGCGTGGGCGTCGAGCCGGACATGGCCGAGCAGGGCTGGATCGTGGTGGGCAACGGCCAGCAGCAGACCAACCAGCTGAAGCAGACCTACACCTCCCTCGACGGCGAGCAGCTCTTCGTCAACCGGATGGCGCAGCGCCTGGAGAAGTCCGTGGTGCTGTCGGTCATCACCAAGGACGGCGTGTGGAACGTCAAGCTCGAACTGGACAAGAGCTGACGGACCGGCGGTCCCGCTGATGCGCGTCCTCGTCGTCACCGCCGTGGACGCCGAGCGCGACGCGATCGTGCGCGGCGCCTCGGCGACCGTTCCCGCAGGCACGGGCGATCCGGCCGGTCCGGTCGAGTTCGCCGTGCCGGGCTTCGTGCTGCGCCGGCCCGCCCCGGCCCCGGAGCCGCTCGTGATCGACGCGCTGGCCGCCGGTGTGGGACCGGCCGCCGCGGCGGCCGGAGCGGCCACGGCCCTCACGGCCGCGGCGCTCTCCGGCAGCCCCTACGGCCTGGTGGTCTCCGCGGGCATCGGCGGCGGCTTCACGACCCCCGGGCGCAGCGCGGCCGTGGGGTCCGTCGTCGTCTCCGACGCGATCGTGGCGGCGGACCTGGGCGCCGAGACATCCGCCGGCTTCGTCCCCGTGACGGACCTCGGCTTCGGCACGGTGGAGCACCGGCCGCCCGCGGCGCTGGTGCGCGCCGTGGCCGAGGCGGCCGGGGCGCAGCGCGGCGACGTGCTGACGGTCTCGACCGTGACCGGCACCGCCGAGCGGGCCGCGGCCCTGGTGGCCGCGCGGCCCTCCGCGCTCGCCGAGGCCATGGAGGGCTTCGGCGTGGCCGAGGCGGCGGCCGCGCACGGCGTGCCCGCCCTGGAGATCCGTGCCGTCTCCAACCCCGTCGGTCCGCGCGACCGTGCCGCGTGGCGCATCGGCGACGCCCTGGAGGCCCTCTCCGGCGCCTCCGCCGCCCTGCGGGAAGCGCTGCGGGCGGCTCCACCCGAGTCGTGGAGCGCCTCCGAGTCGTGGAGCACCTCCGAGACCTGAAGCACCTCCGAGACCTGGAGCACCTCATGAGCGAGCCCCTGAAGATCGCCTACTCGCCCTGCCCGAACGACACGTTCGTCTTCGACGCCTGGGCGCACGGCCGGGTCCCCGGTGCCCCCGCCCTGGACGTCACGTTCGCCGACATCGACGTCACCAACGGGATGGCCGAGCGCGGCGAGTTCGACGTCCTGAAGGTCTCCTACGCGGTCCTGCCGTGGGTGCTGGACGAGTACGCCCTGCTGCCGGCCGGCGGCGCCCTGGGCCGCGGCTGCGGGCCGCTCGTGCTCACGCGGGAGGCGGGCAGCCCCGCGTCCCTGGCGGGGAAGACGGTGGCGGTGCCGAGCGAGCGCTCGACCGCGTACCTGCTCTTCCGGCTGTGGGCCGCCGCGGAGGTGCCGGGCGGCGTCGGCGAGGTCGTCGTCCTGCCGTTCCACGAGATCATGCCGGCCGTCCGGGACGGCAAGGTGGACGCGGGCCTGGTCATCCACGAGGCGCGCTTCACGTACGGGAACTACGGCCTGCACTGCCTGGCCGACATGGGCGAGCACTGGGAGAACACCACCGGCCTGCCCATCCCGCTGGGGGCGATCATCGCCAAGCGCTCGCTGGGCGCGGAGCGGCTGCGCGAACTGGCGGAGGCCGCACGGACGTCCGTGCGGATGGCGTGGGACGACCCGGAGGCGTCGCGGCCGTACGTGCTGGAGCACGCGCAGGAGATGGATCCCAAGGTCGCCGACCAGCACATCGGGCTCTACGTCAACGAATTCACGGCCGGGCTCGGGGAGAACGGCTATGCGGCGGTCCGCGGGCTGCTCACCCGGGCCGCGGCCGAGGGGCTCGTACCGCCCCTCGGCCCGGACGCGCTCGCCTTCGTCTGAGCGCGCCCCTTCGGTTTCTGCGGATTCGTCAGGTGCTGCGGGCCGGTCAGACGTCCAGCTGGTCGGCGACCGCGCGCAGCATGCCGGCGATCTTGCCGCCGTGGGCCTTGTCGGGGTAACGGCCGCGCTCGAGCTGCTGGGTGACGTTCTCCAGGAGGGTGGTGAGGTCCTGGACGATCGACGCCAGCTCGTCGGGCTTGCGGCGCTGGGCGGCCGCGACCGAGGGCGTGGGATCGAGCAGCGTCACCGACAGCGCCTGGTCGCCCCGCTGGCCGGCCACGACACCGAATTCCACCCGCTGTCCGGGCTTGAGGGAATCGACCCCGTCCGGGAGCACCGAGGAGTGCACGAAGACGTCTCCGCCGTCGTCGCGGGAGAGAAAGCCGAAGCCCTTCTCGCTGTTGAACCACTTGACCTTGCCGGTAGGCACGTCTGTCCTCGTCCTCGTATCTCGTCGGAAATGGGGAATTGAAGGGGAGACCGCCGGAAACCGTCGGTCATCGACGGCAATCGGCAGAAAAACAGCTCTTGATAGCACTACAGCGGGTCGCAAGACCCGCTACCCCCCAAGGCTAATGGTCCCGGGCCCGGTGACAAGATGTCCCCGGCCCCACCCCACGCCCAGGCATCTACCCTGGTGGAGTGAGTAGCGAAACGCCCCGGGCCGGGGATCTGCTGGTACGCATCGGCGCCATCGTCTTCCTCGTCGGCGCGGTGGCCACCCTGGCGACGGTCGCCCCGCTGTTCCTGGGCGCCGACCCGCTGCCTCCCGCAGCGTACTTCGTCTGCATGCTGATGGGGGTGGGATTCCTCATCGCGGGCGCCGGGGTGCTGCGGTCGATCGCCGAGCAGCGGCGTCAGGCGCGGGCCTCCTCCGCCGCGGGCCCCGCCGCGGCCAGGTAGCCGCGCAGCCACCCGGGGAAGTCCGCGAGCCCGGGCAGGACGACGTCCGCGCCGGCCGCCCGCAGCTCCTCCGCCCCGCAGGGCCCGGTCGTCACGGCCACCGACAGCGCGCCGGCCGCCCGCGCGCCGCGGACGTCCCCGACGTGGTCGCCGACGTAGACGTCCGCGCCGTGCTCGCGCAGCGCCCCCGCCTTGGCCTCCGCCCACAGCGAGCCGACGAGGACGTCCGGCTCGATGCCCAGGTGGTCGAGGTGGAGACGGGCGTTGCGGGCGTTCTTGGCGGTGACGACGACGGCCCGGCCGCCCAGTTCGCGCACCGCGGCCACGGCCTCGCGGGCGCCCGGCAGCGCGGGCGAGGGCGTGATGCCGTGCTCCGGGTACGCGGCCACGTAGAGGGCGGCGGCCTCGGCGACGCGCTCCTCGGGGAACCAGTGGGCCAGCTCCTGCTCCAGCGGCGGCCCGATCCGGCTGACGACGAGGTCGATGTCGATGGCCGTGCCGGTGGCGGCGACCAGCGAGGCGTACGCGGCCCGGATGCCCGGTCGGGAGTCGACCAGGGTGAGGTCCAGATCGAAGCCGACCGTGAAGCGGGGCGTGCGCGCGGCGGAACTCATGGGCCCCATTGTGCAGGGTGGCCCCAAGCCTCCCGGGAGCGGCCGCCCCCGGCCTCCCGGCCCGGCCCCCTACGTACACTTAGCCTGCCCTAACCGCCCCGTTCCGGCCTTCCGGCCGCCCGAACCACCCGTGGAAGCGATGTCAGCCGCCGTCCCGATCAGCAGTCCCGGATCCTCTCTGGTCCGGCGCCGCATCGGCTGGACGGCGGCCGCGGCCGCCGTCCTGCTGGTCGCGGTGCTCCTCAGCCTGGCGGTGGGCGCCCGCCCGGTCGCCCCCGACCGCGTCCTCGACGCCCTGCTGCACGGCGGCGACGGCAGGGACGCCGTCGTCGTCCGCGAGATGCGGCTGCCGCGGACCCTCGTCGGCCTGATGGTCGGCGCCGCCCTGGCCCTCGCGGGCACGGCCCTGCAGGGCATCACCCGCAACCCCATCGCCGACCCCGGCGTCCTCGGCATCAGCCACGGCGCGGCCGTCGGCGTCGTCCTGGCGATCATGCTCGCCGGGGTGGAGACCCTCACGGGCTACGTGTGGTGGGCGTTCGCGGGCGCGGGCGTCGCCTCCGTCGCCGTCTACGCCATCGCCTCGCGCGGCCGCGGCGGCGCCTCGCCGGTCAAGCTCGCCCTGGCCGGCGCCGCGATCAACGCCCTGCTCGTCTCCGTGACCACGGCCGTGCTCACCACGCAGGCGTCCGTCCTGGACAAGTTCCGCTTCTGGCAGGTCGGCTCGCTCTCCGCGAGCGACGCGGAGCTGGCGGGCCGGATCTGGCCGTTCCTGCTGGCCGGGGCGGTCCTGGTGCTGTCCGTGGCCCGCGGCCTGGACGCGCTGGCCCTCGGCGAGGACGTCGCGAAGGGCCTCGGGCAGAACGTCGCCGCCGTCCGGATCACCGGCGGGCTGGGCGCCACCGTGCTGACCGGCGCCGGCGTGGCCGCCGCCGGGCCCATCGCCTTCGTCGGCCTGGCCGTGCCGCACATCGCCCGCGCGCTCGTCGGCGGCGACCACCGCTGGCTGCTGCCCCTGTCCGCCCTCCTCGGCCCGGCCGTCCTGCTGTCCGCCGACACCGCGGGCCGCGTGTTCTTCCCGCCGGGCGAGGTCCCGGCAGGCGTCATGACCGCCCTGATCGGCGTCCCCTTCCTCATCGCCCTCGTCCGCCGGAAGCGGGTGGCCGCCGCATGAGCACCACCGTCAACGGCAGCGTCAACGGCGGCGCCACCGCCGACGGCCGCGGCGCCCGCCCGGCCGGCTACGCCCTCGTCCGGGCCGGCCGCGGCTCCTTCCTCGTCCACCGGCGGGCCACCGCCGTCGCCGCCGGCCTGATCGTCCTGCTGGCCGCCGCGTGCCTGGCGTACCTGTGCACCGGAAAGTCCTTCACGGCGCCCGGCGAGGTGCTGAAGGTCCTCCTCGGCGAACCCTCGCGCGACGAACTCGTCGTCGGCACGCTGCGGCTGCCGCGGATGACGGTGGGCATCCTGGTGGGCCTCGCCTTCGGCGTCTCCGGCGCGCTCATCCAGACCGTCGCCCGCAACCCGCTCGCCAGCCCCGACATCATCGGCGTCACCCAGGGCGCGAGCGCCCTGACCGTCGGCGCCATGACGTTCGGCGTCACCTCGTACGCCGCCCTGCCCTACGTGTCCGTCGCCGGCGGCCTCCTCGCCGCCGTCCTCGTCTACGCCTTCGCCTGGCGCGGCGGCCTGCACGCCACCCGCTTCGTCCTCATCGGCATCGGCTTCGCCGTCGCCCTGCGCTCCGTCACCCACCTGTTCATGACCAAGGGCGACTACCTCGTCGCCCAGCGGGCGCAGGTGTGGATGACGGGCTCGCTCAACGGCCCCGGCTGGGACGAGGCCGCGCCCCTGGCCCTCGCGCTCCTCGTGCTCGCGCCCTTCGTGTGCTGGGCCGCCCGGGCGCAGCGCACCGTCTCCATGGACGACGACACGGCGACCGCGCTGGGCGTGCGGCTGAACCGGGTGCGCTGCGGGCTCGCCCTCCTCGGCGTCGTCCTCGCGTCGATCGCCACGGGCGCGGCCGGGCCCGTCGACTTCGTGGCGCTGCTCGCCCCGCAGCTGGCCCGCCGCATGACGCGCACCGCGCAGATCCCGCTGCTCTCCTCGGCGCTGACGGGCGCGGTCATCGTGGTCGTCGCGGACCTGCTCGGCCGCAAGGTCCTGGAGCCGACGCAGCTGCCCGTGGGCGTGCTGACCGCAGCCGTCGGCGCCCCCTACCTGATCTGGCTCATCGTCAAGGGCCACAGCACCCGCCGCACCGGAGGAACAGCGTGACGAAGAGCGTGAAGGACGGTTCGGTGAGCGGCCCGGAGAGCAGCGTGCAGGACGGACCGGCGGGCAGCGTGCAGGGCGGCCCGGCAGGCAGCGTGCAGGGCGGACCGGCGGCTGCGGGCAGCCGCCTCGCCGCCCGCGACCTGACCCTCGCCTACGAGGACCGCACCGTCGTCGACGGCCTCGACCTGTCCGTCCCCGACGGCGAGGTCACCATCGTCATCGGCCCCAACGCGTGCGGGAAGTCCACGCTGCTGCGCGCGCTCGGCCGGCTGCTGAAGCCCGTCCGCGGCACGGTGCTGCTCGACGGCGAGGAGCTCGCCCGGATACCCACCCGCACGATCGCCAAGTCGCTCGGCCTGCTGCCGCAGACGCCCGTCGCGCCCGAGGCCATCACCGTCGCGGACCTCGTCGCCCGCGGCCGCCAGCCGCACCAGCGCTGGTGGCAGCAGTGGTCGGAGGCGGACGAGCGGGCCGTCGCGGACGCCATGGCCCGCACGGACACGACCGCCCTCGCCGAGCGGGCCGTGGACGAGCTCTCGGGCGGCCAGCGGCAGCGCGTGTGGATCGCGATGGCGCTCGCCCAGGAGACCGACCTGCTGCTCCTGGACGAGCCCACGACGTACCTCGACATCGCCCACCAGGTCGAGGTCCTCGACCTCGTACGGCGCCTGAACCGCGAGCGCGGCCGCACGGTCGTCGCCGTGCTGCACGACCTCAACCAGGCGGCGCGCTACGCCGACCACCTGGTGGCGATGAAGGCGGGCCGGATCGTCGCGCAGGGCCGCCCGGCGGAGGTCGTCACGGCGGATCTGGTGCGGGAGGTCTTCGGACTGGAGTCGGTGGTGGTTCCGGACCCCGTGACGGGCAGTCCTCTGGTGGTGCCGGGGCGGCCGTGGGAGGCCGGACCGGCGGCCGGCGCGCAGGCCGGCAGCAGCACGGCCGTCTGAGCTCCCCGTCCTTCCGCGGGGGCTCCACCCCACGAAAGGCAGGCCGGGACATGAACCGGAACTCCCGACGCGGTCCCCGACGCCGTCCCCGACGCTCTCTTCCGGCCGCCGCTCTGGTGGTGGCCGCCGTCGCGCTCGGGCCCTCCCTGTCCGCCTGCACCTCCGGCTCCGGGGACGGCCCGGGCGGCGGCACGCACCTGGTGCGCACGGCCATGGGCGAGGTGAAGGTCAAGAAGCACCCGCAGCGCGTGGTCGTCCTGGACACCGCCGAGCTCGACTCCGCCGTCACCCTCGGCATACGGCCGGTCGGCGCCACCCGCGCCGACACCGCCAACGGCTTCCCCGAGCACCTGCCGGCGGAGAGCGTCCGCGGCACCGCGGACGTCGGCAGGATCGGCGCCCCGGACCTGGAGGCCGTCGCCGCCCTGAAGCCGGACCTCATCCTCACCAACAAGGACCGCGACGCACAGCGCTACGACCAGCTGTCGAAGATCGCCCCCACGGTGATGACGGCCGCGACGGGCTACCCCTGGAAGGACAACTTCCGCACCCACGCCGAGGCGCTCGGCAAGACGTCCGAGGCGCGCAAGGCCGTCGCGGCGTACGAGACCCACGCCC
The DNA here is from genome assembly GCF_024519335.1 of Streptomyces telluris. Taxonomy (NCBI): domain Bacteria; kingdom Bacillati; phylum Actinomycetota; class Actinomycetes; order Kitasatosporales; family Streptomycetaceae; genus Streptomyces; species Streptomyces telluris. The sequence goes on from NZ_JANIID010000003.1 coordinate 178,983, forward strand.
GCGAGGTCACCGGGGCGCTCGGCGGCACGGAGCGGGCCGCGGCGCTGAAGGTGAACGTCGTCCGGTTCGTGGAGGGCGCCGCCATCCGCATCTACGGCCGGAAGAACTTCATCGGCACCGTGCTGCAGGACGCGGGCGTGGGCCGGCCCGACGTCGTGGACCGGGCCAAGGACGGCTTCTCGTACGACGTGGGACCCGAACAGATCGACCGGGCCGACGCGGACGCCCTCTTCACCTCGGTCTACGGGAACCCCGACCGCGCCCGGGTGCCGCGCACGACCGGCAGCGCGCTGTGGAAGGGCATGAAGGCCGTACGGGAGGGACGGACGTTCAAGGTCGACGACCGGCTGTGGATCCAGGGCATCGGCTACACGGCGGCGCACCGGATCCTGGACGAACTACGGGCACACCTGGCGGACTGACGTGGAGCGTGCTGTGTCGGCCCCTATGTCGGCTGGCCCCTGTGTCAGCCCGGCCGCCGCGAACGCCACACCACGAACATCGCGGAGCCGACGGCCGCGGCCCGCAGCACCCACGGCCACGTGTCCGACATCGCCGCGCCCAGGCCGCCCTCCGGCACCGGGTCGCCCCAGCGGCCCTCCGTGCGCCCCCACAGCCAGACGATCCCGGCCGCCACGACCAGCCCGGGCACGCCCATCACCGCCCACTTGGACTCGCTGTGCGAGAGCTTGCGGGTCAGATAGGCCAGGCCCCAGCCGACCGCCAGGACGATCCAGTTGCCGAGCACGGCGCCCACGAGCAGGATCAGGGCGACGAGCAGCAGCAGCGGGGGGACGGGGGCGCCGTCGGCGCGCCGGAACAGGGTCGCGCGCTGTGCGCCGTCCTCCTCCGCGTACTCGTCCACGCCTTCCGGGCCTTCCGTGCCGTGCTCGCCCTGCCGGCCGCCCGGCCCGGGGGAGCCGTCCGAGGGCTCCCGGTCGCCGGGGAGCGGGGGTGGCTTCAGTATGTCGGGGATCTCGATGCCGCCGGTGAACCCGTGGACCGTGCCGCGCGCCGCGCCGTGGGCGCCCTCCCCGCCCGTGTACGGGGAGGCGTCGGTGCGCCACCAGTCCGGCATCTCATCGGCACCGGCGCCCGCCGGGGTCGCGGGGCTCTCCGGCGCGGCGTACGAGGGCGGCCCGGCGGGGACGGCCGCGCGGGCGGGTTCGCCTTCGCGGCGCGGCGACGGGACCCTGCCTGCAGAGCCGGAACCGGAACCGGAACCGGAGTTCGAGCCCGCGGCCCCGGCGTCGTCGACCGCCTCGTCCGGGCTGCCGAGGCCGGTGAGGATGCGCTGCACGGCGGAGGGCGTGTCGGCGCCCTCGCTGGCCCTGCGGCGCTCGATCTCCGTCCGCAGCCGGGAGACCAGGCGCATCCGGTCGGCGGAGGTGAGGTCCGCCCGCCGCTGGGCGATGTCGCCGACCCGGCTCAGATAGTCGTACACAAGCTGATCGCTCTCGATCCCCACCGAATCCCCTAAGGCCGCCCAAGACCACCAGCCGCTTTTCCCCCGAAGGTACCGGTTCTCCGGGAGGACGACAGGGGGAACGGAAGGGGCGGCCGGAGCGCACGGGGGCGTCGGCGCCCGGTGCGTCAGCGCACGGCCACCACGTCGAGCGCGATCCGCAGCCGGCGGCCCGTCATCCCTTTGGCGTGGGTGACGCCGAAGGCGTAGCGGTCGACGACGGCCGTGGCCTGCAGGCTCAAGCGCGAACCGTCCGCCACGACCTGACCTACGGTCAGCACCACCGGCCGGGCGACACCGCGCACCGTCAACTCGCCGTGCACCGTCACCCCGGCATCCGCCCTGCGCACGTCACCGCCGTGGAACCGGATCTCGGGGTGGAGCGCCGAGTCGAGATAGTCGGCCGAGCGGACATGCCGGTCGCGCTGGGCGTGCCCGCTGGAGAAGCTGTCGACGGGGATCACGGCCTCCACGGTGGAGGCGGATTCGGGCTCCTCGACGGCGATGCGCCCGTGCGCGACGGAGAGGGTCCCCTTGATGGGAAACAGCCCGAACAACGCCCGCATCCGGAACCGGATCTCCGACGCCTCGGGGTCGATGCGATAGACGCCCGGTAAGGGCCCGTTCTGTCGGTCTGCGCCCTGGATGCCCATGGAGCGGTCCCCTCCCGCCGGTGCCGGTGCAACGGTCCCTAGCCGGTACGGTATCGGGCTTCTTGTCCGCTCGAACGGTAAACCGAGGACCCGTCGGGCCCCTACGGCAAGGTGATCTCGTAGCGGAGGCGCTGACGGTGGGCGGGCATGACCATGACGTCCGCCTGAAGGGGCTCGCCGGCGCCGTCGAGGGTGAGCCGGGTGAGCTGGATGACGGGTTCGTCGGGCGCGGTGCCGAGCGCCTGCCGCTCGCTGTCGTCGGGCATCCGCGCGACGACGTCCTCACGGACGGTCGCCCCCGCGTACCCCAGTCGCGCCAGCAGGGTGACGGCCCCGCCGGGAATCTTCGCGGTCCCGGCGAGCGCGGTGCCGCGGGCGATGCGGACGGGGTAGTAGGTGTCCGTGAGCTCGCTCGGCCGGTCGTCCAGGATCATCAGCCGCCGCCGCACGACGACGGCCTCACCGGGGCGGACGCCGAGCAGCCCGGCGACGGCGTCAGGGGCGGGCACTTCACCGGCATGGACGATCGTCTGCCGCCCGCGACGCCCCTGCGCGGCGGTTTCCGCACTCCAGGCGTCGGGACTCCCGTCCGGCCGGGCGGTGAGGTAGGGCAGAGAACTGCTGACCCAGCGGGCGTCACCCTGCATGTGCATCTCCTGTCCGGATGTACGGCTATCCGGCTACTCGGCGGTGAACTCGTACTGCAGCTCGTACAGATGGCCGGCCTTGGCCATGACCGCGACCTCGACCGGCTGATCGTTGTCGGTGCGGAGTACCCGGAACGTCCGGAGAACAGGCAGGCCGCTCGGCAGCTGCAGGGCGCTGTACTCCTCTTGGGTGGGCACGCGGGCCGCAACCTTGTCCACGCTCAGGCGCGGTGGAAATCCCAGCCCGGCCAGAAGCGTCGGAGTGCCGCCCTTGATCCTGCGGCGCTCCATGAGGGCCGTTCCGCGGGCGACGCCCAAGGGGTAGTAACACTTGACCAGTTCGACCGGCTCGTCATCGATGAGCAGGAGCTGACGGCGGAGCAGCGCTACCTCGCCTTCGGCGAGGTTCAGCGCGGCGGCGACGTCCGCCGGGGGAACGGTCTCCGCGACCTCAAGCAATTTGGTGCTCGCCTGCCCACCCTGCTTCGACGCCTCGGTGAGCCAGCGGTACGGAGCGCCGGTGGCTGCCGGGGCCATGTAGGCGGCGGGGTACATGGTCCGCTGCCGACGGGGACGCACGGTGACGGCAGCGCCCGGGCGTCCGATGACCAGGCGCTCTTCCTTGAGCAGTTGCAGCGCCTTCTGCACCGTGGCGCTGGAGGCGTCGAACCTCGCCTTGAGCTGTGTGGTGCTCGGCAGGTTGTCGCCGGGTGTCAGGTCACCGCTCATGATCTCGTCGCGCAGGTCCGCGGCGATCCGCTCGTGCAGTGAGCGACGGTCTGCCGCGCCCGCCTCGCTGTGGCCCACGTGTCCTCCGCCTGTCGACCCTTCCGTCCTTACTGCCCCCCACCGTATGCGACTTGGCGGGGATTGTGACCGCCTCGCAACCTTGCTGCTATTCGCGAATAGCGATACTGTCACGCCTCGGGAGGTGCGTAGCGATGACGTACAGGATCGGTGCGTTCGTGGTGGACACGCGGGAGGGGCGGGTCGCGCAGGTGATCGGGGGTGCAGGGAGTCGTGTGACCCTGCGCCGTCCTGGCGGTGGGCTCGAGTGGGAGGCGCCGTCCGCCTCTCTTCGGCTTGCCACCCGGGGTGACCGGGAGGCTGCCGGGTTGTTGTCGGCCGGGTCTCGGCCGATGTACGGGTGCGGTGAGTGTGCGCAGCTGGCGGCCGCCTACAAGGAGGCCGCGGCCGGGGGCGATCCCCTTGCGACGGGGGACGCGCTGGTGCTCCAGCGCCGTCACTGGCGGACCGTGCACATGGGGGGTGTGTGATGGTGCGGGTGACCTGTACGCACCGCGGCGGATGGTCGGCCCGCACGCGGGGCGAGGCCCGCTGCCGCGATTGCGGAACCGTCCGCTTCACCGAGTACGCCGCCCTCAGGCCGCCGGGCCTCCCGCAAGCGACCACGGCATCCGTGGGCCCCGACGGCCTGCGCGTTCGTTCTGCCCGGGGTGGCATGCGGCGAAGGGCGGGGGTTCCCGCGCGCATGCCTTTCGTGCCGGGCGGCGTATGACGACCGCGCAAGCCGTCGGGGCGGTGTGGTCAGAGCGACTGGACGCTCGCTCTGACCGGCCTCAGGGGGCCTTTGGCCGTGCTCAGTTGACACTGAGCCAGATGTGCGGTGCGGACTCTTCCGCGGCCGGTTCGGCCTGTTGTGGCGCGGTGCCGACGGTCAGGAGCGTCGGCACCGCGGGTGGTGTGCCTGCCGAGACTCCCACTGCGCAGACGTATCCTCCGGGGAGCCGGCACGCGGTGAACCCGCCGTCGGTGTAGGGCGTTTCCGCCGTGAAGGGAGCGTGGGCACCCTCCCGGCGGAAGGCGACGCGCTTCATGCCGGCACGCATGCCCTCGCCCGTCAGTTTCGTCGCGGCTTCCTTCAAGGCCCACAGCGCCGCCCTGTGTTCCGCGGCGGCTCCTGCCGGGGGCAGAGAGGTGATCTCGGCGGGAGTGAGGAAGGCGCTGTCCGGCAGCGCGGAGACGCGCGAGATCTCCTCCACGTCCACACCCACGCACGCGCCGAGCGCCGCGGCCGCCACCGCGTAGCGACCGCTGTGCGCCATGCTCAGGGACAGGCGCGGGTGCGTCGTCACGTACGGGCGCCCCTGGTGGTGACGTCCGAGCCGGAGTCCGGTCCACGGGATGCCGAGGAGGCGGCCCGCGGCCTGGAGGGCCAGCCGGCGGGCCAGCACCGAGCGCGTCCGGTCGGTGGATCGGTGCAGGCGCGCCACCCGCTCCCGGTCGTGCGCGGAAAGGCGGCGGAGTGTCGCCCGGGCCGCCGCCTCGGCCCCCGGCTCCTGCAGGTCGCAGGCGAGGAAGAGGCTCTCCGGCGGCCGACCCGGCCCGGTCGTCGCGCTCATGACAGCCCCAGTTGTGCCAGGCGCCGGGCCACCGCGTCGTAGGGAATGAAGCGTCTGTCGTCCTCCCCTTCCCGCTCCGGCTCCGCGCTTTCGAGAGCGTCCGTGATGCCGGAGGCGAAGATGTTCAGCACCGCGACCAAAGGGTGCTCTTCGTCCAGGAGAGAGGGAGGGAGCGTGGGGCCGGGCCGGGCCGGCCGGCGGGCGGAGCCCCCCGTCGGGCCGTGGCCCGCATGCGCGCTCCCGGACGAAAGATGGTGCGTTCTTAGACGAAGGTGTGGCGCTCATAGACGGAAGAGGGACGCCCGGCCACCCGGCGCCTCCCTAGCGTCGAGGCATGACGACCGACACCACGGCCGAGGCCACCAGCAGCCCGGCCCCGGCCCCGCGCCTCGGCGGCGTGCGGTCCGCCGAGCGGGCCCTCGCACCCGATTTCGCACGCGGGATGATGCTGCTGTTCATCGTGCTGTCCAACACCGCGTTCCACCTGTGGCGGTCCGCGTACGGGCCCTCGGGCTGGCAGCCCGTGACCGGGGGAGGGCTGGACCACGCGGTCCAGTTCGCGATGATCACGGCGCTCGACCTGCGGGTCTATCCGCTCTTCGCCTTCCTCTTCGGCTACGGCATGATGCAGCTCTTCCTGCGCCTGACCGCCGGCGGGGCCGGCGAACGCGACGCGGTCAGGATCCTGCGCAGGCGCAGCCTGCTCCTGATAGTCATCGGGCTCGCCCACTCCACCCTCCTCATGGCGGGCGACATCGTCGGCTACTACGGGCTGCTGAGCCTCGCCCTCGCCCCGCTCTTCCTCCGGCGCAGCGAGCGCGCCCTGAAGTGGTGGATCGCGATCGCCGCCGCCCAGCTGGTGCTCGTGTCCGCGCAGCCGGTCATATCGGCACTGCTCCGGGGAGAGCTGGGGTCACTGGGGGACGCGAGTGCGGAACCGGGGGCCGCGGCCTACGGGGCGGGCGAGGAGAGCTGGTTCGCAGCCGCCGGGACCCGGCTGACCACGGGCCTCTTCGTCACCTTCACCGCTCCGCCCTTCTCCCTGATCGGCGGAGGCTACGTCCTCTTCCTGCTCGGCTTTTGGGCCGCGCGCCGCCGCATCCTGGAGGAGCCGGGCCGCCACCTGCCGCTGCTGCGCCGCACGGCGGTCCTCGGCATCGCGGTCGGCTGGCTCGGCGCGCTGCCCGCGGCCCTCGCACACGTCGGGGCGCTCCGGGTGCCGGACGACGCGCAGAGCGAGTCCGGGGCGCTGACGGTGCTCCGGGAGATCACCGGGTACGGGGCCGGGCTCGGCTACGTCGCGGTGGTGGCGTTGTTCGTCCACTGGTGGAGCGGGCGGGCGGCACGGGGCAAGGCGAAGGCCGCAGTGGCCGTCACGGCCGTGGCCGCCGTGGGCAAGCGGTCCCTGTCCTGCTATCTCGCCCACTCGCTGCTCTTCGCCCCGCTGCTCGCGGCCTGGGGGCTGGGCATGGGCGCCCGCCTCACCAGCGCCACGATGGCCCTGTTCGCGGTGGGAGTGTGGCTGGTGACGGTGGCCGGGGCGTACGCGCTGGAACGCCGGGGCCGGCGGGGGCCGGTGGAGGTGGTGCTGCGACGGCTGATGTACCGGTAGCGGGCCGCTCGGTCCGCACGGTCCGCTCGATCCGCACGGTCCGCACGGCTTGCCGGATCCGCCGGATTCGCTGGGTCTGTTGGCGGAACCTAGCGCAAGGCGTTCCCCAGCAAGTCCGCACCGAGGCGGCCGACGAGCTCGATGTCGAGCTCGTGGAAGACGTACCGCCCTTGCCGGCGGGTGCGGGTGAGACCGGCCTTCTTCAGGACGCCGAGGTGCCGGGACACCTCCGGGGCCGTGAGGCCGTTGGCGTCCGCCAGTTCCGTGGTCGAGTGGGGTCCCCGGGCCAGGGTCCGGCACAGGCGGAGCCGGAGGGGGTGGGCGACGGCATCCAGGCGCTGCCGGACCACCGCCAGCGAAAGCGCCGGCGGCAGTTCGGGCACGGCGACGGGGTACTGGAGGACCGGCCGGTCGCCGTGGGCGTCCCGGACGACGAGGTGCGGCCATCCGAAGGCCGTGGGCAGGAGGACCAGCCCGGCGGAGGGGGCCCGCACCCGGCCGTCCTGCAGTTTGTCGATCACCAGGAGGTGGCGTTCGGTGTCCAGAGTGATGGCGGAGGAGGCCGCGGCGACGGCGTGCGCCAGGCCGCGGCGCTTGAGCAGTTCGTTCTTGTGGCGGGCGTCGGCGGCCAGCCGGGGGCGGACCTGCTGCCAGACCTCGCCGAAGAAGTGCTGCTCGCAGTCCTCCAGGAGCCGGCGGAGCCAGGCGCGTACCTTCTGCGGGTCCTCCAGCAGCCGGTCGGCGAACGCGGCCTGGCGCGGCCCGCGCGCCGCGGCGAGCTCCCGGGCCCGCCGGCGGTCCTCGGCGCGGCGCAGCGGGGACGGGCTGGAGTGGGCGAAGGAGGTGGCGCAGGAGATCTCCACCGCGGCGACGACGAAGGCGTCGTCGTCCAGCCGGTCCCATGCGTCAAGCTCCTCTGTGAGGCCGGCCGCTTCGAGGCCGCTCGCTCCAGGGCCGGGCGCCGCGACAAGGCCGGGGGCCGCGAGAGGGCCGGGGGTCGCGAGAGGGCCGGGGGTCGCGACAGGGCCGGGCGCCGTGCCGCCGGGCAGGAACAGGTCCGAACGCGTGGAGCGCCAGAGGATGTCCGCCTCGTGGAGCCTGTCGGCGAGGTCCGGAGGGAGCTGCGCCCTGGTCCGGGCGGCCCAGTCGAGGAGGCCGGGATGGTGGGACGGCTCGGCCAGGACGTGCAGCGCCGCTCCCAGCTCGGCGAGCGGCGACACCGCGAAGGACACACGGTCCAGCGGTACGCCCGAGACATCGATCACCACGCTCACCGCTTCAGTGTGCCGTTCCCGCCGGGAGAGCAGTGCGGGCGGGGAACGCGAAGCCCCCGGTGGCCGAGGTCACCGGGGGCCGAGCGAGGGCGGAAGGCCGCGGGGGCGTTACTTCACGCCCAGCATCTGCTCGATCGGGTCGAGGAAGAAGTACACGAGGAAGCAGAGCCCGACGACGTTGAGCAGCCACGGGATCTGGCGGCCCCGCCGGTCGGCGATCCGCAGCAGGATGAAGGCGAGCACGCCGATCCCGATGCCGTTGGTGATCGAGTACGTGAACGGCATCGCGATGATCGTCAGGAACGCCGGCACCGCGATGGTGAAGTCGCTCCAGTCGATCTCCTTGACGTTGGCCGCCATGATCAGGAAGCCGACGACGAGCAGCGCGGGCGTGGCGGCCTGCGAGGGGACGACCGTGGCGAGCGGGGTGAAGACCAGGGTGAGGAGGAAGAGGCCGCCGGTCATCAGGTTGGCGAGGCCGGTGCGGGCGCCTTCGCCGACGCCCGCCGTGGACTCCACGAAGCAGGTGTTGGCCGAGGCCGAGCCCAGGCCGCCGGCGGCGACGGCGACGCCGTCGACCATCAGGATCCTGCCCATGTTGGGCAGCTGGCCGTTCTCGTCGGTGAGCCCGGCCTCCTCGCCGACGCCGATGATCGTGCCCATCGCGTCGAAGAAGCCCGAGAGCAGCACGGTGAAGACGAACAGGCAGCCGGTCAGCAGCCCGACCTCCTGGAAACCGCCGAAGAGGCTGATGTCACCGATGAGGCCGAAGTCGGGGGCGCCCACGATCTTGTCCGGCACCTCGGGGACGGACAGGCCCCAGCTCGCGCCGGGTATCCCGGCGATCGAGTTGATCACGATGGCGACGAGCGTCATCGCGACGATGCCGATGAGGATCGCGCCGCGCGTCTTCCGTACGACGAGGATGAAGGTCAGGGCGAGGCCGACGACGAAGACCAGCACGGGCCAGCCCTGCAGCTGGCCGCCCTGGCCGAGGCCCAGCGGCACGGTGGTGTGGGCGGCGTCCGGGTTGCGGGTGACGAAGCCGGAGTCGACCAGGCCGATCAGCGAGATGAACAGGCCGATGCCGATCGCGATGGCGCGCCGCAGCCCGCCCGGGATGGCGTCCATGACGCGCTGCCGCAGACCGGAGACGACGAGCACCATCAGCACCAGGCCCGCCAGGACGACCATGCCCATCGCGTCCGGCCAGCTCATCTTGGGTGCGAGCTGGAGCGAGACGACGGCGTTGATGCCGAGGCCGGCGGCGCAGGCGATCGGCACGTTGCCGATGACGCCCATGAGGACGGTGCTGAGCCCGGCCATCAGGGCGGTGGCCGTGACCAGCTGGGCGTTGTCCAGCTGGTGACCGAACTTGTCCTGACCGGCCCCGAGGATGATCGGGTTCAGGACGACGATGTAGGCCATCGCAAAGAAGGTGGCCAGGCCGCCGCGGAGCTCCCGGGAGACGGAGGAGCCGCGCTCGGTGATCCGGAAGTACCGGTCGAGGGCGCCCTTGGGCGGGGACGGCGGCGTGGACGGCTGCTGGGCGTCGACCGGGGAAGTGGCCGAGGTGGGCATACGGGACCTCAGTCGGATGGGCCTGCGCGGGGGACGTAGGCGGCGGGGGGACACGCGAATGGATCATGAACTGTATGATCAGACGAAACCAGCCAGTCATTTTCCGTTCGATTCAGTATGAATAAACAAGCCCGCGATTGCTATCTCCGCGCGTAGACCCTTATGCGCCAAGGGGTCCGCGTCCGGGCGCGGACCCCTTGACGGCTGTACCGCACTCCCGCCGGGGCTCGCGCGGGACTCCACCGGGACTCCCACCGGGGCTCGCGCGGGCCCTCGGCCCCCACGGACTACGCTTGCGCCCATGACGAAGTGGACACCCAGGCACGAAGCGCCGGAGCCCCTGGAGGGCAACGTCGTCGCCACCATCACCGGCGGCACCGTCATCTGGTTCGTCCTCTTCCTCGTCCAGATCCCCTTCTACGGCTGGTTCCGGGACCACGGGCACCTGTGGTGGGTGTGGACGTGCCTGGCCGGCGGCGGGCTCGGCCTGATCGGCGTCTGGTACGTCCGCAAGCGGGACGCGGCGATCCGCCGCGCCGCCGATCGCGGCGAAGCGGCGGGGAGCACGGCCCGCTAGGCCCGGAGCCCGTCCGAAGAGGCTCGCCTTTTCGTCGGTTACGAGCCGTCGGGACGTACGCCATCCCGCCGTTCGGAAGGCACGGCGCCCAGCGCCCCCTTACCGTCGGACTCATGAGCGATCCGGCGCAGACCGCGACCGAGGAACACCTGCCGGCGCCGCACCCGGGCCTGAGCGGGCCCGAGGTCGCCGAGCGGGTGGCCCGGGGCGAGGTCAACGACGTACCCGTCCGCTCCTCGCGCTCCACCACGGAGATCGTCCGGGCCAACGTCTTCACCCGGTTCAACGCCATCATCGGCGTCCTCTTCCTGATCATCCTGGTCGTGGGCCCGATCCAGGACGGCCTCTTCGGCTTCGTGATCGTCGCCAACACCGCGATCGGCATCGTCCAGGAGCTGCGGGCCAAGAAGACCCTCGACTCGCTCGCCGTCATCGGCGAGGCGAAGCCGACCGTGCGCCGCGACGGCGCGCCTTGCGCGATCCCGACCGGGGAGATCGTCCTCGACGACGTGATCGAGCTCGGGCCGGGCGACAAGTGCGTCGTGGACGGCCGGGTCCTGGAGGCGGACGGGCTGGAGATCGACGAGTCGCTGCTGACCGGCGAGGCCGACCCGGTGCTGAAGCGGGCCGGGGACCCCGTCATGTCCGGGTCCTTCGTCGTGGCGGGCGGCGGCGCCTTCACCGCCACCAAGGTCGGGCGCGAGGCGTACGCGGCCCAGCTCGCCGAGGAGGCGTCCCGCTTCACGCTCGTCCACTCCGAGCTGCGCACCGGCATCAGCCGGATCCTCAAGTACGTGACGTGGATGATGATCCCGACGGCCGTCGGCCTGATCGTCAGCCAGTGGATCGTCCAGGACCACGACTGGCGGGAAGCGGTCCGGCGGATGGTCGCGGGGATCGTGCCCATGGTGCCCGAGGGGCTGGTGCTGCTCACCTCCGTGGCCTTCGCGATCGGTGTGATCCGGCTGGGGCGCAAGCAGTGCCTGGTGCAGGAGCTGCCCGCGATCGAGGGCCTGGCCCGCGTCGACGTCGTCTGCCTGGACAAGACGGGCACGCTCACCGAGGGCGGCATGGACGTCAGCGAGCTGCGCCTGCTGGACGGCGCGGTGGGTGACAGGACGGACGGGGCGAGCGAGGCCCACGTGCGCCAGGTGCTCGGCGCCCTCGGCGAGGCCGACCCCCGGCCCAACGCCAGCCTCCAGGCGATCATCGACGCCTATCCGGCGCCGGCGCGCTGGCGCTGCACCGAGTCGCTGCCCTTCTCCTCCGCCCGGAAGTACAGCGGCGCCGCGCTGAGCACCCCCGACGGCGAGAGCGGCACGTGGCTGCTCGGCGCGCCCGACGTGCTGCTGGCCCCGGAGGCCCCGGCGCTCGCCCAGGTCGAGGAGCTCAACGCCCGCGGGCTGCGGGTGCTGCTGCTCGCCCGCGCCGCGCGCGAGCTGGACGACCCGCGCGTCACCGACGGCGTCCGGCCCACGGGCCTGGTCGTCCTGGAACAGCGGCTGCGCCCGGACGCGGGCGACACCCTGCGCTACTTCGCCGAGCAGAACGTCTCCGCCAAGGTCATCTCGGGCGACAACGCGGTCTCGGTCGGCGCCGTGGCCGCCAAGCTGGGCCTGACCGGCGCCGAGGGGCCGGTCGACGCGCGGCGGCTGCCCGCCGGCCGGGAGGAGATGGGCGCCGCCCTGGACGAGGGCGCGGTCTTCGGGCGCGTCACCCCGCAGCAGAAGCGGGACATGGTCGGCGCGCTGCAGGCCCGGGGGCACACCGTCGCCATGACGGGCGACGGCGTCAACGACGTCCTCGCGCTGAAGGACGCGGACATCGGCGTCTCGATGGGTTCGGGCTCCGAGGCGACCCGGGCCGTCGCCCAGATCGTGCTGCTGAACAACAGCTTCGCCACGCTGCCGTCGGTGGTGGCGGAGGGACGCCGCGTCATCGGCAACATCACGCGCGTGGCGACGCTGTTCCTGACGAAGACCGTCTACTCGGTGCTGCTGGCGATCCTCGTGGTCTGCTGGCAGGTGCCGTATCCGTTCCTGCCGCGCCACCTGACGCTGCTCTCCACGCTCACCATCGGCGTGCCCGCCTTCTTCCTGGCCCTCGCGCCGAACAAGGAGCGCGCCAAGCCGCACTTCGTGCGCCGGGTGATGCGGTACGCCATCCCGGCCGGGATCATCGCGGCGGCCGCGACCTTCGCCGCGTACCTGCTGGCGCGGCACCACTACGCGGGCCCCGGCGCCCTCGACGCGGAGACCAGCGCGGCGACGCTGACGCTCTTCCTGATCTCCCTGTGGGTGCTCGCGATCATCGCGCGCCCGTACACGTGGTGGCGGATCGGCCTCGTCCTGGCCATGGGCGCGGGCTTCCTCGTCGTGCTCGTCACGCCCTGGCTGCAGCACTTCTTCGCCCTGAAGCTCGTGGGCACGACCATGCCCTGGGCGGCCGTCGCCATCGCGGCGACGGCCGCCGGGGCGCTGGAGTCGGCGTGGCGCTGGGTGGACCGGCGCTTCCCCGCGTGAGCCACGGGTGCGGGGCGGGTGCGCGGACGGGTGCGCGCGGTGTCAGGCGCTGGCCTTCTCGTCCTCCAGCATTTCGCGGATCTGCTCGCGCAGCGCCGGGCTGTCCTGGTGCTTGTGCACGGAGACGGCGTGTTCGCTGGCGGCGCGGATGACCTCGTCCTCCTCACCGGTGATGGTCAGCGAGCAGTCCGTCTCGCTGGGGAACCGGCGGCAGTCGGCGACTTTCCTGGTCATGACGGCCTCCCGGGGGTTCGTTCAGTGGGCCGCACTTCCAGCGTAGGCGGTGGGGACGGCCGTCCGCCCCCCACCGCCTACGCTGCGACTTCCGTGACCTCCGCGCCCTAGGCGGCTTCCGCGCCCTTCCGGACCTCCGCGTCGACCGTCTTCTCCATCGGATCGGCGGCCAGCCCGCCGCCGACCAGCATCGCGGCGATGACCGCGACGCCCAGGATCACGTTCCCCAGCCACACCATCGTGTCGACCGGCAGGGTGTACGCGCCCACGACCCTGGCGACGCACTCGGCCAGCAGCGCCGTCCCCCACACCAGGGAGAACGTCCGCTCGGTGCGCCGGAACCGCGCGTCGCCGGCCGACAGCCGGTCCCAGGCGGCCAGCCGCACGGGGTCGCCCTTGACCACCCACGGCTTGAGCCCGGTGGTCATCAGCGGCCGCCGCCCGAACGCGGAGGCCAGCACGACGAGGCCGATGACGCTGCTCACGGCGCTGTCCTTGGCCAGCATCAGCCGGGCGTCCCCGCTGACCGTGCTGAGCAGCAGCCCCACGATGTTGACGACGAGGATGAGCGCGGCGAGCCCGTTGAGCCGGCGGTCCTTCACCAGGCCCCAGACCGTCCGCGCGGCGGGCAGCGCGCTGCTCCAGCCCAGGGACGCGACCGTGCCCATGCCGAACCCCTTGCTGAGCGCGTAGTACGCGGCCATCGGCAGGACGGCGTCCACCACCAGCGGCGCGAAGCTCTCCCAGAGGGCCCGCCCCCGCGGGACGGGGGCCGTTGACGGTACATCAGGTGCCGACGGGACCCCGGTCGCTGACGTGACGTCAGTCATATACGGCGTGGTGGTTGCCGGCGGTGCGGTGAAGGACGTGTTGCTCATGGTCGGAGGCCCCCGGGTCTGCGGTGTGTGCCCCGTAAGCCGTGCGGCTTCCGGGCGTACCTCTACCTTCGCGGTCCGCCCGGTGCCTCCGGCAGTGCCGTTGATCCACGGTCGGCCATGACTTTTGTCAGCGACCGGACATGACAGGCAGGCGTCGGCGGGCTCGGCCGCCTCCGTCCGTACGGCCGGGGCCCGTGCCGAGGACGTCCGCCACGACCGCGCCCGCCAGGCCCGTCACCTGGGCGACGAACCGCCCCCGCCGCACCCCGAGCCGGCGCAGCGCCGCCCCGTGGTCCACGGCGACGAAGACGGCGGCGGCGCAGAGCAGCGCCCGCCAGCCGGCCATCGCGGGGCGGCGCAGCGGCCGGGGCAGAGTGCCCACCGACTGGCGCAGGCGCAGGCAGTGGAAGGGGATGTGGCGCTGTTCGTCCGCCAGGATGCGGGCCGCGACGTCGGACGGCAGCGCCTGCCCGACGCCGTCGCGGACCGCCCGGTAGTAGGGGACGGCGACGAGTTCGGCGATGGTGAGGACCATCAGTTCCAGGCGCAGCCCGAACAGCCGCCGGACCCGGACGAAGATCGCGTCGCTCCAGTGGCCGTCGAGGAGCGGCGCGCCGTCGGCGGCGAGCAGCCGGGCGAGCAGGCGCGCGTGGTTCTGCTCCTCGGCGACGAACAGGCGGACGGCGGCGGCGTAGTCGGGGTCGCCCGCCCGGTCCGCCTTGCCGATCAGGTTCGCGCCGTCGCCGCTCTCGCCGACCTGGAAGCGCTGGAGGCTGCTGCGGACGGCGCGGGGCAGGCGGACGTCCTGCGTCCAGTCCGGGTCGCCGGCTTGCCGGCGCCGCTCGGCCTCGTCGGTGAAGTGCTGCACCCAGTCGGCGAAGGTGACCGGCTGTGTCGGCTCTGCCGGCTGCGCCGGTTGTACGGGCTGCGCCGGTTGTGCGGGCTGCGTCGGCTGTGCAACCGCGCCCGGCTCTGCCGTCGTGTTCCTGCCTGTGGCCGTGTTCCTGCCTGTGGCCGCGTTCGCGTCTGTGGCCGTGTTCGTGCTCGCGTGCGTGCTCGCGTTCGCGTTCGTGCTCATGGCGGTCCCCCGATGATTCGCCGCAATAGTCCGGTGATCATATGTTTTGCCCCCGCGCACGCAAGGGGTGGACGGGGTCACCCCGCCTCCCCGCCGTGCTTCCGGTGCTGCGGGCGGTGCCGCCGGGCGCCCTGGTAAACCGGCTTTATTTAGTCCGGGTAATGAGTTAAGCTAAAGAACATGTCGGACCGGGACCCCCAAGTCGATACCGCAGCAGTGAACTCCCTGCGCTCCGGTGTCATGCGCCTGTCGCGTCGGCTCAAGCACCAGCGGGTCGACGAATCGCTCAGCCCCACGGAGATGTCGGTGCTGGGCACCCTCGCCGGCTGTGGCAGCGCCACGCCGGGCGAGCTCGCCCGCAAGGAGCACGTGCAGCCCCCGTCGATGACCCGCATCGTCGCCCTGCTCGAAGCCAAGGGCCTGGTCCGGCTGGAGCCGCACCCCGAGGACCGCCGCCAGAAGGTGGTCACCCAGACCGAGCGGGCCGAGGCCATGCTCGAAGAGAGCCGCCGCAAGCGGAACGTCTGGCTCACCGAGCTCGTGGGCCGGCTCGACGAGGACGAGTGGGCGACGCTGCGCGCCGCCGCGCCCGTCCTCGAGAAACTCGCGCACCTGTAATACGCGCCAGGAGGAGGCGAACCCACTTTGAGTACGGGACACGGAGCAGACTCCGCACCCGCACCGAACAGCCACGACGACGCCACACGCAGCGCCGCCCTGAACAAGCCCGGCCGGACGACGAGTCCGGGGCGCAAGGGCGGCACCTTCAGTTCCCTCGGAATCCGCAACTACCGCCTCTTCGCCACCGGCCAGGTCGTCTCCAACACCGGCACCTGGATGCAGCGCATCGCGCAGGACTGGCTGGTCCTCAGCCTCACCGGCTCGTCCGCCGCCGTCGGCATCACCACGGCCCTGCAGTTCCTGCCCATGCTGTTCCTCGGGCTCTACGGCGGCGTCATCGCCGACCGCTACCCCAAGCGCAGGCTGCTGATCGCCACCCAGACGGCCATGGGCGTCACCGGCCTCGCGCTCGCCGTCCTCACCCTCTCCGGGCACGTGCAGGTCTGGCACGTGTACCTGACCGCGTTCGCGCTCGGCCTCGTCACCGTGGTGGACAACCCCGCCCGCCAGGCCTTCGTCGTGGAGATGGTCGGCCCCGCCGACCTGCGCAACGCCGTCAGCCTCAACTCCGCCAACTTCCAGTCCGCGCGCCTGGTCGGCCCCGCCGTCGCCGGTGTGCTGATCACCGCCGTGGGCAGCGGCTGGGCATTCCTCCTCAACGGCCTGTCCTTCGTCGCGCCCGTCGCCGGACTGCTGCTGATGCGCACCTCCGAGCTCCACAAGGTCGAGCCCGCGCCGCGCGGCAAGGGCCAGCTCAGAGAGGGCCTGCGCTACGTGGCCGGGCGGCCGGACCTCGTCTGGCCGATCGTCCTCGTCGGCTTCATCGGCACCTTCGGCTTCAACTTCCCGATCTGGCTCACGGCCTTCGTCAACGACGTCTTCCACGGCGGCGCCGGCACCTACGGCCTGCTCAACACCCTGATGGCGGCCGGCTCCCTGGTGGGCGCCCTGCTCGCCGCGCGCCGGGGCAGCTCGCGGCTGCGGCTCCTCGTCGGCGCCGCCCTGCTCTTCGGCCTGCTGGAGATCACGGCGGCCCTCGCGCCCTCGTTCTGGGTCTTCGCGGCGCTCCTCGCACCGATCGGGATGTTCGGCCTGACGATCAACGTGACCGCCAACTCCAGCGTGCAGCTGGCCACGGATCCCGCGATGCGCGGGCGTGTCATGAGCCTGTTCATGATGGTGTTCATGGGCGGCACGCCCCTCGGCGCCCCGCTGGTCGGCTGGGTGACCGACGCCTACGGCGCCCGCGTCGGCTTCCTCGCCGGCGGCGCGGTCGCCACGCTCGCGGCGGCCGGGGTGGGCCTGGCCCTGGCCCGGGTCGGCGGCCTGCGCCTGAAGATCGACCTACGGCGCGGCCACCCGCACGTCGCCTTTGTCCCCCGCGAGCCGGCACCGGCGGAGGGGCTGGCGACGGCGGCGTAGCCGGGGACCCCTGGGGGCCCCTGCCGCTGCCCCCGGCTCAGGCCGGGGGCGGGGCCCGTCCCGTCCGGCCCCCCGGGCACCGCATCCGTAAACCCCTGCCCAAAGGGGAGACTGGTCCTATGCGACTCTTCGCCGCTGTCCTGCCGCCCGAGGCGGCCGTCGTCGAGCTGACGGACGCCACCGCGTCCCTGCGCGGGCTGCCCGGTGCGGAGGGGCTGCGCTGGACCGAACCGTCCGGCTGGCACTTCACGCTCGCCTTCCTCGGCGAGGTCGATCCGGAGCTGCTGCCGGAGCTCACCGAGCGGCTGGGGCGCGCCGCCCACCGCCACGCGCCGCACGAACTGCGCTTCGCCGGCGGCGGGCGGTTCGGGGACCGGGTGCTGTGGGTCGGGGCCGACGGCGAGCGGACGATCCTGCGCGATCTGGCCCGCTCGGCCGCGGCCGGGGCGCGCCGGGCGGGCGTCGCCGTCGACACCACGCACGACTTCCGGCCCCACCTCACCCTCGCCCGCGCCGCGGGCCCGGTGAACCTCCGGCCGTACGCCGAGAGCCTGGCCGGCTTCAGCGGCACGCCCTGGACCGTGGAGCGGCTGGAGCTCATGCGGAGCCGGCTTCCGGGCGGCGGCGTTCCCGGGGAGCGCCCCCGTTACGAGACGGTGGCCGCCTGGGAGCTGGGCGGGTAGCGGCCGGCGGGCGAGCCCCGGCGGCCGGGCCACCACCCGCCGCCCGTTACGCTCGATGCGTGGACCCGAAGACCAGAAACCGCATCATGACCGCCGCGCTCGCCGCGATGCTCGTCGTCGTCGCCGTGGTGGCGGCGGTGAAGTGACCCCGTAAGCGGTGCGCGAAGGCTCCCGCGGGGGCCTTCGGGGGTTCACCCGGCGCGGCGGCTTCCCGGGGGCCGGGCCGGCGCCACGACGCCGCGCCCGCCCGGCCTGACCGCACTGACCGCGGTCCCGGGCCCCGGTCCCGGGCCTACCAGGCGAACGCCTCCGGCGACGGGCCCGGACCCGGGAAGATCTCGTCCAGCTGCGCGAGCAGCTCGCCGGACAGCTCCAGCTCGGCCGCGCGCAGGGCGGACGCGAGCTGGTCGGCCGTGCGCGGGCCGACGATGGGGCCGGTCACGCCCGGGCGGGTGAGGAGCCAGGCCAGGGCCACCTCCCCGGGTGCCAGGCCGTGCTTGTCGAGCAGGTTCTCGTACGCCTGGACCTGCTCGCGGACCTTGGTGCTGGCGAGCGCGTCGGCCGAGCGGCCGGACGCGGCGCGGGCGCTGCCGCCCTCCCGTTCCTTGCGGATGACGCCGCCGAGCAGCCCGCCGTGCAGCGGCGACCAGGGGATCACCCCGAGCCCGTACGCCTGCGCGGCCGGGACGACCTCCATCTCGGCGCGCCGCTCGGCGAGGTTGTACAGGCACTGCTCGCTGACCAGCCCGAGCGAGCCGCGGCGCCGCGCGGTCTCGTTGGCCTGGGCGATGTGCCAGCCGGCGTGGTTGGAGGAGCCCGCGTAGACGATCTTGCCCTGCTGGACGAGGACGTCGACCGCCTGCCAGATCTCCTCCCACGGCGTGGCCCGGTCGACGTGGTGGAACTGGTACAGGTCGATGTGGTCCGTCTGCAGCCTCCGCAGGCTGCCCTCGACGGCACGGCGGATGTTGACGGCGGACAGACGGTCGTGGTTCGGCCAGTCGGCGCCGTCCGGGCCCATGTTGCCGAAGACCTTGGTGCCGATGACGACCTTCTCGCGGCGGCCGCCGCCCTTGGCGAACCAGGTGCCGATGATCTCCTCGGTGCGGCCCTTGTCGTCGCCCCAGCCATAGACGTTGGCGGTGTCGAAGAAGTTGACGCCCGCGTCGAGCGCGGCGTCCATGATGGCGTGGCTGTCGGCCTCGTCCGTCTGGGGGCCGAAGTTCATCGTCCCGAGGACGATCCGGCTGACCTTGAGTCCCGTGCGTCCGAGCTGCGTGTACTCCATAGCGGACCAGCCAACGCCCTGGAGCGCACTCCAATCAAGAGGGCGGGCGTCGGACGGCGTGTCCCGCCCGGTGGCGCGTCAGGCGATGGGGAGGGGCCGCCGGGCGTCAGTCCTGCGCCGGGCTGTACGGCGCGCCCACGCCCCACGCCTGGTGCATCGCGTCGGCGAAGGCGCCGGCCAGCAGGTGTTCGCCGGCCGCGTTGGGGTGCGTGCCGTCGTAGGTGTCGCGGTCGATGTCCCAGCCCTCCGGGCGGGAGGCGAGGAGCAGCGGCGAGCCGGGCGTGCCGAGTTCGGCGACGGCCTTGCCGAGCAGCTCGTTGAAGCGCTCGCACTCGTCGGCGAAGGCCGGGTCGCCCAGGGCGCGGACGTTGCGGATGACGGGCAGCAGCACCGCCCGTATCCGCGGGTTGGCCGCCCGCGCCTCGGTGACGAAGCGGTGCACGTTCTCGGCCGTCTGCCCGGCGTCGGTGTAGAAACCCAGGTCGATCAGGCCGAGCGAGACGAGGAGGGTGTCGGCGCGGCCGGCCCGTACGGCGTCGCCGATGAGCGGGGCCATGTGCAGCCAGCCCTCGCCCCAGCCGGCGAGGTGCGCACGGGCGCGCTCGGGGAAGCCGGGTGCGCCGTAGGAGTGCGAGACGGGCGCGTCGGCGGCCGGGTCGTACAGCTCGCGGCGCGGGCCGACGATCTTGTACGGGCCGCCGTGGGTCGCGTTGAGGTGCTGCCACATGCGGTAGCGCCATGTGTGGTCACCGGCGCTACCGATGGTCATCGAGTCGCCGACGAACATGATCCGCATGGGTACATCATCGCGGATCGTGGGGCGGGTGGGACACACGAGGTGCGTGTGCGGGGCGCGCCCGCCCGAGCAGGGCTTTTCTCCGGCAAATCAAAGTGAATTATTTTTTGTATAAAATAAAACGTGGTGGTGCGGCCCGGAGGCGGGAAGGCGGAATCCGCCCCGCCGAACAACGGGCGGGGCGGAATCCGTCAGGGTGTCACCTCACCGGCTCGCGCCGGATCAGCGGTCCGTGTGGCCGTAGCTCACGACCCGGCCGTGGCCGGAGCAGTCGCCTCTGAAGATCCAGTAGCCCTTGCCCACCCAGGCGCCGTACAGGTAGGTGCCGTCGGAACACCGGGTCCACGACTGGGACTGGCCGTAGTCGACGCGACAGTTGGCCGTCCACACGGTCCCGGTGTTCCTGTAGTTGTCACAGGACGAGACGTGCGGCGCCGGTGCTGCCGAAGCGGCCGAGGCCCCCACCAGACCGGTGCCGGCCGCCATGATCGAACCCACGGCTGCGTAGGCCAGGCGGCGCTTGATGCGCTTCATAGACTTCCCTCCCTGGAACTGATTGCCGTTCGAACGAGAACCTAACGGGAGATCGCGCGAACGGCAGTGCGGTAATTCGCCAATGAGTTCTTATTGGTTGGTGCTTTTCGGCCGCGGGTCTGGCGAATATTCACCGTGTTTGCAGAGGTGTCGGGGACGGGGCGCAGATCAGGGCGGCGCGCGGGAAAGCGGGGGTGTCGCGTTCCGGGCGGGTGGCGCGCGCCGGTCGTACCGGCGCCCCGGCGGGGCCGCCCAGTACCGCGCTCGCCGCGACCGCGTCGGCGTCGCCCGACCCCGTCGCACGCGGCCGGATGGCAGGCTTGGAGCCATGCGTCCACGCCCGATCCTCGCCGCTCTCGCCGCCGCCGCGCTCGCCGTGCTGCCCGCCGCGCCGGCCCTGGCCGACGGCGACGACGCCGCCGCACAGCGGGCCGCCACCGCGCAGCGGGCCGCCGCCGACGGCGCGGCCGCCTTCACCATCGAGGACCCGCGGATAAAGGAGTCCAGCGGGCTGGCGGCCAGCCGCACCCACCCCGGCGTGTACTGGACGCACAACGACAGCGACGACGGCCCGTACGTCTACGCCGTGGACAGCCGCACCGGCCGCACCGTCGCCACCGTCACCCTCTCCGGGATCGAGACCCGCGACGTGGAGGCCATCTCCCTCGGCCCGGACGGCTCCCTCTACGTCGGCGACATCGGGGACAACTTCGGCGGACGCTGGAAGGAAGTGTGGATCTACCGCTTCGCCGAGCCGAAGACCCTCAAGGACACCACCGTCACCCCCACCCGCTACACCGTCCGCTACGAGGACGGGCCGCGCGACGCCGAGTCGCTGATGGTGCATCCGAAGACCGGGCGCGTCTACATCGTCAGCAAGAAGCGCTCGGGCCCGGGCGCCCTGTACGCGGCCCCGGAGAAGCTGTCCGCCTCCGGCGTCAACGTCTTCCGGAAGACCGCGGACATCGACACGTGGGCCACGGACGGCGCCTTCTCCCCGGACGGGACCCGGCTTGTCGTCCGCGGCTACTTCGACGCGATCGAGTACCGCTGGCGCGACGGCCGCCCCGAGGAGATCGGCCGCCCGAGCGTGCCGCTGCAGCGCCAGGGGGAGTCCGTCACCTTCGCCCCGGACGGCCGGACCCTCATGTACGGGACGGAGGGCAAGCGCAGTTCCGTGCAACCGGTCGTCCTGCAGGGCGACCTCCTGCCGGACGCGGCGGCGAAGCAGCGGGACGACGCGAAGGGCGGCGGCGCCTCCCGCGGCGGCCCGGACGGCGGCGACGGCGACGACCGGACCCGCACCATCGCCCTCGGCGCGGGCACGCTCGCCGTGGCGGCGGTCCTCGTCCTGGGGGTGCGGAGGGTGGTCCGGCGGCGGTGAGGCGCGCGGGCGGGAGAGGGAAGGCGGGTGACGGGGCCGCCCGCCCCGGGCGGGCGGCCCCTCCTCGTCAGAGGCGCTCGATCACGTAGTCGACGCAGGCCGTCAGGGCCGCCACGTCCGCCGGGTCGATCGCCGGGAACATCGCGACGCGCAGCTGGTTGCGGCCCAGCTTGCGGTACGGCTCGGTGTCCACGATGCCGTTGGCGC
This sequence comes from Streptomyces telluris, assembly GCF_024519335.1. Taxonomy (NCBI): domain Bacteria; kingdom Bacillati; phylum Actinomycetota; class Actinomycetes; order Kitasatosporales; family Streptomycetaceae; genus Streptomyces; species Streptomyces telluris. Next base: position 200,802 of record NZ_JANIID010000003.1, read on the forward strand.
GCAGGACCTTGGCGACGGCCGCCGCGTCCACGTCCTCGGAGAAGTCGATCGTGCCGATGACGGCCGACCGCTTGGCCGGGTCGGTCACGAACGGCGTCGCGTGGTCGGAGGCCTCGGCCCAGCCGTACAGCGTGCGGGCCGACGTCGCGGTGCGGCGCACCGCCCAGTCCAGGCCGCCCTGGCCGTTGATCCACTTCAGCTGCTGGTCGAGCAGGAAGAGGGTGGAGAGGGCCGGGGTGTTGTACGTCTGGTTCTTCAGGGAGTTGTCGATCGCGGTCGGCAGGGAGAAGAACTCGGGGATGTGCCGCCCGGAGGCGTGCACGCGCGCCGCCCGCTCCAGGGCCGCGGGCGAGAAGACGGCGATCCACAGGCCGCCCTCGGAGGCGAAGGACTTCTGCGGGGCGAAGTAGTAGACGTCGGTCTCGGCGATGTCGACGGGCAGGCCGCCCGCGCCTGACGTGGCGTCCACCAGGACGAGTGCGCCCTCGTCGGCTCCCTCGACGCGCTTGAGGGGCGCGGCCACACCGGTGGAGGTCTCGTTGTGGGTGAAGGCGTAGGCGTCGACGCCCGCCTCCGCCTTCGGCTCCGGGTGCGTGCCGGGCTCGGACGAGATGACGGTCGGCTCCTCCAGCCACGGCGCGAGCTTCGCGGCCTTGGCGAACTTGGAGGAGAACTCGCCGAAGACGAGGTGCTGCGACCTGGTCTCGATGAGGCCGTGCGTCGCGACGTCCCAGAAGGCGGTGGAGCCGCCGTTGCCCAGGATCACCTCGTAGCCCTCGGGCAGGGAGAAGAGTTCGCGCACGCCGTCGCGCACCTGGCCGACCAGGTTCTTGACCGGTGCCTGGCGGTGGGACGTGCCGAGCAGAGAGGTTCCGGTGGCAGCCAGCGCGGCGAGCGCTTCCGTACGCACCTTGGACGGGCCCGCGCCGAAGCGACCGTCGGCGGGCTTGATGTCAGCGGGAATCTGGATATCAGCCACGTGGGCAGCCTAGTGCGTGCGGTGTTCGCGATCAGTAAAACGTCCGTTCGGTGAGACGGTGGAACCAGGGGCTCCGGGGCACTATGGGGGGTATGGCTGATCTTGTGGAGAGTGATGCTGACCACGAAGAGCCGGACGAAGAGCCGAATGGCGAGCTGCACGAAGCACTGCACGAAGACGTGCCCGGAGCGCTGAAGGAAGCCCTCCGCAAGGCCGTGCGGGGCGAGGTCCGCTTCGGCGCCGGCGCCCGCGCGCTGATGACCATGGACGCCTCGAACTACCGCCGCGTGCCCCTCGGCGTCGTGGCCCCGCGCGACGCCGCCGACGTCGCGGCCGCCCTCGCCGTCTGCCGCGAGCACGGCGTGCCGGTCGTCGCCCGCGGCGGGGGCACCTCGATCGCCGGGCAGGCGACGGGCACCGGCGTGGTGCTGGACTTCACCCGCCACATGAACGCGATCACGGCGATCGACCCGGAGACCCGTACGGCCGTCGTCCAGCCGGGCGTCGTCCTCGACGCGCTCCGCTCCGCGGCGGGCGCGCACGGGCTGACGTTCGGCCCCGACCCGTCCACGCACGGCCGGTGCACCCTCGGCGGCATGATCGGCAACAACGCGTGCGGGGCGCACTCCGTGGCCTGGGGGACGACCGCCGACAACGTCCGCGAGCTGGACGTGCTGACGTACAGCGGGGAGCGGGCGCGGCTCTCCCGCGGGTACGACGGCCTGTCGCCCCGGCTCGCCGCGGGTCTGCGCGGCCTGGCCGAGAGCGAACTCGCGCTGCTGCGCACCAGGTTCCCCGACCTTCCGCGGCGCATCTCCGGATACGCGCTGGACGCCCTGCTTCCGGAACGGGGCGCCGACGTGGCCCGCGCCTTCACCGGCAGCGAAGGCACGCTCGGGGTGCTGACGGAGGCCGCCGTACGGCTGGTCGAGGCGCCGCGGGCGCGCGTCCTGGCGGTGCTGGGGTACGCCGACGAGAGCGACGCCGCCGACGCCGCCCATCTGCTGCTGCCGCACCGCCCGTTGACGGTCGAGGGCATGGCCGCCGACCTGGTCGGCCCCGCCTCGGCGGCCGGTCTGCCCCGGGGCACGGCCTGGCTGTTCGTCGAGACCGGCGGCGACACGGCCGCCGAGGCCCGGGCGCGCGCCGAGGAGATCGCCCGGGCGGCCGCCCCCGCCGCCACCGGCCGCACGATCGTCGCGGACGCGGCCGGGCAGCGCGCCCTGTGGCGCATCCGCGACGACGCCGCCGGCACCGCCACCCGCCTGCCCGACGGCACCGAGGCGTGGCCCGGCTGGGAGGACTGCGCGGTCCCGCCCGCCCGGCTCGGCGCCTACCTGCGCGACTTCCGCGCCCTCCTGCGCCGCTACGGGCTGCACGGCGCGCCCTACGGCCACTTCGGCGACGGCTGCATCCACGTGCGCATCGACTTCGGCCTGACCCGCCCGGACGGCGTGCGGCGCTTCCGCGACTTCTCCGGCGACGCCGCCGACCTGGTCGTCGCGCACGGCGGCTCCCTGTCCGGCGAGCACGGCGACGGGCAGGCGCGGGCGGAACTCCTGCCGAAGATGTACGGACCCGAGGTCGTCCGCCTCTTCGAACGCTTCAAGGACCTCTGGGACCCCGACGGCGGCCTCAACCCCGGCATCCTCGCCCGCCCCCGCAAACTGGACGAGAACCTCCGCTTCGACGCGCTCCCGGGCCGCCCGGTGCCGGTCGTCTTCGCCTACCCCGCGGACGGCGAGGGCGGCGGCGACTTCGCGGGGGCCGTGCGGCGGTGCGTCGGCGTCGCCAAGTGCCGTGAGACGGAGGTGGTTCCGGGCGCGGCGGGCGTGATGTGCCCCTCCTACCGGGTGACGCGCGAGGAGCAGCACTCCACGCGCGGCCGGGCCCGCCTGCTGCACGAGATGCTGGCGGGCGAGGTCGTCACGGACGGCTGGCGCTCGGAGGAGGTCCGCGAGGCGCTCGACCTGTGCCTGGCGTGCAAGGGATGCCGCAGCGACTGCCCGGTGGGCGTCGACATGGCCACGTACAAGGCGGAGTTCCTCCACCACCACTACGCGGGACGGGTGCGGCCCGCCGCCCACTACGCGATGGGGTGGCTGCCGGTGTGGCTCCGGGGGGTGACGGCGCTCCGGGCGACCGGGGCGGCCAACCGGCTGGCGGGGACGGCGCCGGTCGCCGCGGCGGCGAAGCGGCTCGGAGGGCTCGCCCGGGAACGGGATCTTCCGCAGCTTGCGGGGGAGCCGTTCACGCGGTGGTGGCGGGGGCGGGGGGATGTGCGGTGCGACGGGTGGGCTCGTGGCCCGGGTGCCGGGTCGGGCGAGGGCCCCGGCGGCGGACCGGTCGGCGGGGTTGCGTCTTCGGCCGCCGGGCTGCCGGCTGCCGGTCCCGGCACGGGCGACGACGCGGCCGCAGGCACAGCTACCGGCCCTGGCCCTGGCTCCGGCCCTGGCTCTGGCTCCGGGCCTGGCTCTGGCTCCGGGCCTGGCTTCGGCTCCGGCCCTGGCCCTGGCTCCGGGCCTGGCCCTGGCTTCGGCTCCGGCCGTGGCTTCGGCTCCGGGCCTGGCTCCGGCGCCGCCGGTCCGGGCTCCGCTTCTCCCGGCGGTGCCCGGGCGCCCGGCAACGGCCCCGGCGGTAACCGGTCCGGTTCCGGGGAACCGGTGGGCGGGCGGGAGGAGTACCGCGCCGCGGGCGCGGATCTCGTGCTCTGGCCCGACACGTTCACCAACTTCCTCTCCCCGGAGGTCGGCCGCGCCGCCGTGGCGGTCCTGGAGAGCGCCGGGCTGCGTGTCGCCGTCCCACCGAAGGCGCCCTGTTGCGGCCTCACCTGGGTCTCCACCGGACAACTCGACCGTGCCCGCAAGGAGATGCGCCGTACCCTCGGCCTCATGGCTCCGGCGCTCGCCGCCGGCCTGCCCGTCACCGTGCTGGAGCCCAGCTGCGCCGCCTCGCTCCGTACGGACCTCCCCGAGCTGCTTCCCGGCGACCCGCGGGCGCGCCGACTGGCGGCGTCCATCCGCACCTTCGCGCAGACCCTCGAAGAGCTCGCCCCGCACTGGCGGCCGCCCCGCCTGGACCGCCACGTGGCCGGCCAGACCCACTGCCACCAGCACGCGGTCCTCGGCGACGCCGCCGAACGCCGCCTCCGCGTGCGCGCCGGACTCGTGGGCGCGCTGAGCGGCGGATGCTGCGGCCTGGCCGGGAACTTCGGGTTCGAAGCGGGCCATTACGAGGTGTCCGTGGCGTGCGCGGAAGAGCAGTTGCTGCCCGCTCTGCGGCAGGCCGCCGGCCAGGACGCACAGGTGGAGGTCCTGGCCGACGGGTTCTCCTGCCGTACGCAGATCACCCAGCTCGCGGGCGGCGACGGCACGCGCGCCCGCCACCTGGCCGAGGTGCTCGCCGAGGCCCTCACCACCGCCCGTCCGCACAACTGACCGAAAAATAAAGGCAAGCACGCTTGATTGTTTTCCCGGGCGCTGTCACGCTCTGTCCGTCCTGACGAACTCCCGAGGGAGCGGCACACAGTGACAGACCCCGAACCCTTACGCCCGCTGCGGATCGGCAACGCCTCCGGCTTCTACGGCGACCGCTTCGGCGCCCTCCGCGAGATGCTGACCGGCGGCCCCCTCGACGTCCTCACCGGCGACTACCTGGCCGAGCTGACCATGCTCATCCTCGGCCGCGACCGCCTCAAGGACCCCGCCCGCGGCTACGCCGGGACCTTCCTCCGCCAGCTCGAGGAGAGCCTCGGCCTCGCCGCCGACCGCAGCGTGAAGATCGTCGCCAATGCGGGCGGACTCAACCCCGGCGGCCTCGCCCGCGAGATCCGCGCCCTCGCCCGCCGCGTCGGCGCCGACGTGCGCGTCGCCCACGTCGAGGGCGACGACCTGCTGCAGGAGCGGGAGTGGGGCCCGGACGTCCTCACGGCCAACGCCTACCTCGGCGGCGCCGGCATCGCCGCCTGCCTGCGCGCGGGCGCGGACATCGTCGTCACCGGCCGCGTCACCGACGCCGCGCTCGTCACCGGCCCCGCCGCCGCCCACTTCGGCTGGCTCGCCGGGGACCTGGACCGGCTGGCCGGCGCGGTCGTCGCCGGGCACGTCCTGGAGTGCGGCACGCAGGCCACGGGCGGCAACTACTCCTTCTTCACCGAGCACGACGTCCGCCGCCCCGGCTTCCCGCTCGCCGAGATCCACGCCGACGGCTCGGCCGTCATCACCAAGCACCCTGGCACGGGCGGCGCCGTCACCGTGGGCACGGTCACCGCCCAGCTCCTGTACGAGACGGGCGGCCCGCGCTACCTGGGCCCCGACGTGACCGCCCGCCTGGACACCGTCCGGCTGGCGCAGGACGGCCCGGACCGCGTACGGATCAGCGGCGTGCGCGGCGAGGCCCCGCCGGCCACGCTCAAGGTCGGGCTCACGCGCGTGGGCGGCTGGCGCAACGAGGTCGTGTTCGTGCTGACGGGCCTCGACGTGGAGGCCAAGGCCGCCCTCGTACGGGCGCAGATGGAGGACGCGCTGGGCGAGCGCCCGCCCGCCGAGGTCCGGTGGACCCTCGCGCGCACGGACCACGCCGATGCGGAGGTGCAGGAGGAGGCGAGCGCCCTGCTGCGGCTCGTCGTGCGCGACCCCGACCCCGAGGCGGTCGGCCGCGCCGTCAGCGGCGCGGCCGTCGAGCTGGCCCTGGCCAGCTACCCCGGCTTCCACGTCACGGCGCCGCCGGGCCGCGGCTCCCCGTACGGCGTGTTCGAGGCCGCGGCGGTCGACGCGTACGCCGTCCGGCACACGGCGGTGCTGCCGGACGGGACGCGGCTGCGGGTGCCCGCCGTACCCGCGGCCGCGGAGGGGGAGCCCCCGCCCGAGCCCCCCGTGCTGCCCGAGCCGCTGCCGCGCGGTCCCGTCCGGCGCGCCCCGCTCGGCCTCGTCGCCGGGGCGCGCAGCGGCGACAAGGGCGGCTCGGCCAACGTGGGCGTGTGGGTGCGCACGGACGCGGCGTGGCGCTGGCTGGCCCACGAGCTCACCGGAGCGCGGTTCCGCCGGCTCCTGCCGGAGACCGCCCGGCTCCCCGTCACCCGCCACGTCTACCCGGGCCTGCGCGCCCTCAACTTCACCGTCGGCGGGCTCCTCGGCGCCGGCGTCGCCTCCCAGGCCCGCTTCGACCCGCAGGCCAAGGCCCTGGGCGAGTGGCTGCGCGCCCGGCACATGGACATACCGGAGGTGCTGCTGTGACGGCGCTGGTCTCTCGGCTCGACACGTCGGGCGAGGAGTACGCCGCCCACCGGACGGCGATGCTGGAACGGCTCGACGCGCTCGCGGCGGAGCACGCGCGGGCCCTGGCCGGGGGCGGGGAGAAGTACGTCGCCCGGCACCGGGCGCGGGGCAAGCTCCTCGCACGCGAACGGGTGGAGCTGCTCATCGACCCGGACACGCCGTTCCTGGAGCTCTCGCCCCTGGCCGGGTGGGGGAGCGACCACACGGTGGGCGCCTCGCTCGTCACCGGCATCGGGGTGGTCGAGGGCGTCGAATGCGTCATCACGGCCAACGACCCCACCGTGCGCGGCGGGGCCAGCAACCCCTGGACCCTGAAGAAGGCCCTGCGGGCGAACGAGATCGCGTTCGCCAACCGGCTGCCCGTCGTCTCGCTCGTCGAGTCCGGCGGCGCCGACCTGCCGAGCCAGAAGGAGATCTTCATCCCCGGAGGCGGGCTGTTCCGGGACCTGACCCGGCTGTCGGCCGCCGGGATCCCCACCGTGGCCGTGGTGTTCGGCAATTCGACGGCCGGGGGCGCGTACGTCCCCGGCATGTCGGATCACGTGATCATGGTGGAGGGGCGGTCGAAGGTGTTCCTCGGCGGGCCGCCGCTGGTGAAGATGGCCACGGGGGAGGAGAGCGACGACGAGTCGCTGGGCGGTGCGGAGATGCACGCGCGCGTGTCCGGTCTCGCCGACCACTTCGCCGTCGACGAGCTCGACGCGTTGCGTTCGGCGCGGCGTGTGGTTTCGCGGCTCAACTGGCGCAAGGCGCACGCTGATCCGGGCGTCGGCGAGCCGCCTCTTTATAACGAGGAGGAGCTGCTCGGCATCGTGCCGGGTGATCTGAAGGTGCCCTTCGATCCCCGCGAAGTCATCGCCCGCGTGGTGGACGGGTCGGACTTCGACGAGTTCAAGGCGCGGTACGGGAGCAGCCTGGTCACCGGGTGGGCTCGTCTTCACGGGTATCCCGTGGGGATCCTCGCCAATGCGCAAGGTGTTCTCTTCAGCGAGGAGTCGCAGAAGGCCGCGCAGTTCATCCAGCTGGCCAATCAGCGCGACGTGCCGCTCGTCTTCCTGCACAACACCACCGGGTACATGGTCGGGCAGGCCTACGAGCAGGGCGGCATCATCAAACACGGCGCGATGATGATCAATGCGGTGGCGAACTCCAGGGTTCCCCACCTGTCGGTGCTCATGGGGGCCTCCTACGGGGCCGGGCACTACGGCATGTGCGGCCGGGCCTTCGACCCCCGGTTCCTCTTCGCGTGGCCCAGCGCCAAGGCCGCCGTCATGGGACCGCAGCAGCTCGCCGGGGTCCTGTCGATCGTCGCCCGCACGTCGGCGCAGGCCAAGGGGCTGGCGTACGACGAAGAAGCCGACGCCGCGCTGCGGGCCATGGTCGAGCAGCAGATCGAGTCGGAGTCCCTGCCCGCGTTCCTCTCCGGGCGGCTCTACGACGACGGCGTCATCGACCCGCGGGACACGCGGACCGTGCTGGGGATGTGCCTGTCGGCGATCCATACGGCGCCGGTCGAGGGCGTGCGGGGTGGGTTCGGGGTCTTTCGGATGTGAGGGTGAGAGTGAGGGTGAGGGGGATGATCGCGTGATCGGGTCACTGCTTGTCGCCAATCGCGGTGAGATCGCCTGCCGGGTCTTCCGCACGTGCCGGGAGCTGGGCATTCGTACCGTCGCCGTGTACTCGGACGCCGACGCCGGCGCGTTGCACGTACGGGAAGCCGATGCGGGGGTGCGGCTGCCCGGGGTCGCCGCCGCGGACACCTATCTGCGGGGGGACGCCGTGGTGCGGGCCGCGCTCGCCGCGGGCGCGGACGCCGTGCATCCGGGGTACGGGTTCCTCTCCGAGAGCGCGGAGTTCGCCCGGGACGTGGAGCGGGCGGGGCTGGTGTGGATCGGGCCGCCGCCCGGGGCGATCGAGGCGATGGCCTCGAAGACGCGCGCCAAGCGGATCATGGCGGAGGCGGGGGTGCCGGTGCCGGCGGCGTCCGCCGGGGAGGCGCCGCTGATCATTAAGGCCGCGGCGGGCGGGGGCGGGCGCGGGATGCGCGTCGTACGCGACCCCGCCCTGCTGGAGTCCGAGCTCGCCTCCGCACGGGCGGAGGCCATGGCCGCCTTCGGCGACGACGAAGTCTTCGTCGAGCCGTACGTGGAAGGCGGGCGGCACGTGGAAGTGCAGGTCCTGGCCGATGCGCACGGGTGCGTACGGGTGCTGGGGACGCGCGACTGCTCGCTGCAGCGGCGGCACCAGAAGGTGATCGAGGAAGCGCCGGCACCGGGGCTCCCGGAACAGCTGCGGGGGGTGCTCGGGGAGGCTGCGGCGGCTGCGGCGCGGGCCGTCGGGTACGTGGGGGCCGGGACGGTGGAGTTCCTGGTGAAGGACGGGCAGGCGTTCTTCCTGGAGATGAACACGCGTCTGCAGGTGGAGCATCCGGTGACGGAGGCGGTGTACGGGCTGGACCTGGTGGCACTGCAGATCCGGGTGGCGGAGGGGGCGGCGCTGGACGCCGAACCGCCGGAGCCGTCGGGGCACGCGGTGGAGGCCCGGCTGTACGCGGAGGATCCGGGGGCGGGGTGGCGGCCGCAGACGGGGGTGGTGCGGGAGCTGTCGGTGAGGGTGGGTGCGGGTACGGGTACGGGGGTGGGTGCGGGTGCGTTTCGGGGCCGGGTGCGGGGGCTCCGGGGTGGGGGTCCGGGGCCGTATATTTACGGGCCCGTGCCCGGCGACGCAGCGGAACTCCCTGCCGCATCGGGCCCGCAAATACACGTCAGCGCCCCGGACCCCCACCCCTGCGCCCCCACCCCCTCCCGCCGCATCCCACCAACGGCCGGCGATCCCGATGGCCTTGGCGTGGGCACTTCTCAATCCGCCATACCTCAACGGGTGGGCGGGTGGGCCGAAAGCCGCGCCGCAGGCGCGGGGTGGCTTCGGGTCGACGCGGGGGTCACAGCAGGTGACACGGTCACCCCGTATTACGACCCGCTGCTCGCGAAGGTGATCGCCTGGGCTCCCACCCGGCCGGAGGCCGTCCGGCTGCTGGCGCACGCGCTGGAGCGCGCCCGTATTCATGGGCCGGTCACCAATCGCGAGCTCCTCGTGCGGTCGCTTCGGCACGAGGAATTCGCCGCCGGGGGTATGGATACCTCTTTCTATGAACGGCACTTGGCCGAACTGACGGCACGGCGGGGTGAGGGCGCCGAAGTCGCCGCCCTCGCCGCGGCCGTAGCGGACGCGCAAGGCCGCTCCCGTTTCGGCGGCTGGCGCAATCTCCCTTCCCGGCCGCAGGAGAAGCGCTATCGCTCGGAGCCGGACGGCACCGTGCACACCGTGCGCTACCGCCTCACCCGGCACGGCCTGGAGGCCGAAGGCGCCAACGGCATCCGGCTGGTCGAGGCGGACCGCGGCCACGTGGTCCTGGAGGTGAACGGCCTGCGCACCCCGTACGCCGTGTCCGCATACGGCGACCGCGTCCACGTGGACGCACCGTCGGGCGCCCACGCGTTCACCCCCCTGCCCCGCTTCCCCGACCCCGGCGCCGTGCCCGCGGCTCCCGGTTCCCTCCTGGCTCCCATGCCGGGCACGGTGGTCCGCCTCGCGGACGGGGTCGACGAGGGGTGCGCGGTCGAGCGGGGCCAGCCGCTGCTCTGGCTGGAGGCCATGAAGATGGAGCACCGCATCGTCGCTCCGTCCACCGGCACGCTCACCGCCCTGCACGCCGCCCCCGGCCGCCAGGTCGAGGTCGGCGCCCTGCTCGCCGTCGTCATCGAGGATCCGAAGGAGCCGTTGTCATGAGTCTCGTCGAGACCCGGGAACACCAGGATCTGCGCGCCGCCGTCACCGCCCTCGGGAAGCGGTACGGGAGGGAGTACGTCACCGCCGCCGTCCGCGACGGCAAGCACACCGACGAGCTGTGGGAGGAGGCCGGCAAGCTCGGCTATCTGGGCGTCAACCTCCCGGAGGAGTACGGGGGCGGCGGCCGCGGCATGGTCGAGCTCGCCATCGTCCTGGAGGAGCTGGGCGCCGCCGGCTGCCCCCTGCTGCTCATGGTCGTCTCGCCCGCCATCTGCGGCACGGTGATCGCCCGCTTCGGCACGGAGGAGCAGAAGCGGCACTGGCTGCCCGGGATCGCCGCAGGGACGACGAAGATGGCGTTCGGCATCACCGAGCCCGACGCCGGATCGAACTCGCACCGCATCAGGACGACGGCCCGCCGTACGGACGGCGGATGGATCTTGAATGGCCGCAAGGTCTTCATCTCCGGCGTGGACGTCGCCGACGCGACGCTGATCGTGGGCCGCACGGAGGACGCGCGGACGGGGAAGCTCAAGCCGTGCCTGTTCATCGTGGACAGGGACGCCCCCGGGTTCGTGAGGACCCCCATCGCCATGGAACTCGCCGCTCCGGAGAAGCAGTTCGAGCTCACGCTCGACGACGTGCGGCTGCCCGCCGGCGCCCTGGTCGGCGACGAGGACGCCGGCCTGCTGCAGCTCTTCGCCGGTCTCAACCCCGAGCGCATCATGACCGCCGCCTTCGCCATCGGCATGGGCCGCTACGCCCTGGGCCGGGCGGTCGGCTACGCCCGTACGCGGACGGTGTGGCGCGAGCCCATCGGCGCGCACCAGGCCGTCGCGCACCCGCTGGCCCGGTCGCACATCGAGGTCGAGCTCGCCCGGCTGATGATGCTGAAGGCGGCCCATCTCTACGATTCCGGTGATGACATGGGGGCGGGCGAGGCCGCCAACATGGCCAAGTACGCCGCGGCCGAAGCCGCCGTCCGCGCCGTCGACCAGGCCGTGCACACCCTCGGCGGCAACGGCCTCGCCTCCGAGTACGGGCTCGCCCAGCTGCTCACGGCGTCGAGGGTGGCGCGGATCGCCCCGGTCAGCCGCGAGATGATCCTCAACTACGTGTCGCACCACACGCTCGGCCTGCCCAAGTCGTACTGAGAAAGGCGGCATACGTGAAACTGGTCCACCGCTCCTCGGAGCAAGGCATCACCACGCTGACCCTGGACTCGCCGCACAACCGCAACGCCCTGTCCTCCCGGCTGGTCGCCGAGCTGCTGGAGGGCCTGGCGGAGGCCGCGGAGGACGCCGGTACGCGTGCGGTCCTGCTGACCCATGCGGGCAACACCTTCTGTTCGGGCGCCGATCTGAGGGAGACGGGCACGGACGGGCCGCAGGCCCTCGTACGGCTGATGCGCGCGGTGGTGGAGCTGCCCAAGCCGGTGGTGGCCCGGGTGAACGGCCATGTGCGCGCCGGCGGGCTGGGGCTGCTGGGGTCCTGTGACATCTCCGTGGCGGGGGAGGCGTCCTCCTTCGCCTTCACCGAGGCCCGGCTGGGGCTCGCGCCGGCCGTCATATCCCTGCCGCTGCTGCCGCGGCTGGACGCGCGGGCGGCGGCCCGCTACTACCTGACCGGCGAGCGGTTCGGGGCGGCGGAGGCCGTACGGATCGGGCTGGTCACGGCGGGGGAGCAGGACCTCGGACCGGTCCTGGACGGGCTGCGGCGCGGCTCGCCCCAGGGGCTCGCCGAGTCCAAGGCCCTGGTCACGGCGGACGTGCGGCGGGCCTTCGACCGCGACACGGCCCGGCTGACCGAGCTGTCCGCCCGGCTCTTCGGCTCCGCCGAGGCCCGCGAGGGCATGACCGCCTTCCTTGAGCGCAGGGAGCCGGAATGGACGCGCTGAGCCTCCCCAAGCAGGACCGCAGCCGCGCCACGCGCCAAAGGCTCCTCGAAGCGGCCATCGCCTGCCTCGCCGAGCACGGCTGGGCCGGCTCGACCGTCTCCGTCGTCGCCGAGCGCGCGGGCGTCTCGCGGGGGGCCGCCCAGCATCACTTCCGCACCAGGGAGGACCTGTTCACGGCCGCGGTGGAGTACGTGGCCGAGCAGCGCTCGGCCGCCGTGCGCGGCCTGCTGCCCCAGGTGCAGCTGATCATCGGGCCGGCCCGTACGTACCTGGCCGTCGGCCAGCTCGTGGACCTCTTCACGGGCCCGCTGTTCCGCGCCGCCCTGCAACTGTGGGTCGCCGCCGCCCACGACGACGCGCTGCGGGCCCGGGTCACCGAACTGGAGGCGCGGGTCGGCCGGGAGGTCCACCGGATGGCGCTGGAGCTCCTCGGCGCCGACGAACGCCGCGCGGGCGTGCGTGAAACGGTCCAGGGCTTCCTGGACATGTGCCGGGGCCTGGGCCTCGCGACCCTGCTCACCGACGACAGCGCCAGACGCGACCGCGTGATCCGCCACTGGACGGGCGTCCTCAGCGACCTGCTGTGAGGCAGCCGCGCCCCCGGTGGCGACGGACGAGGGCCGGGCGGCCCCGGATCCCGGGGCCGCCCGGCCGTGCGGGCAGCTGCGCCGGCCGGTGGGGTCCGCGCAACCGCCTTCGGCGATCAGGGGGAAGCGGCGTCAGCCCGCTACCGCCGCCGTACCCGTGATGTCCGCGAAGCCGTCGACCTCGCGCGGGTCGCGCGGGCCCGGGCCGATGTAGCGGGCGGAGGGGCGGACCAGGCGGCCGGTGCGCTTCTGCTCCAGGATGTGTGCGCTCCAGCCAGCCGTGCGCGCGCAGGTGAACATCGACGTGAACATGTGCGCCGGGACCTCCGCGAAGTCCAGGACGATGGCCGCCCAGAACTCGACGTTCGTGGCCAGGACCCGGTCGGGGCGGCGATTGTGGAGCTCCTCCAGGGCCGCCTTCTCCAGGGCCTCGGCGACCTCGTAGCGCGGGGCGGCCAGCTCGCGGGCCGTGCGGCGCAGGACGCGGGCGCGCGGGTCCTCCGCCCGGTAGACGCGGTGGCCGAAGCCCATGAGGCGCTCGCCGCGGTCCAGGGCCTGCTTGACGTAGGCCGTGGCGTCGCCCGTGCGCTCGATCTCCTCGATCATGCCGAGGACGCGGGAGGGCGCGCCGCCGTGCAGCGGGCCGGACATGGCGCCGACCGCGCCCGACAGCGCCGCGGCCACGTCGGCGCCCGTCGAGGCGATGACGCGGGCCGTGAAGGTGGAGGCGTTCATGCCGTGCTCGGCGGCGGACGTCCAGTAGGCGTCGACGGCCTTGACGTGCTTGGGGTCGGGCTCGCCGCGCCAGCGCTTCATGAAGCGCTCGACCACGGTCTCCGCCTTGTCGATCTCGCGCTGCGGGACCATCGGCAGGCCCTGGCCGCGCGCCGACTGGGCCACGTAGGACAGGGCCATGACGGCGGCGCGGGCCAGGTTGTCGCGGGCCGTGGCCTCGTCGATGTCGAGGAGGGGCTTCAGGCCCCACACGGGGGCGAGCATCGCGAGCGCGGACTGGACGTCGACGCGGATGTCCCCCGAGTGGACGGGGATCGGGAACGGCTCGGCGGGCGGCAGGCCGGGGTTGAACGAGCCGTCGACCAGCAGGCCCCAGACGTTGCCGAACGACACCTGGCCGACCAGGTCCTCGATGTCGACGCCTCGGTAGCGCAGGGAGCCGCCTTCCTTGTCGGGTTCGGCGATCTCCGTCTCGAACGCGACGACTCCTTCGAGTCCGGGTACGAAGTCGGACATCAGGCGGCTCCTCATGATGTGTGCGACAGCTGGGGCGCCGGGCCCGGTCGGGCGCGGCTGCTCGGTGCGACTCGTGGTCCGTCACCGGTCATCCGGGTCATGCCCCGTGCGGAGGGGGCCTTCACCCGGTTCCGCGCCCGGACCCCTGACGGGCGGGCTCGTTCCGGATTCCGGCCGGAAACGATAGCCGGTGATGTGCGGGTTCCACAGCTTCCCGCCCTGCGATTTTGGGGGGTTCGCCACATGCGGCGAAAGGTGATGTCCGGCACAGTGGGGGTTTTACCCACGGGAGGGTTACGAAGGGCCGGTTGAGGGCAGGTTCATCTGCTGCCCCGGGGCGTTTCGCGGGCCTTTGCTGACAGGATGGGCCGCGTGACCCACGCCGACGAGTTCCCCGCTCCCGAGTTCCACGGCGGTGCGCTGGATGCCGCCGCCATGCGCGAGCAGTACCGCTCCCAGGGCCTCCTGGAAGCGGACCTCGCCCCCGATCCGTACGAGCAGTTCGCGATCTGGTTCGCGCAGGTGTTCGCAGCGGGGCTGCGGGAGCCCAACGCCATGGTGGTCTCCACGGTCGGTGCCGAGGGCCGGCCCGGCTCGCGGACCGTGCTCCTCAAGGGCTACGACCAGCGGGGCTTCGTCTTCTACACCAACTACGGCTCGCGCAAGGCCGCGGACCTGGCGGGCAATCCGTACGTCTCGCTGCTCTTCCCCTGGCACCCGATCGGCCGTCAGGTCATCGTCGCCGGCCGGGCCGAGCGAGTGGACCCGTCGGAGACGGCCGTCTACTTCCACTCGCGGCCGCGCGGCTCGCAGCTGGGCGCGTGGGCGAGCGCGCAGTCGGCGGTCGTCGCGTCGCGCGAGGAGATCGACGACGCGTACGAGCGGCTGCTCGCCCGCTATCCCGAGGGGGAGCCGGTGCCCGTGCCGACGGGCTGGGGCGGCTACCGCGTGACCGCGGAGAGCGTGGAGTTCTGGCAGGGACGCGAGAACCGGCTGCACGACCGGCTGCGGTACGTGCGGGAGGCGCCCGGCGGAGAGGCTGCCGCCTGGCGCGTGGAGCGGCTCGCTCCGTAGGCGGTGCGCGGCACCCGGCCGCAACGGCCGGGAAAACGCAGACGATCCGTGGGCCGGCTACCGCCGCGCCCTGCGGCGCGGCGGTGCCGAGCGGACGACTCGGCGGCCCACGGATCGGGTGACTGCTCGGGATTGACCGGCGCATCCCCTCAGCTGCAGCTGGGAGGCCCCGGCGTTGCGCTTGGCGCGACGACGGGCGCTAGCCCGCAGTCACCTCACGCGTCCGGAATGAAACCATGTCCCGAACCACCTCCCTTCTCGTGTGCGCACCACCCTAGGAAGCGCGCGTGTGAGCGACAACCGAATTTCCGGTGGGCAACGATTTCCCCGAAGTCGGTGTGGTGCCCATCACGGTCGAGTTGAATGACCCGTCGTGCAGGACATGCAGACGCGTCCAGCTGGGGGTACCTCGTGACCGCACCACACACGTCAGGCCCGGCCCGCCCGGCCGCCGCGCCCGCTTCGGTGGAAGCCGCCGAGAGCGACGACTCCGGCCTCCTGGCGGCGCTCCTCGACGGCATGGACACCGCGCTGTGCGCCTTCGACGCCGAGGGCACGGTCACCCACTGGAACCGCGAGGCCGAACGGATACTGGGCTGGACGGCGGCCGAGGCCGTCGGGCGGCAGGGGCTGGCCGGCTGGGCGGTGCGGCCCGCCGACGCCGCGGAGGTCGCGGCCCGGCTGGACGCGGCCATGGCGTCGCCCGGCCGCCACGTGCACGAGTTCGCGCTGCTCACCAAGGACGGCGGGCGGGTGCTGGTGCGCACCCAGCTGTCGGCCCTGCCCGGCGCGGGCGGCCGGCCCGCCGGGGTCTACTGCGCGTTCAGCGAAGTGCACACGCAGATCGACCTGGAGCGCTCCATCGCGCTCAGCGAGGCCCTCTTCGGGGACGCGTCCTGGGGCGTCGTGCTCGTCGACGCCGACCTGCGCCCGGCCCTCGCCAACGCCCACGCCGCGCGCGCCCTGCGCACCGGCCGCACCGCCCTCCTCGGCCGTCCGCTCGGCGAGCTGCTGGACCAGGGCGTGGAGGAGGTCGAAGGCGCCCTCCAGCACGTCCTCGCTGCAGGTGCCCCGCCCGCCCCCACCGACCTGTGGGTGACCCTGCGCGACCAGGGCGGCGCCCCGCCCGAGCGCCGCTGCTGGCGCAGCGGCTTCCTGCGGCTGGCGTCGCCGCTGGCCGAGGAGCCGGTGCCGCTGGGGGTCGCCTGGCTGTTCCTGGACGTCACGGCCGCCCGGCTCACCGAACAGGACAGCGCCCGGCTGCGGTTCCGCGCCAGCCAGCTGCACCGGGCCGGCCGCGCCGTCGCCGAGTGCGAGGACCCCATGGAAGCGGCCTCCCTCTACATGGACTTCGCCCTCGCGGGCTTCGCCGACCACGCCCTGATCGACCTGCTCCCCGAGCCGCTCCCGGCCCCCGAGCCCCCGGTCCGGCTCGTCAGAGCCACCGCCACGCCGGCCGGCACCCCGGGGCCCTGCCCGGCCATGGGCCGCGGCGGCCTGCCGGTGCCGTATCCGGACGGGCACCCCGCCCTGCAGGCCGTCGAGCGCTGCGGCTCCGTCCGCGCGGCCTCCGACTGCACCGAGACCTGGGCCACGGCGCGCAAGTGGCCCGAGGGCACCGTGCACGCGCTGGCCACGGTGCTGCGCAGCCGCGGGCGGACGCTCGGCGTGGTGACGTTCCTGCGCGGGCCGTCGCGCCGCCCCTTCGACCGCTCGGACGCGACGTACGCGGAGGACATCGCGTGCCGGGTGGCGGCGTCCATCGACTTGGCGTCGATGGACTTGGCGGGGCCGACGCCCTAGGTGCCTCCGGCGGCCGGGTGGTGGGCGGGCGCGCCTAGTGACGGAAGAAGATCCGGTCCCCGTACTCGCGCAGCAGCCGCCCGTTCCACTCGTGCCCGCCGTCCACGTTGCCCGAGCGCAGCATCGGCGGGTCGATGCCGCGGGCGGCCAGCTCGCCCGCGGCGGCCGCGACGACCGCCTGCATCAGGGCGCTGGTGACGACCGTCGAGGCGGGGGCGAAGGGGGCCGCGATGCCGTCCGCCGTGAGCTCCGCGTCCCCGATGTCGATCTTGCTGTCGATGACGAGGTCGCAGTGGTCCTTCAGGAACGTGCCGGAGGAGTGGCGGGAGCGGGTGTGCTCGGCGTAGGCGAGCGAGGTGACGCCGATGACGCGGACGCCCAGCGCGCGGGCGTTCATGGCCATCTCCACGGGCAGGGGGTTCCGTCCGGAGAGGGAGATGACGATCAGGACGTCGCCGGCCTGGACGGGGCTGGTGTCCAGGACCGCGCCCGCCAGGCCGTTGACCCGCTCCAGGGCGCTGCCGAGCGTGGCCGGCATGACGTCGAGGCCGACGACGCCGGGGACGGCGAGGAGGTTGATCAGGGCCAGGCCGCCCGCGCGGTAGACGACGTCCTGGGCGGGGAGCGAGGAGTGGCCGGCGCCGAAGACGAAGATCCGGCCGCCGTCCGCCACGGTGTCGGCGAGCAGGGACCCGGCGGCCGTGATGTTCCCGGCCTCCTCGTCGCGCACCCGCTGCAGCAGCCCGATCGCGGCGTCGAAGAACTGCCCGGCCAGCTTGTTCTCGCTCATCGCTGCGGGGCTCCTTAGATAGGGATCCGGTGGCGCGTACGGTCTGGCGTACGCTCGTGGCGCGGATCACGTTGCGGTCTGGACCAGGGCCCTGTCAATACGGCGGGCGGGCAGCGGCCGTACGCGGCACCGTTGTCGGCGGTATGCGTCAGAATTGGGTTCAGGGGCCAGCGCACGACTTATCGAGGGGCACGCATGTCCGGACTGATCGACACCACGGAGATGTATCTCCGCACCATTCTCGAGCTGGAGGAGGAGGGTGTGGTCCCCATGCGTGCCCGCATCGCCGAGCGGCTCGACCAGAGCGGGCCGACGGTCAGCCAGACCGTGGCCCGCATGGAGCGCGACGGCCTGGTGTCCGTCGCGGGCGACCGGCACTTGGAGCTCACCGAGGAGGGCCGCCGGCTGGCCACGCGCGTGATGCGCAAGCACCGCCTCGCCGAGTGCCTGCTGGTGGACGTGATCGGCCTGGAGTGGGAGCAGGTCCACGCCGAGGCCTGCCGCTGGGAGCACGTGATGAGCGAGGCGGTGGAGCGCCGTGTGCTGGAGCTGCTGCGCCACCCCACCGAGTCGCCGTACGGCAACCCCATCCCGGGCCTGGAGGAGCTGGGCGAGAAGGCCGAGCCGGACCCGCTGCTCAATGAGGACATGGTCAGCCTGATGGACCTGGACGCCGGGTCCGACGGCAAGACGGTGGTCGTACGCCGGATCGGCGAGCCGATCCAGACGGACGCCCAGCTGATGTATTCGCTGCGGCGCGCGGGCGTTCAGCCCGGTGCGGTGGTCAGCGTGACGGATTCGGCGGGCGGTGTGATCGTCGGCAGCAGCGGCGAGGCCACCGAGCTGGAGCCGGACATCGCGGCGCACGTCTTCGTCGCCAAGCGCTGAGGTCTCCCGGCCCGGCTCCCCGTTTCGCCTGACGCCCCGTCGCACACGGCCGCCTCCGCGGCCCGCGGCGGGGCGTCCTGCTGTGCCGGTCGCCTTGTGCTGCGTCAACTCCCTTGAATCTGGCTGGAGTCCGCGTAACGGACCCGCGGGCGGCCCGGCCGTGCCACGCTGGCGCTGGCGCGCATATGCGCGGCACGCCGCCGTCCCGGGGAGGGAGAGCGCGATGAGGCCGGTGGGGCGTGACAAGGGCCCCGGCGCCCTTCCGGGCAGCCGGGGCCCTGCCTCCCCATATACCCCCGTGGCGACCCGGAGCCCCGAGCTCTCAGGGTCCGCCCCGCGGACCTTCTTCCCCGAGCGGTCCGCGCCCAGGTCGATTAATCCCCTGGGTGCCGCCGGCCAACCCTTCCCCGAGGTCACTCGAACGAGGGGTGTTGCGCGCGATGAGCATGCATTCGAATGTAAGTTCTATATCGTGAAGCTGCTCGGGGGAGAGTAGGGGGTGCCAGGGCTCATGGTTCGGCGTATCGACGTGAGTGGGAGCGGCGGAGTGCGGCTCGCGGCCTGGGAGTTCGCCGATCCGCCCAAGCATCCCTGCCGGGAGGGGGCGGGCGTTCCCGGCGCGGTGCTGCTGCTCCACGGCCTGATGGGCCGCGCCGCGCACTGGGCGGAGACCGCCCGCTGGCTCTCCGGCCGCCACCGCGCGGTCGCCCTCGACCAGCGGGGCCACGGCCGCAGCGAGCGCCCCGCCGACGGCCCCTACACCCGCGACGCCTACATCGCCGACGCCCAGGCCGCGATCGAGAGCCTGGACCTGGCGCCCGCCGTCCTCATCGGCCACGCCATGGGCGCCCTGACCGCCTGGCAGCTCGCGGCCCGCCGCCCCGACCTCGTCCGGGCCCTGGTCATCTGCGACATGCGGGCCTCCGCCCTGGGAGCCGCCACGCAGCGGGAGTGGGGCGAGTGGTTCAGGTCCTGGCCGGTCCCCTTCGCCACCCTCGCCGACGTCCGCAAGTGGTTCGCCGAGGGCGACCCCACCCTGGAGCGCCCCCGCCCGGCCCGCGGGGACTACTACGCCGAGATCATGGCCGAGCGCGCCGACGGCTGGCGCCCCGCCTTCTCCCGCCGCCAGATGCTCCAGGCCCGCGAGACCTACGCCCACGACGCCCACTGGGAAGAACTCGCCCTCGTCCGGTGCCCCACCCTCGTCGTCCGCGGCCCCGACGGCGAACTGGGCCGCGCCGAAGCCCAGGAGATGGTCCGCGTCCTGCCCCGCGGCACCTACGCCGAAATCCAGGACGCGGGCCACTTGGTCCACTACGACCAGCCGGAGGGCTGGCGGCAGGCGGTGGAGGGGTTCCTGGAGGCGGCGCTGCGCTGAGGAGCGGCCGGCGCCACCGTCCCCGTACCGCCCCGCCCCCGGCGAGATAGCCTCGACGCGCCAGAAAATCTGTTCGGGCCGGCGTCCGGGGACGAGGGGGAGGAAGCCAGTCATGCGAGTCCTGGTGACGGCTGTTCGGGAGGGGGCCGAGCCGCAGGATGTGATGGTGGACGTGGACGACGCGGCCACCGCCGCCGATGTGGCGCAGGCGCTGGCCGAGGCGCTCGGTTCGCGCCCCGCGTCCGCGCCTCCGCCGGCCGCCGGGCCGGGAGCCGGGGTCGTCATCCCCCTCCGCGGCCCCTTCGGCAAGCCCGCGGCCGGTGCGGGCGCGCCCAGCCTGTGGGCCGACGGCATGCGCTGCGAGCCGCACGCCCCGGCCACCGGCCTCCTGCGCGACGGCATGCGGCTGACCGTCGACGACGCCCTCGGCCCGTTCCTGCGCACCGGCGAGCCCGTCGGCCGCCTCGAACTGCGCGTCGCGGGCGGGCCGGGAGCCGGCCGCGTGATCCGGCTGGGAGCCGGCGCCCTGACGGTCGGTTCGGCCCCCACGTGCGGGCTGGCCGTTGCCGACCCGCAGCTGCCGCCCCTCGCCTTCCGCGTCACCGCCGACGTGGCGGGGAAGGTCACCGTAACGCCGCAGGAAGGCGTACAGGCCGTTCTGGCCGACAAGCCCGTGACCGGGCAGCAGGACTGGCCGGCGGGCGCGCTCCTGAAGGCCGGCGCGTCGCTCTTCGTCCTCGGCCTCCCCAGCGAACCCGACGCCCACCTCGCCCCCACCGGCGAAGGCGGCCTTGCCTACAACCGGCCGCCCCGCCTCTCCCCGCTGCGCCCCCGCCCCCGGATCGCCGTGCCGGGCGAGCCGCGCCGCGGGGAACGCGCCCGCCTCCACCTCATCGCCTCGCTCATCCCCCTCCTCTTCGGCCTGGGGATGTACTTCGTCACCAAGCAGCTCTACACCCTGCTGTTCTGCCTGATGAGCCCGATGATGATGCTGGGTCAGTGGCTCAGCGACCTCCGCGAGGGCCGCCAGAAGCACCGCAAGTCGATGAAGCAGTACAAGAAAGAGAAGGCCGCCTACGAGGCCGAGCTGGCCGCCCTCTGCGCCGAGGACCAGCGCGCCCGCAGGAACGCCTGCCCCGACCCGGCGGAGATCCTCCTCTTCGCCACCGGCCCGCGCCGCAGGCTGTGGGAGCGCAGGAACACCGACCCCGACGCGATGCAGCTGCGCCTGGGCATGGGCAACCTGCCCGCCGACATCGAGATCCTCCCCGCCCAGGGCGGTCTGTACGGGGAGGAGCCCCCCGCCCCGCCCGTGCTGCCCGACGTCCCCGCGACGCTCTCCTACGCGGAGCTCGGCGTCGTCGGCATATCCGGCGACCGCGCCCGTACGACCGCCACCGCGCGCTGGCTCGCCGCCCAGGCCGCAGCCCTGCACAGCCCCCGCGACCTCTCCCTCGTCCTGCTCTCGGCCACCCCCGAGGCGGCCGCCGCCTGGTCCTGGGCCCACTGGCTCCCGCACACCGCCCCCCAGCAGGGGCAGGACTGCGTCGCACTGCTCGGCACCGACGCCGAGACCATCGCGCGCCGCGTCAACGAACTCCTGAACGAACTGGAGCGGCGCAAGGCCACGGCCGAACGCATCCGCACGGGCACCGCCCTGCGCCCCGACCCCTCCGTCCTCGTCGTCCTGGACGGAGCCCGCCTGCTGCGCCGCGTCCCCGGCGTGCCCCAGCTGCTCCAGGAAGGCCCCCGCCACGGCATCTTCGCCCTCTGCCTCGACGAGGACGAGCGCCTGCTGCCCGAGGAGTGCCGGGCCGCCGTCTGCTGGCCGCCCCAGCCGGGCGCCCGCGCCCACGTGCGCGGCTCCGGCCTCGAGTCCCTCGGCGAGGTCCTCGTCGACCAGGTCGGCGCCGACTGGTGCGAACTCGTCGCCCGCTCGCTAGCCCCCGTCCGCGACGTCAGCCGCGACGACGCCGACAGCGCCCTGCCCACCGCCGCCCGCCTCCTCACCCTCCTCGGCATGCCGGACCCCACCGGCGATCACATCGAGCGTGTCTGGCGCGCCGGTGGATCGACCACCGAAGCACCGATCGGCATCGCCGCGGACGGCCCGTTCCTCCTCGACATCCGCCGGGACGGCCCCCACGCGCTCGTCGCGGGCACCACCGGCGCGGGCAAGTCCGAGCTCCTCCAGACGCTGATCGCCTCCCTGGCCGTCGCCAACCGCCCCGACGCCCTCAACTTCGTCCTCATCGACTACAAGGGCGGCAGCGCCTTCATGGACTGCGCCCGCCTCCCGCACACCGTCGGCATGGTCAGCGACCTCGACGCCCACCTCACCGAACGCGCCCTCGCCTCCCTCGCCGCCGAACTCAAACGCCGCGAGGAGATCCTCTTCGCCACCGGCACCAAGGACATCGAGGACTACAACGACACCCGGGCCCTGCGCCCCGACCTCGAACCGATGCCCCGGCTCGTCCTCGTCATCGACGAGTTCGCCTCCCTCGTCGCCGAGCTCCCCGACTTCATCGCCGGCCTCGTCGACATCGCCCGCCGGGGCCGCTCCCTCGGCGTCCACCTGGTGCTCGCCACCCAGCGCCCCGCAGGCGTCGTCAGCGCCGACATCCGGGCCAACACCAACCTGAGGATCGCCCTCCGCGTCACCGACGCCTCCGAGTCCCTCGACGTCATCGACGCCGCGGACGCCGGAGCCATCTCGAAGGCGACCCCGGGCCGGGCGTACGTCCGTTCCGGGGCGCAGTCGCTGGTGGGCGTGCAGTCGGCGCGGATCGGAGGCAGACGCCCGAGCGACGGGCGCTCCGGCCCCAAGGCGACCCTGGCCCTGCTGGCCGGGAGCACGTACGGCCGCCCCCTGGCCAAGCAGTCCGGCGCGGACGACGACGGGACGATGGTCACCGACCTGGCCGTCCTGGTCGACGCCGTCCGTGACGGCTCGGCCAGGATGGGCTTCGGCGAACCCCGCAGCCCGTGGCTGCCGCCCCTGCCGGCGCAGGTGTCCCTGGCCGAGCTGCCGGCGCCCGCGGCCACCCACCAGGACGTGGCCCCGGCCGCGTACGGCCTCACCGACCTCCCCGCCCTGCAGAGCCGGGCGCCCCTGGCCCTCGACCTCGTCCACGGCGAGCACACGATGATCATCGGCGGCCCGCGCTCCGGCCGCTCGACGGCCCTGCGCACGCTGGCGGGCTCCCTGGCCCGGACAGCGGCGCCGACCGACGTGCACGTCTACGCGGTCGACTGCGGATCCAACGCCCTGCTGCCCCTGGTGGGCCTGCCGCACGTCGGTGCCGTCGTCACCCGCGACCAGCCCGACCGCGTACGCCGCCTCATCGACCGCCTCCTCGCCGAGATCTCACGGCGACAGCAGTTGCTGGCCACCGACGGCATCTCCAGCGCCGCCGAGCAGCGCGCCGCGGCGGCACGCCCCGAGGACCGGCTGCCGTGGATGGTGCTCATCCTGGACGGCTGGGAGGGCTTCACCTCGGCCTTCGAGAACTACGACTACGGCCGCCTCATCGAAGCCATGCTGCGCATCTTCCGCGAGGGCTCCGCCGTGGGACTCAAGGTGGTCATGACCGCGGACCGCTCGGGCTTCGGCGGACACGTCTCCTCCGCCTTCGCGGACAAGCTGATCCTGCGCCTGGCGGACCCCGGCGACTACGCCTCGGCGGGCTTCCGCTCCCGGGACGTGCCCGGCGAGATGCCCGCCGGGCGGGCGCTGCGCCTGACGGACGACGGCGTACAGGAGACCCAGCTCGCTCTCCTGGCCGACGACCCCTCCGGTCAGGCGCAGGTCGGCGCACTGCGGAGCATCGGTGAAGAGGCGGCCCGGGGCCGGTCGCGGGCACCCCAGGAGCTGCGCCCCCTGCGCGTCGACGCCCTCCCGGCCCGCATCACCGCCTCCCAGGCGTTCGCCCTGGCACCGGACTTCGCACCGACCCCGCTGTGGGCGCTGGTCGGCGTCGGCGGCGACGAACTGCAGCCGGTCGGCGTGGACCTCGAGGAACTGGGCCCCGGCTTCGTCATCGCGGGCCCGCCGAAGTCCGGGCGCTCCACCATGCTGATGGGGGCGGCCCGCCTCCTCCTGCGCATCGGCACGCCCCTCGTCCTCGTCACCCCACGCCGGTCCCCGCTCCGTAACCTGGCGGACGAGCCCGGAGTCCTGGGCGTTCTGGGCGCGGACGACTCCAGCAGCGACTTGGAGGAACTGACGGAGAAGGCCGAGGGCCGCCCGTACGTCGTGGTGGTCGACGACGCCGAACTGCTCTACGACACCGCGCTGGACGAGGCGCTGGAGGAGGTCGTCCGCAGCGGCATGGACGGTGGCCACGCCATCCTGGCCGCCGGCACGACCGACTCCCTGGCGAGCCAGTACCGCGGCTTCGTCGTCGAGGCCCGCAAATCCCGCAACGGCGTGCTGCTGATGCCGCAGGGCCCGTCCGAAGGCGAGCTGTTCGGCGTCCGCCTCGCCGCGAACAGCGGAGGGGGCGCCACCGCCGGAAACGGTCTGTTCGTGCGGGCCGGTCAGTCGATGCCGGTGCAGGGAGTGCTGGAAGGCTGAGCGGACAGGGCGACCGGCCGGGTGCCGCAGCGCCAGAACGACGGAATGCCCCGCGCCCGATGCAGGGCGGGGGCATTCCGTCGCCGTCGTCGTCGCGGTGGTGCCGCGACGACGAGGCGTCAGCGGGCGGTTGCGCGCTGGATGTTGTCGTGGCTCGTCTTCGCAGACTTGCTCGCAGCGTTCAGCGTCTCCACGAACTTGTCGAAGGTCGGCTTGATGTTGGCCCACTCCTCGCGGAAGTGGTCCGCGCCGGGGCCCTTCCAGAAGTCCTTGCTGCCGCTGGTGCGCGTCTGCAGGAACTTGATCATCGAGGCCAGGTCGCCGGCCTTCTTGTGGAAGTCCTTGGAGAGCAGCTCCAGCGCCTTGAGATCGGCACCGTGGTCCACGCTCATGGAAATCCCTCCCCGTAGTCATGGGCAAGCGGTCTGCCCGGGTGTTCGAAGGGACGGTACCGCACGTGTGTTCCTACGCTCGGCCCGGTCGCCTTGCGCGTCGATTCGGAACAATGCCTTCCGTATAGTGATCGAACACGGCTCCGAAGATGCGCCCGTGACGGTCTGGACGTGGGGTTATGCTGACGGTTCGTGGGTCAGGGGGGTACTGAGGGATGGCTGAGCCGGACGCCAAAGAGCTCAACGAGCGTGCAGGAAAGCTGAATTCGCTGGCCGACCACGTCGAATCGCTGGTCGAGAAGCCGCGCACGTACGCCACCACCACGATGAAGACCTGGGCCGGCCCCAACGCCGACGACACGCGCGGCAAGCTGAACACCTGGAACACCACATGCCAGACCGTGGCGAAGGAGCTACGGGCCGAAGCGACCAAGTGCACCCAGGACGCCAAGGATCTGCAGCAGAAGAAGTGACCCGGGTCGCCGGACCGGCTCACTCGGAGAGACGGAACATGCCTTCTTTCGATAGTTCACGCGGCCGCTTCAGGCTGGCCGATCGCCATATCGCGGTGTTCGGACACCTTGTGGACGGCGAGACTCCGCCCGAGGAACTCTTGCCCTCGCTGGGTGAGCTCCAGCAGATCGGTCTGGTGGGTCCTGAAGGTGAGCTGGCTCCCCTGCTGCGCGACTTGCTCACGACCTTGGCCGAGCCTTTGGTCGTGATGCAGGTGGAGGTCACCGGTCAGCTCGGTCCGGTGAACCACGGACTCGTCGTAGGCCGGGACTGCGTGTTTGCGCACGAGGGGTGGCCGGGTGAGGAGGAGTCCGAATACGTCCCCGTCGAGCTGCGCACCCTGGTGTGGGAGCTGGCCCGGATGGTCGGCCTGCGCAGCCGCGAGACGGAGAAGCCGGCGGTTGACCGCATCGAGACGACCATGGCCGCCCTCGACGCCGCCTTCGTCGCGCTGGACGAGTCCGCGGGGGACGAGGAGAAGGCCGTCCGGCTGACAAGGGCTGCCCTCGGCGGGACGTCCGGGCTCCAGGGCCCGGAGCTGACCGAGTTCGGTGATCTGGTCATGGCGCTCGACTCCCATTGGCGGGTCACCGTGGCCTGGGGCGGCAAGCGCGAGGGTGAGCAGGAGGCCACGGTCCGCGCTCTGGCGGTGTGGGACGGCGGCCCTCGTGGCTACTGGATTCGCGAGCAGCCGGAGGAGCCGATCGAGCCGGGCCAGGTGGGCCCGGACAGTGCCCTGCACCTGGTCGCGACGAGTCCAGGCGAGGTCTGGGACAAGATCGCCGACCTGCTGCCGGATACAGAAGATCTGATCGACGAGGCGTGATCCCGAAGCCGTCGTCTGCGGGCCCGAGTGGCGGACGTTCCCGCCCGCCGCTCGCACCGTCCTCTCGACGGCGGCGTCGGCGAACACCCGAATTGCACGGCGCCGAAACCGGGAACAGCCGTGCACGAGACGCGCAATGCGTCAGGGGGGATGCACATGAGGAACGTCAACCCGGACGACCTGGACAAGCTCGCGAAGCTCTTCGACGAACGGGGCGGGGTCCGGGACAAGCTCGACGAAGCCTTCACACGGGCGCAGAGCCTGGGCGTGAGCGACAAGCTGACGGCTCTCAAACCCATGCGGACCTGGACCACTGACACGGGACCGGATCTCCGGAAACGTGCAGTCGTCGCCAGGCTGGAGGACGGGGACCCGACGGCGGGCCTTAAATGGGCGGGGTTCAGCGCCGAGGACATCGCGCGGGCGGGCGTCGTCTACTTCGCTCCCGACATTCTTGTGATCGCCAACGCCATGGCGACCAGCGACAGCGTACGAGGGCACGCATTCCGCCGGGAGAAGGGTGAATCCCTCGACGACTGGATCGACCGCATGCGGGCGCACGAGATCGCACGGATCCCTGGCCTCGAACCCTACGAGGCGCAGATCAAGGAAGTGCTCGGCGCCTGGGGGGACATCAAGAAATCCATCGGACACGGGGGTCGCGCCGCGTTCTACGGCGTCTACGTGCCGAAGACGCTGCTGTCCAACTCCCTGGCACAGGGCTACCTGCAGACCAAGAAGCTCCAGGTGGCCGGCCTCATGCAGACCCTTCCCAACGGGCGCTGGTGGGTTCCGGGTCAGATCGGCGTCTGGGGGGAGAGGTGGGCCCAGACGGCGCCTGTCGTCCGGAACCTCGCGGCGCCGGGAACCTGGCTTCCCGGGCAGCTCGGCTCACTGGCCACGGGGAGCCAGCTCTTTCAGCGTGCCAGGACATGGCCGGTCGTCGGCATGTTCATCGGCGACCAGATAAGTGCCCGGTGGGACAGTGCGCTCAGGGCCGGGGCCATGGACGCCCAGGTGTTTCGTGGGTATTCCGGGAATCAGATCATCCGCGCGCTGGTGGGCAACGACGAACTGGCCGCACTGCACGGTGCCCGGACACACGCCGGCCAGATCCCCAGCCGCGCGGCACACGCAAGCCTGTGGAAGGTCTCCAGGAACGTCTCCATGGACGCCCGGATGCTCGAGGGGAAGGGGCGGTTTGCCGCGTGGGGCGAAGGGCTCAAGGTCGCGGGAAAGACGGGTGGTGCCCTTCGCGGGCTCGGTGTCGTGGGCGGTGCGTATTCAACGGGCTACAGCGTGGCCAATCTGGTGGCGCAGGGAAACCCGGCCAGCCATTTCACGGACCGGGAGCACGGAGCGAAGTATGTGGCGGACGTGGCCGAGGTCGGATTCAACGCTTCACTGACCGCGGCGACGGTCGCACCCAACCCGATCACGCTCGGAGCCGTGGCGGTGACCGGAGCGGTGTACGTCGGTGCCAAGGCCGTGGAGCACTGGGACGACATCAAGGAGAAGGGTGGCAAGGCCCTCTCTTGGACCGGTGACAAGGCGAAGAGCCTCGCCAAAAAGGCGAACCCATTGAATTGGTTCTAGACGGCCGGGCAATCTGAGGAAGTGAAGGCAGTGAGGACAGAGGTAACTCGGCACATAGGGCCGGTCAAGCCGGAGAAAACGCCGAGGGAGCGCAGATGGCCGGGCACCATCGGGGTGATGGCCGCTACGCCGTTGGTCGTGATGGGCTGCGCATGGCTCATCCAGAGTGACAGCTTGCTCTGGATCGCCGTGGCCGTATGTGTCCTGCTGCCTGCCTTGGTGGTTGCCGGCGCGATGTGCGGGCCCGGCGCGGGGCCCGGCACATGCGTGGCCATCCTCGGATTCGCCCTGCTTCTCTTCGTCGGACCCGCCATGAATGACTACGTGCTCGACCGGCGCGGTGATCGGCAGGAAGGGGTGGTCACCAGTATTGAGGGCTACCACAAGAAGCATGGGGACGGCCGTGAGTGCTCGGTGGAGGGCACGCACTCCGGGCGGACGCACACCTATGAGGTGAACGATACGGTCGGCTGTGGCGAGGGCATGGAGCGGGGGCAGCGCGTGACTCTCGTGGTCGACCCCGACGGCTGGTTGACGACGAGGCTGAGTAACGCCGTCCACGGCCTCTCCACCGGGATGGCCTGGACCTGCGGTGGACTGCTGGCGGCCATGGAGGCGTCTATTCTCTACGGCAGGATGCGGCGCCGTCGGCGCTGAATTCCCCCAGCAGTTCAGCGGTCACCGAGCATCGCGACAGCAAAAGCCAGCCTGCGATCCAGCCAGGACGCCATGACCGTGAATGTGTAGTCGTCCGACTCCATCACTTTCTCACGGCCTGCAGACCACAACAGGGTCCGATCCCTTTGATCCCCGCCGTCGGGCTCGGACATGAACACGGCCATCGCCAGCCCGCCGAGAACCTTGCCGGCCGCGTGCGCTGCAACCCCCAGGGGGTTCAGCGTGGACCATTTGTTGAGTCCCGTGATCTCCGGGTGGCCCGGTTGCTCGATGCGCCAAGTGTGCCGATGGAGCTGGTGCGACGGCGGAAGCCGCCGGATTCCGCCGATGTCCTGGCCTTGACCGTCATATACCCGGTAACGCCGCTCATCACCGACGGACGTGGGCTCGCCGATCGAGCACAGGACCCGCTGCGTCCCTTCATCCTCGTACACCACGTGATCCGCGGTGCCGACGCGGGCGGTTCGTGAGCCGAAGAACGCGCAAGGGGCATTGATGCGTTCCTGGCCCTCGATCCGGGGAACGCGCACAGCGTTCTGCCCGACCACGGGACGCTTGCGTCCGGGCCCGATATCCCGTTCCACGGTGCTTATTTTGAATCGCTCGACAGCGCGCCAGTCGACGACCTCGACCGGTGGCTCGCTGTTCCTGCTTCTTCCGAAAGCCATGCGTCAACCCTACTGACGTACTCGGCAGATGCCGGGTGCGGACGTCCGAGCAGCTCGGTGGTCCGTGCAGGGCGGTTGGCGAAGAGTCCCGGCACGCCGCTACGTTTGTCGAGGTCACGACACCCCGGATCACCCTCTAGCATGCGCCTACGCCCTCGGGCGCCGTTCGACGCGCGAGGATCACGGATCATAAGGGGGAACCGTGCCGCCTGGTGAGGCGACAGGTGAGACACCTGCACAGATGAAGAAACGGGCCGGCGATCTGCGGGAGTGCGCGCGTCAGGCCAGGACGTTGGCCAAGCGACTGGGGCCGTACCTCGACTCGTCGGCGAAGCAGGCCCAGCAGTCGGCACCGGCGATCTGGAAGGGGCCTTACGCGACCAGTGCGACGGCGCAGATATCCGATCGCAAGGGCAAGCTCAACCGGATGGCCGACGCCCTCATGAACGATGCCGCCCGGTGGGAAGCCGAGGCACGGCGTCTGGACGAGCAGGCCGCAGGTGAGGACAAGAAGAACAAGGGCGGCGGCTGATGGGTTTCGACGGATTCGACGTGACGAAGATCCGTGCCTTGGCCAAGGACCTGGGGCGCCAGGGCGAAGGCGCCCGGGACTTGCACTCCTCTGTCGCCTTGTTGCTCACGCAGGCGGACGCCCTGATGGGAGCCAAGCGCGCCACGACCGATGCGCTCCTCGCGCCGCTGGTCGGCGATCTTCTGGGCCCGTTCCCGTTCTTCGGGGGCGGCAATCTGCCCGGTGGCCTGGCCAGTGAACTCGGCGATATGTCCAAGTCGATCGAGCGTCGCTGCACGCAGCTGGAAGCGTGCAAGAAGCTGGCCGAGCAGGGCTACCGCATCGATCCGGTCATCGCCTTCTCCGACGAGAATCCCCCGGACGCCAAGAAGATCGAGGACGCCCTGCGCGCCATGGGCGAGCTGAAGGGCAAGGACTTCGGCAGCAACGGCAACCGGGACGACCTGGAGAAGATCCAGAAGCAGCTGGACGGTATGACGAGCGCCGAGCTCGACGCGTTCTTCGCCAAGGTCCCGGATGCGGACTTCCGCCTGTACGGGAAGCTGGCCTCGAATGCCGACGACGGCAGCTGGTTGAAGTGGTGGGACCACAACGGAATCCCGGAGGCGGCCCGACGGGACCACTTGAGTCGCATCCTGGCGCGGATCGGACCCTCGAACTGGGGGAAGATGAAGGACGCCTTTCCCGGGATCCAGCCGGGCTTCGACACCACCGACGCCTGGCTCGACGGACAGAACGCTCAGAACGGGCAGCAGGCCCAGGGGATGCACTGGGGCACGCCCACGGACCCGCTGTTCACCCCGGGGCGCGAGCTGAACGCGGGGGAGATATCCCAGGGGCGATTCGCCGACTGCTGGTACATCTCTTCGCTCACCGCCACCGCGCAGCGGAACCCCCAGTTCATCCGCGAAGGCATCAAGGAGAACCCCAACGGGACCCTTGACGTGCGGATCTGGGACAAGGACGGAAACCTGCGCTGGGTGACCGTTACGCCGGACCTTCCCCTGGACAAGAACGGCGAGCCCATGACGGCCTACAACCGGGTCAGCCACGAGAGGTGGCCGGCTTACTACGAGAAGGCCTTCGCGCTGATGTACGGCGAGGACGACGGCGGTGCTCCCGACGGGCACCAGGGTGACAAGCGCTACGACCGCACCGAGCGCGGGAACTACGGGGCCACCGAGTGGGACTTCAATAAGAATGCCCCGCCGTACGTGACCGGTCACGGCTCCGAGTCCATCGACAACGACTTCGACTCGGTGCGGCAGTCCTTCGAGTCGGAGAAGCGGCCCGTCATCGTGAGCACTCCGGGCGGTGACAAGCTGAAGGCGGATGGCAAGGCCCTGTGGGGCAACACCTTCTCGACCCGGCACGTCTACTACGTCAAGGGCTTCGAGAACGGGAAGATCGTGCTGGGAAATCCCTGGGGGCCGCCCAATGGGGACATCAGGGCCACGCCGGAGGAGTACAAGAAGTACTTCAACGACCCGCAGGCACTGAAGGTGCCCCGGTGAGGGCCGTACGCGTCGCCGCGGCCGTGAGCCTGGTGCTGCTCGCTGCCGGATGCGGGACGTCCGGCAGCGAGCCGGCCGAGAGCCCCCGGGCCGACGCCACCAAGGCGCAGGCGGCACCACCGCTGCCACCCGACAAGGGCCCGCTCTGCGACGGGGACGAGGACGGCAGCCCCGGGATCGCGGGCACCCGGATCCTCAGGGGCGGCTTCACGCGGATCGCGGGCGGCCTGCCGCTCGCATACGCCGAGGCCGCGGCGGACGGCACGCACCGCAAGGCCGTACTGGCCGAGGGCGAGACGCCCGCCGACCGCCGCGACGGGCAGCACTGGACCGTCGCGCCGGGTGACGAACTCACCGTCAAGGGACACGTCTACATAGTCCGGCAGATCTGCACCTACCGGGTCGTGCTCACGCCCAAGGGCGCGGATGACGCATCATCTGCACCGACTCCTACCAAGCAGGGAAGCGACATGAACACCTGGCCGGCCGTCGCCGACGGACGCTGGCGGCTGCGCTGGCACGTACCGCACACCCAGTACGGCGGAGAGGGGTACAGCGTCGTGCTCTCGGACCTCTCCGGCGACCCGAAGCGAGCAGATATCAGTGTCGGGGCCATCCGGGGCGGCGCCGCGGCAAGCTACGACGACGCGCGCGTGGGGGACACGCTGGAGATCGCCGGGCGCCTCTGGAAGGTCGAGAACATCGAGTTGGGAAACATGGACGCTCCGGCAAATGCGAGCGACTTCAAGGCCGGCTACGTGGATCTCCGGCTCGTGGGCTGACGGCGGGAGGGCGGCAGAGCCGACCGGCCCGTGAGTGAACAGGAGCCCGGCGGCAAAGGTCCGGGGGTACGACGGATCCTGGACCTTTGCCGCTGTGGCCTTGCGGCCGGCCTTGTGACACTCCGCAGCCGGTAGGCCGGTCAGCGGTTGATGGACTGGATTTCCTGGACGGTGACGTTCGTCGTCTTGTCGAACGTACCCGTCGGCAGGTCGCCGCCCTCACCCGCCGAGCTCTTCCAGGAGATCTTCCAGGTGATGGTGGCCTTCAGCGGGTACGAGCCGGCCTTGGTGCTGGAGCGGAGGTAGGTGAGCCCGCAGGGCGGGGTGTCCTTCTTCTGCGCGTCCGTGTACGGCGTGCCGATGCTGCCGTCGGCGTTGATGGGGCATTCTCCGGATGTGGGGTGCATCGTCGCTTCGCCGGTGCCCGGTTCGATTTTGAGGGACACCGGGGTGGCCGTGGTCGTCGCCGAGAGGCTGGTGTGCGGGAGGGAAGCGGTCACGGAGACCGGCTTGAAGCGGGATTTGTCGGCCCAGATCCAGGTGGAGAGGTTGACCGTCTGCGTGCCGTCCGGGCTCATGGAAATGTCCGTGCCCGGGATGGGGAGCTCGTCGTAGGCGTATTCGGCGAGGATCTTCGGCGACACGGCGAGGGGGACGTCGGGGGTCTTGTTGTCGTCCACCCAGAACGGCAGCCTGTCGCAGGACATGGCCGCCGGGTCGTCCTTGCGGGCCGGGTTGATGACGGCGCCCCAGAACATGCCCTTTCCCTGTTTGGCCATGTTGTAGTCTTCGTATTTGTCGGTCTGGTAAATCATCTTGAAGGCTGCGGCGAACGTCTGCCCGATGCCGCCCATCCCGAAGATGCCTTTGTCCTTTTCCAGCGCCTCGATCGTCTCCTTGAGTTCCTTGGGGGAGACGGTGGGCTCGTACCAGCAGGCAGGGGGAGTCCAGCTGCTTTCGGATGGTGTGAGCGACCGGGTTTTCCCGCTGCCTGAACCGCCGTTGACTGTCGTCTGGACACCGGATATTCGAACCTCGGCACCGACGTTCTGCCCGTTACTCGACCCGCTCGCCTGGGATTCACGGTGGTTTCGGCCCTTGCCGCCGGCGTAGGCCGCCGTGGGCGTGACCGCCAGGGCGATCGCCACGATCGCTATCGTCGACTGCCGGGGAATCCTGCCGGTCAGGCCTTGCATCGCGCGGAACCCTCCTCGCTCAGGACGCTGACGGTCTGCCATACCCCTGCGCTGTTGCGCTTCACGCGGGTGTTGTAAAAGGCGAAGTCCTTGTCGGATCCCGGAACCGACTTCACCTCTCCGGTCTTCCGGTCCTTGCTGTATGCCTTGGTTTCGTCTGTGCAGTAGGACACCACTGCCAGGCCATCCGTCTTCAGCAGCGTGACGCTTCTGTTGAAGTAGCGAGTGGTCCCGGTGAACGTCTCGCCGGACGCCAGGAAGTCCTTGACGTACTGGGTCGCCGAAGCGAGGGCGCTTTCGGCCGAGTAGTACTTGAATCCCGGCCGGTTGACATCCCCGGCGGTGACTGCTTCGTCGACCGAGTTGATGCGCTGCTCGTTGTCCGCCAGGATCGCGTCCTTCTGCGCATCGCCCGTCTTGCCGCCTTCGAAGACGTTGTGCACATCCTCTGGCAAAGAGATCTTGGGCCGCTCCGCCCCGCCCCCACTTCCGCCCGCCGAAGGCGACCCCTTGCCCGGGGACGCCGGTGACGTCGCGGGTGCGCTCTCCGCTCCGTCGATCTTGCCGTCATCCTTCGGCTTCGCGTCGCTGCCGCACGCGGTCAGGGTGAGCGCGGCCGCTGCTGTGACAAAGGCGATACCGGCCCGGCTTCGTGCGTGGATAGTCAACTTCCCCATCTCCCAGGGCGTTCCGGTCCATTCGGCGTGCTTAGGTGATGATGGCATGGATGCACGTGGCACAAGACGGCAACCGTGCGTCTGCAGTTCCCGGTGATAAGGGTTGGCGTGGTGTGTCGGCAGGGGATGGCGCGCCTTGAGGTGGTTATGGGCTGCTGATACCGTGCCGTGACAGCTGACACCCCGTCGACCATGAGGAAGCACCTGTCCGGGGTGTGCCGGTCCACATGGGGTGTCGGTGGATCAAGAGCGTTAATCCGGACAAAAGTTGCGGGGGCATTGGACGTGAAGGTCCAGGAGCGTGCGACTGCGGGTCTCAAGGGAGCCGGCGCCGCGGTAGGGGAGAGGCTTCCTTCCGCGCCGCGCGAGCGTAAGCCCGCATTGGCCGCACTCGCGGTTCTGCTGATTCTCGTGGGGGCCCTCGGCGCCACCGTGCTGGTAATGCGCGCCGGTGAACGCATTGAGGTCGTGAAGGTCAAGCAGCGGGTTACCGCAGGGAAAAAGATTCCGGATTCCCGTGATGTCATCGAGCCCGTCATGGTGGCCGAGGACTCGGCCATCAAGTACGTGCGCTGGAGCGACCGGAGCCTGCTCACCAAGTACCGGGCCGTCACGGATATCGTCCCCGGCACGCTGCTCGTCGGTTCGATGCTGACGGGCAAGGAAGGGCTTGCCGAAGGAAAGGTCGTCGTCGGTCTTTCCCTCAAGGACGGGCAGTATCCGCAGGGGCTCGCCGAAGGCGACACGGTCGCCGTGTACCGCGTCGGATCCGACGCGCAGAAGGGGTCGGGGGACAAGTCTTCCGGAGGTTCCGGTTCCACCGGATCCTCGGGGGACAAGTCTTCCGGATCCACCGGCTCCGTCGGCAACGGCAACCTCCTCGCCCGCACCGCCAAGGTCCAGTCCGTCCCCTCCGGCAGCAAGGACGGATTCGGCGGCGGTGGCCTGCCCGTCACCGTCGTCGTCGCCGAAGCGGAGAGCGCCGCACTGACCCAGGCCGCGGCGGCCGGGCAGGTCGCCGTCGTCAAGGTTCCGGCGAGCGCGGGTTGATGTCCGGGCGGAAGCCGGTATCCGGGCGGCAGCCCCTGGCCGGACGGAAGCCGATGTCATCGACGGCAGCGCATACAGCAGCGCACACGGCAGCCCATACCGGCAGCGCACCCGGCGGAGACGCAGAAAGCGGAGACGTAGACAACACATGGCCCTCATCGCCATAGCCGCCGACAAAGGCTCCCCCGGCGTCACCACCACAGCCGTGGCCCTCGCCGCGGTCTGGCCGCGGCGCGCCCTGCTCGCCGAGGCCGACCCGGCCGGCGGCGACCTGGTGTACCGGTGCGCGGCGGCGCACGGTGGCCCGCTCGACCCGAACACCGGGATGCTCTCCCTGGCCGCGACGGCGCGCCGCGGGCTCGTCGCCGAGCAGGTCTGGGACCACGCCCAGCCCGTCTCCGGCGGCCTGGAGGTGCTCGTCGGGCTCGGCAACTCCGAGCAGTCCACCGGCCTCGCCGGTGTGTGGCCCGTCCTGGGCAGCGCCTTCGCCGGGCTCGCAGGCTCCCAGCACGGTGCCGCGGACGTGATCGCCGACTGCGGGCGCATCGGCGTGGACCCGGTGGTCACCGGCCTCTTCGCCCAGGCCTCGCTGGTCCTCCTGGTGTCCCGCACGGAGCCCGA
This sequence comes from Streptomyces telluris, assembly GCF_024519335.1. Classification (NCBI taxonomy): domain Bacteria; kingdom Bacillati; phylum Actinomycetota; class Actinomycetes; order Kitasatosporales; family Streptomycetaceae; genus Streptomyces; species Streptomyces telluris. The sequence goes on from NZ_JANIID010000003.1 coordinate 236,138, forward strand.
GCAGCTCGCCCGCGTACGGGACCGGGCGGCCGCGCTCTCCGCCAGGCTGCACGGTGCGCAGCGCGGCACCGCCCACATCACGCCCCTCATCGGGGTGGTGCTCGTCGTGGACGCGCGGGACAGCGCGAAGATCGCTGGTCAGATGAACGACATGCTCGTCGCCTCCCAGTCGGTGGCCAGGGTCGTCGGCGTGGTCGCCCACGACCCCGCGGGCGCCGGGCAGTTGGCCGGGCGCAGGCGCGGCAGTGCGGCGAAGTCGCTTCTGGTGCGCTCGGTGCGCAAGGTGGCCGCCGATCTCCACCAGCAGTTCGGGGCCGCATGGGCGGCGACCGGGGCGGGCACCGGCACCCGTATGCCCGACGGGGCGGGTGGCCCGCGATGAGCGCCGTCAACCACCACCTCGTCAAGCAGTTCCGGCAGGAGGCCGGCGACCGCATCGCCGAGCAGCGCCGCCTCGACCAGGCTTCGGGCCTGGCCCCGATGTCGGGCGAGGACGAGCGGCAGTACGCGCGGGCGGTCATCGCGCAGATCCTGGAGGAGTACGCGCGCGCCGAGATCGGCGCCGGCCGTACCCCGCTGGACGCGGTGACCGAGGAGCAGTACGCGAACGCCGTGCACGCGGCGCTCTTCGGCGTCGGTCGCCTGCAGCCCCTGCTGGACGACCCGGACGTCGAGAACATCGACATCAACGGCTGCGACCAGGTCTTCGTCGGCTACGCCGACGGACGGGAGCAGCGCGGGGAGCCGGTGGCCGAGAGCGACGAGGAGCTGATCGAGCTCATCCAGATCCTGGGCGCCTACTCGGGTCTGTCGTCGCGCCCCTTCGACTCGGCGAACCCCCAGCTCGACCTGCGGCTCCCGGACGGCTCCCGGCTCTCGGCCGTCATGGATGTCACGCGCAGGCCGGCGCTGTCGATCCGCCGGGCCCGCCTGGGCAAGGTCTTCCTGGCCGATCTCGTGGGGAACGCCACCCTCACCCCGGAGCTCGGCGACTTCCTGACCTGCGCGGTCCGGGCCCGTAAGAACATCATGATCGCCGGGGCGACGAACGCGGGGAAGACGACCCTGCTGCGTGCCCTCGCCAACGAGATTCCCGCGCACGAGCGGCTGATCACCGTGGAGCGGGCGCTGGAGCTCGGCCTGGACCAGTTCCCGGAACTGCATCCCAACGTGGTCGCGTTCGAGGAACGGCTGCCCAACTCGGAGGGCCTCGGGTCCATCGCCATGGCGGAGCTCGTGCGGCGCTCCCTGCGCATGAACCCCTCCCGGGTGATCGTCGGCGAGGTGCTCGGTGACGAGATCGTGACGATGCTCAACGCGATGTCCCAGGGCAACGACGGCTCGCTCTCCACGATCCACGCCAACAGCTCCAGCGAGGTCTTCAACCGCATCTCGACCTACGCCCTCCAGGCCGCCGAGCGGCTTCCCATCGAGGCGAGCCAGATGCTGATCGCGGGCGCCGTCAACTTCGTCGTCTTCGTGGAGCGCCGCAACCAGTACCAGGACGGGGGGCGACTCAGTCGCGTGGTCACCTCCGTCCGGGAGGTGAACGGCGTCGACGGCCGGGTGCTGTCGAGCGAGGTGTTCGCCGAAGGGCCGGACGGCCGGGTGCTGCCGCACGCGCCCATCGCGTGTCTCGACGAGCTGGTCGCGCAGGGATACCGCCCGACCGGGCACTGGAGGTAGCGGCGTGGGCATGTCCTCACTGGCTTCGGGCGCGGTTTCCGGCGCGGCCTCGGTTTCCGGCGCGGCTCCGGCTTCCGGCGCGGCTTCGGTTTCGGGCGGGGCTTCGGAAGCGGCTTCGGGCTTCCTGCCTGCGGGCGGCGCGGGGGGCCTCTTCTCGCTGCCCGTGCTGTACGCGCTGCTCTGCGGCGTCGTCGTCGGCGGCGGGCTCGCGCTGTTGATCGTCGCGCTGCGGGGGCTGCCGGCGAAGCCCGCCCACGAGAAGGCCAAGGCGCAGGACCGCCTGGCCGAGCTGGTCCGGTTCGCCGGCCGCCGCGGCTCGCTGGCCGTCGGCGTCGGCCTGGTGGTCCTGCTGCTGACCCGGTGGCTGGTCGCGGGCGCCGCCGCCGGCCTGCTCGTCTTCGTCTGGGACCGCCTCTTCGGCGGAGCCGGCGAGGAACGCCTCGCCATGCGGCGCATCGAGGCGCTCGCCTCCTGGACCGAATCACTGCGCGACACCATCGCGGGCGCGGTCGGCCTGGAGCAGGCCATCCCCGCGTCCGCCCGCGGCGCGGCCCCGGCGCTCCGCCCCCACCTGGACGCCCTGGTGGACCGGCTGCGCGCCCGTACGCCCCTGCCCGACGCGCTCCAGACGCTCGCGGACGAGATCGACGACGCGTCGGCCGACATCGTCGTCGCCGCTCTCATCCTCAACGCGCGGCTGCGCGGGCCCGGCCTTCGCGAAGTGCTCGGCGCCCTGGCGAAGTCCGCCCGCGAGGAGGTGGACATGCGCCGTCGGGTGATGGCGCAGCGCGCGTCGACGCGGCGCAGCGTGCAGATCGTCGTCGGGGTGTCGGTGGCCTTCGTGCTCGGCCTGTCGGTCTTCAACCGGGAGTTCGTCTCCCCCTACGGTTCGCCGCTGGGCCAGCTCGTCCTGGCCTGTGTGTGCGGCCTGTTCGGCCTGGGCTTCTGGTGGCTGCGGAAGCTGTCGAGCATCGAGACGCCCGACCGCTTCCTCGTCCGTGACGAGCCGTCGGTGCAGTTCGTACGGCCGCGCCAGGCCGAGGAGGAGGTGGGCCCGCGTGAATGACGCGCTGACCATGCCCGTGCTCGTCGGAGCGGTTCTCGGCCTCGGCGTCTTCGTGCTGATACGAGCCCTGGTGCCCGGCAAGCGCAGCAGCCTGTCGCAGGTGGCGCAGATCGACGCGCTGCGGGCCCGCGGTGCGGCCGCCCTGGCCGCGGACCACGGCGCGGCCGAAGAGGAGGCCGGACGGTTCGGTTCGCTGCGCGCCCGGGTGGGGCAGCGGGTCGCGGAGTTCTACCGGCAGCAGGGCTGGGAGCAGCGCTCGCTCCGCGCCGACCTCGCGGTCCTGGACCGCGGCTGGGAGGCGTTCCTGGCGACGAAGATCCTCCTGGCGGCGGCGGGCCTGGTCTTCGGCCCGTTCGTCTTCGTGGTGGTCTGGACGCTCGGCTTCGGCAGCGGGCCGGTGATCCCCGTCTGGCTGGCGCTGGTGTTCGCGGCGGTCTTCTTCATGCTGCCGGACCTGGAGGTCCGGCGCGACGCGGCCGACAAGCGCCGTGACCTGCGCCGGGTCGTCGGCGCCTACCTGGACCTGGTCGCCATGAACCTGGCGGGGGGCCGCGGCCTCCCCGAGGCGCTGATGGCGGCCGCCGAGGTGAGCGACGGCTGGGCGATCCGGCGGGTGCGCAACGCGCTGGCCGACGCCCGCATCACCGGACTGAGCCAGTGGCAGGCGCTCGGGGACCTCGGTGAGGAACTCGGCATCGACGAACTCAAGGACCTGTCCGCGTCGCTGGCCCTGGTGGCCGACGACGGCGCGAAGGTGCGGGAGTCGCTCGGCTCCCGCGCAGAAACGATGCGGCACCGGGAAATGGCGGAGATCGAAGGAAGCGCGGGCGAGAAGTCGCAGTCGATGCTCGTGGCCCAGCTGCTCCTCTGTGCCGGCTTCCTGGTCTTTCTGATCTTCCCGGCGGCGATGCGGGTCTTCCAGCAGGGATGACCTGCCGTCGCCCTTCCCCCTCTCCGAAAGGACACCCAAGTGAAATCCGGACTCCGTATCAGCCACCCGGCTGTGGACTTCCTCGTCGTCTTCCTGCAGGGCCGCGTGGCCAAGGCGCGCTCCGCCGAGACGGACCGCGGTGCGTCGGCGGTGGAGTGGGTGATCATCTCCGCGGTGGTCGTCGCCATCGTCGGGGTGGTCGCCGCCGTCATCAGCAAGGCGCTCAAGGGCGGTGCCGACAAGGTCAGCCACTGCATCGAGGGCGCCGACGCCGACAAGACCTGCACGAGTAAGTGACCCATGGGACGACGGGGGGCCGTGCGGCGCGCTGTGCGCCGCCGGGTGGAAGCCGTAGGAGGTGACGCCGGCAGCGGCCGCCGTCGTACGGACGGCTGCGCCCGTGCCGGCGTGCGCGCTCGCGTCGGCATCCTCCGCGGTCGTACGAGCGACCGCGGCATGACCGCCATCGAGTTCGTGCTGCTCACCCCCGTGCTGTTCTTCATGATCTTCGCGACGGTGCAGTTCGCCCTGTACTTCTGGGCCGACCACGTCGCCCAGGCCGCCGCTCAGGCAGGGGCGCGCAAGGCCCGGGCCGAGGCGGACGAGAACCCGGGCGGCTGGCGCGGGAAGGCCGGCGAGCAGGCCCGCTCGTACATCCGGCAGCTCGGCCCCAGCCTGCTCGTCGACCCCGAGGTCAAGGCGGTGCACCCCGGGCCGGGCACCGTGGGCGTCGAGGTCGAGGCGGGGGTGCCGACCATCCTTCCGGGCATGCGGCTGACCGTGCACGCGCAGTCGCAGGGCCCGGTCGAGCGTTTCGTGGAGGACCGGGGGTGAGAGCGGTGCAGCGGCGGAGCCCGGCCGGCGACGCGGGGCTGTCGACCATCGAGGTCGTCATCCTCGCCCCGGTGATGATCCTGTTCATCCTGGTGCTCGTCGCCTTCGGGCAGATGGTCGACGGTCGCGGTGCGGTGGACGGGGCGGCCCGGGACGCCGCACGCGCCGGATCGATCCAGCACGCCTACCCGGTGGCCATGAGCGAGGCCCGCAAGGCGGCCGAGGCCGACCTGGAGGACGTGTGCTCGGGGCCGGTGACCGTCCGCATGACGTCCGAGTTCCGGCCCGGCGGCTTCTTCACCGTCGAGGTGAGCTGTGAGGTCCGGGGGCTGGCCATGCTCGGCCTGGACATCGGCAAGACGATGACCGGGCACTCCAGTTCGCCCATCGACCCGTACCGGAGGGCGGCATGACGGCCCCGGAGCGGCGCGACGGCCCGTCCCGGCCGGGCACCGGCCCGTTCCGCCGGCCCGGGGGACGGCCGGGCGAGCAGGCACGGTTCGGCGACCTGGCGCGGTTCGGCGATCGCGGGTCCGGAGCCGCGGCGGTGCTGGTCTTCGCCCTGCTCTTCCTGGCCCTCGCCGCCTTCGTCGTCGACGGCGGGATGTCCATCTCCCAGCGGGAGCGCGCGGCCGACATCGCCGAGCAGGCCGCCCGGTACGCCGCGCAGGACATCGACGTGTCGGCCCTGCGCGACGGCGGTGGCTCCGCGCCCATCAACTACGAGAACTGCACGGCCAGGGCGCGCAGGTACATGGCCGAGGCCGGGATGTCCGGACCCGACGTCGCGGCCTCGCACTGCACGGACGCCAGCGGCCCCCGCCAGGTCGAAGTCGAGGTCCGGCTGACGTACCGGCCGGTGCTGACCGGTCTCTTCTACCAGGGCGACCTCACCGTGCACGGCACCTCGAAGGCCGAGTCCCACACCGGCTGACCCGCTGTACCGCCGTCCCTGCCGCACCCCTTCCCGCCGTCCCCGTCCCCCCTTCCTCCGATCAGTCCCCAAGCCAGCCACCACAGTCGTCCACGGGAGCAGAGAGCCATGGCGCGCAACACCACCAGGACCCCCCGACCGGGCCTGCCCCGGCACCGCCGCACCGCGGGCGACTTCGTCAAGGCGTTCCTCGCGTTCGTGGCTCTCGCGGCCCTCCTCGCCGGAGTGCCCGTCGCGCTCGCGCACTTCGTCGGCTGGCCGCTGCCGCACTCTGTGCCCTCCGCCGACGTCTTCCGGCGGGAGATCACGGCGGACCTCTTCATCAAGGTGCTGACGGCCCTCGTCTGGCTGGCCTGGGCCCAGTTCGCGGCGTGCGTCCTCGTCGAGGTGAAGGCGGAGGTCTCCGGGGTCGGACTGTCCCCGCGGGTGCCCGGCGCGGGCCCGAGCCAGCTCCTCGCCCGTCAGCTCGTGGCGGCCCTGCTGCTGGTCGGCGCGGCCGGCGCGAGCCTCACCCCCGGTCTGGCCCAGCTCGGGAACAAGCTGGACGGCGGCAACCACCGGCCTCCGGTGGCGGTGGCCGAGCAGACGCCGGGCGGCGGTCAGGAACAGCCGGCCGGCGCCCGGGCGGACGGCGAGCGGGGCGGCACCGCGGACCGGGCCCGCCCGGCACCCTCCGGCGCCACGGGCGACGAACTGCACAAGGGAACCAAGTTCTACCGCGTCCAGCCGCCCGAGGGCCGCCACCACGACTCCCTGTGGGAGATCGCCGAACGCCACCTGGACGACGGCCGCCGGTACAAGGAGATCTACGAGCTCAACAAGGACCGGGTGCAGCCGGACGGCGAGAAGCTCACCGAGGCCAGCCTGATCCGCCCGGGCTGGATCATGGAGATGCCGGCGGACGCGCACGGCGGCGAACTCGTCCAGATGCCCGACGAAGCGCCCCGGGTGCCCGAGCAGGTGCGCCAGGAGATCCGGGACTACGACCGGACGGGCCCCCACGCGGAGGACCGGCAGGCCGGGCACCAGCAGCCTGCACAGCCTGCACAGCCTGCACAGGACGTCAACGCCGAGCAGCCCGCGGGGGCGCCGGCCGAGCTTCCCATCGAGACCGCTCCCGGCGGCGCCACGGCCGTTCCCGCGGCCGGCGGCCCCGGCTCGTTCGGCCTCGCCGAGGCCCTCGTCGCCGCGCCTCTGCTCGCCGCGGGCCTGCTCGCCGCCCTGGGACGCCGCCGCCGTACGGAGCTGTGGCAGGCGGCGGCCACCGTGGCCGGCCGCCGTTCCGGTGCCGCGCCGACCGGTGCCGCCGCGAACGCCCGGGACGCGCTGATGGTCGGAGCGGACCCGGCGGCAGTGCGAGACCTCGACCGCGGGCTGCGCTCGCTGTCGGCCGTCCTCTCCGCCGCCTCCCGGCAGTTGCCGGCCGTCTACGCCGCCTGGCTCACCGACACGGAGCTCCACCTGCAGCTCGCGCAGGACTCCGGCGAGCCCCCCGCCCCCTGGCGCGAAGGCACCGGAACGGCCGTGTGGAGCGTGCCGCGCTCCGAGACCCGCCTGCCCGAGGACGCCGACGAGGACACCGCCGCCCCGTACCCCGGGCTCGTCAGCCTGGGCACCGTCGACGGCGCACGGCTGCTGCTGAACCTGGAGGCCGTCCCCGGCATCGTCTCCTTGACCGGCGCGGCGGCCGACCGCGCCGACGTCCTCGCCTCCGTGGCGGCCGAGCTCGCCACCAACGGCTGGTCGGACCGGCTCACCCTGACCCTCGTCGGCTTCGACCAGGACCTGCGCGCGCTGGCCCCGGCCCGCATCCGCGTGCTCGACGACGTCGACGCCCTGGTCGAGGCCATGCGGGTCGAGACCCGGCAGCGCCGTGCCGCGCTGAGCACGGCGGGCCACGACTCGGTGCTGACCGGCCGCGCGGGACGGGCCCGGCACACGCAGTGGGCGCCCCACCTGGTGATCGTGGCCGCCGAGCCGGGCGAGGCCGAGGCCGCCGCCCTGGCCGAGCTCGCGGCCGGCTCCGACCGGCTCGGCATCGGCTACCTCGTCGGCATCGGGGGCTCCGGGCTGCAGGGCGCGTCGTGGGAACTGGAGATCACCCCCGCCGGGCGGCTCCTAGCTCCCCTCCTGGGCCTGGAGCTCGACGCCCAGAAGCTGCCGCAGTCGCAGGTCGAGGCGGTCGTCGAGCTCTTCGCCACCACCGCCGACAGCGGGCCCGAGCACGACCCGGACCCCGCGGACAGCCCCTTCCTGGTCGACATCACCGAGGCCGGCAGGCCCGCGGTGTACGCCCGTCTGGTCGGCTCCTACGAGGTCATCGGGCCCGTTGCTCCCGACGACGAGCGCAGCCCTCTGCTGCACGAGGCTCTGGCCATGCTCCTGCTGCACCGCGAGGGCGTGCATCCGCGCGTCCTCGCCTCCGGCCTGTGGCCGCGCGGCGTCACCACCGACGTGCGGGACGCGCTCGTCGCCCGGCTGCGGGACTGGCTCGGTACGGAACCCGACGGCGCGCCCCGGCTCCGCACCGACGCGGCGGGCAGGCTGACGCTGGCGCCGTCGGTGGTCTCGGACCTCGACGTGCTGCGCACGCTCCACCACGAGGCCACGCAGGGCGAGGGAGCGCAGCGTCCGGCCGTGCGGGAGCGCCTGCTGACCGACGCCCTCGGGCTCGCCCGGGGACCGTTGCTCACGGACCGGCCCGCCGGCCGGTACGGCTGGCTGGAACACGAGATCGTCGAGGCGCAGCTGCCCCTGCTCGTCGCCGACGTCGCGCTCGCCCTGTCCGCCCACCACCTGGAGGCCGGCCGCGTGGAGGCCGCCGCCGAGGCCGTGAACGCGGCGCTGGTGACGGCGCCCGCCGACGAGCGGCTGTGGAACCAGCTGCTCCGTGCGGTGCACGCTTCGGGCGACGTGGCGCTGCTGGCGGAGACGGCGGATTCCCTCGTCGCCCGGAACGCCGCACTCGGCGGCGCCGCCCGCGGCCTGCCGCCGCGCACGGAGGCCCTGCTGGACGAGTTGCTGCCGACGTGGCGCGGGGCGCAGGCCAACTGATCCGATCACCGGGGCCGGGAGCGGCGGACTGCTCCCGGCCCCGCGCTGCACATTAATTCAACAAGCGTTGACATATCTCGGGCGCGGGTGTGCACTGGCATTACGGCCACATGTCCTGACGAGCCACCCGAGGAGCCGTTATGTCCTCCCCGCTCTCCCCCCGGACCGCTTCCACGCCTCCCTCCGCCTCTGCCTCCGCCCCCGCCGATGTCATCGTCGTCGGCGCAGGTCCCACCGGGCTGTTGCTCGCCGGGGATCTGGCCGCCGCCGGTGTGCGGGTGACGGTGGTGGAGAAGAGGGCGCGGGAGTCCAATCTGACCCGGGCGTTCGCCGTTCACGCGCGCACGCTGGAGGCGTTCGACGCCCGGGGGATCGCCGAGCCGCTGCTGGCCACCGGGCCCTTCCTCGACAGCCTCCGGATCTTCGGGCGCGGGAGGATCGACCTCTCCCGGCTGCCCAGCCGGTTCCCCGGCGTGCTGATGACGCCGCAGTACGAGACGGAGCGGGTGCTGGAGGAGCGCGCGCTGAAGGCCGGGGCCGTGCTGCGGCGCGGGGTCGAGGTGACCGGGCTGCGGCAGGATGCCGACGGCGTCGAACTGGACGTCCGTGACGTGGGCGCCCGTGACGACGGCATTCGTGGCGAGGGCATTCGTGGCGAGGGCATTCGTGACGACGGCATTCGTCACGACGGCGACGGTGCGGAAGGCCGGGCCTCCGAGACGTTGCGCGCCTCCTACGTCGTCGGGGCCGACGGCGTCCGCAGCGCCGTGCGCACGGCGCTCGGGATGCCCTTCCCGGGGCGGTCCGTGCTGCGGTCCGTCATGCTCGCCGACGTGCGGCTGGAGACCGAGCCCGACGGGCTGCCCGTCTTCAACAGCGGCCGCGACGGCTTCGCCTTCCTCGTGGCCTTCGGCGACGGCTACTACCGGGCCATCGCCTGGCGGCGCGGCTGCGAGCTGCCCTCCAGCGCCCCTGTCGATCTGGACGATCTCAAGGACCTCACCCGCGCCGTCTTCGGCACCGACTACGGCATGCACGACGCCCGCTGGACCTCGCGCTTCCACAGCGACGAGCGGCAGGTGCCGCGCTACCGCGAGGGACGGGTCCTCCTCGCCGGCGACGCCGCCCACGTCCACTCGCCCGCCGGCGGGCTCGGCATGAACGCCGGGCTCCAGGACGCAGCCAACCTCGGCTGGAAGCTCGCCGCCGTCCTCAAGGGCACGGCCCCCGACTCCCTGCTCGACAGCTACCACGACGAACGCCACCCCGTCGGACGGCTGGTGCTGCGCCTGAGCGGCACCCTCGTGCGGTCCGTGCTGCTGGCCTCGCCCGTCGCCCGCGGGCTGCGCGACGCCGTCGCCCTGGCCGCGGGAGCGGTGCCCTTCGCCACCGACCGGGGCGCGCTCATGATCTCCGGCATCGGCATCGGCTACCCGGCGCCGCCCGGCTCCCACCCGCTGACCGGGCGCCGCGCCCCGGACCTGCCCCTCGTGGAGCGCCCGGGCGAGCCCTCCCGCCTGTACGAGGCGCTGCGCGCCGGGACGCACGTCCGCGTCCTGCCGCGCGGCGGGGGCGCACCGTCCCACGACGAGGCGGGCGTCACCACGGTCACCCGTGCCGACGCCCGCCCCACGACGCTCCTCGTCCGGCCCGACGGGTACGTGGCCGAGGCCGCCGACCACGGCTGACCCCGCTCGCGCCCGCCGCCGCGTGCCTCACCTGCGGCGGGCGTCCGCCGCATCCCGCCCGCACGCGTACGCCAGGGCGCTCACCAGCTCCTCCGCGTCCGGCAGCCAGCGGTTGGCGGCCGTGGGCTGGCGCGCCCACTGCACCGAACCGCGCGTGCCCATGCGGGTGGGCGGCGCGACCACGTAGTCACCCTCGCCGCGCGCGATGAGGTCCAGCGACGTGGGGTGCCAGCCCAGCTTCCGGGCGAGGTCCGCGACCTTCAGCGCCCCGCCGGGCAGGACGAAGAACTGCATCCGGCGGAACGGCGTGCACATGACCGGCCCCAGCTGGATGTCCATCCGCTCCATCCGGGCCAGCGCCAGGCAGCCCGCGGTCTCCGGGACGTCCAGCGCGTCGAACGTGCGGCCAGTCGGCAGCAGGACCGAAGCGGCGGGCTGCTTCTGCCACATGCGGCGGACGGCGACCGCGCTGCCGGTGGCCTGGTTCGCCCAGTCCGGGCGGTCCGGGTGCGCACCGGGGGCGGGGCAGCCGGGATCACCGCACGAGCAGTGCTCCCGCCCCTCCTCCACCTGCAGCCACGTGCCGCCGAATACGTCCCAGTGCCGCTCCTCCGCATACCTGACAGCGGCGTCCAGCAGTTGCTCGCTGCGCTGTTGGGGGATGTGCGGGGCTCCTACTGCGATGGTCTCTTCCACGCCCATCACAACTCCCCTCGTCACGAGGGGTTACGGCTCAGGCTCACGCTTGTGGGCGGTGCCAGGACATGCACGTGGGGCGCACGGATGCATGTACGGGGGCGCAGACGCGGGTCGGCCTCCGAGGCTGGGTAGCCACCTCTGCGGCGACAGGGCGAGACCGTCATTGTCTGGCCAATGCCGCCTTTGCTGTCATTACCGTTAAGTCCGCATTCTCCGGACATTCAGGGGGCAAAGATCACAGGGGAAGACGCAGTCGTGAGCTGTCTCAGCTTCTCCGCATTCCGCGGCGGACGGCGCCGCGAACGCTTAGCAGTCTCAGGGGGTACAGCATGGCCGCACGGCCACTCGTGGCGCGGCAGCCGAACGAACGGCTGCAGGCGCTCATTCAGGAAGCCGCCTGTTCCAACGCCGGCCTCGCCCGGCGCGTCAATATGTGCGGCGCCGAACACGGGCTCGACCTGCGCTACGACAAGACTTCCGTAGCGCGCTGGCTGCGCGGTCAGCAGCCGCGCGGGCGGGCGCCCGCCATCATCGCCGAGGCGCTGGGCCGCAAGCTCGGGCGCACCGTGACCATCGACGAGATCGGCATGGCGAACGGCAAGAACCTCGCCTCCGGCGTCGGCCTGCAGTTCTCGCCCACCGTGCTCGGCGCGATCGAGCAGGTGTGTGAGCTGTGGCGGAGCGACGTCGGCCGGCGGGACTTCCTCAGCGGGACGTCCGTCGCCTCCTCCGCGCTCGTCGAGCCGAGCCGCGACTGGCTCATCACCGGCGCCGACCCCCAGGTCGCCCGCAACGCCGGGGCGCGCGTGGGGCCGTCCGACGTCGACGCCGTGCGCGCCACCACGGAGGCCCTGGTCGAACTCGACCACCGGTACGGCAGCGGGCACGTGCGGCCCGTCGTCGTGCACTACCTCAACAGCGTCGTCTCCGGGCTCCTCGCGGGCTCCTACCGCGAGTCCGTGGGGCGCGAACTCTTCGCCGCGGTCGCTAGGTTGACCGAGCTCGCCGGCTACATGGCCGTCGACACCGGCCAGCCGGGCCTCGCCCAGCGGTACTACATCCAGGCGCTGCGCCTCGCCCAGGCTGCGGGGGACCGTGGGTACGGGGGGTACGTGCTGGCCGCCAGCATGAGTCACCTGGCGGCTTCGTTGGGGAACCCAAGGGAAATCGCCCAGTTGGCGAAAGCGGCACAGGAAGGGGCGCGGGGGCACGTCACACCGCGGGCCGAGGCGATGTTCTACGCGGCCGAGGCGCGCGGGCACGCCCTGCTCGGCGACGCGCGGTCGTGCCAGGGCGTCGCGGCCAAGGCCATGGCCAAGCTCGAACAGGCCGGGGACCCCTCGCCGGACTCCGGCGACGACCCCTCCTGGATCCGGCACTTCGACCACGCCTACCTGGCCGACGAACTGGCCCACTGCCACCGGGATCTCGGGCAGGCCGAACAGGCCCGGCGGCACGCGGAGGAGGCCATCGCCGGGCACGCGGAGGGACGCGTGCGCAGGCGCGCCATCGGGATGATGCTGCTGGCCACGGCGCAGGTCCAGCAGCGGGACGTCGACGAGGCGTGTGCCACCGGGGTACGGGCGCTGGACCTGCTGGGCACGCTGAGGTCGAACCGGGGCGCGGAGTACCTGGACGACTTCCAGCAGCGGCTCGCGCCCTACCGGGAGGAGCCGGTGGTACGGGAATTCGGCGCCCGGCTGGAGGTGCAGGCGGCGTAAGGGGGACCGCCGCAGGCGCCGCCCCCTGCCCCTTACCGGGCAGGGGGCGGCCGCATGGCCCTGCCGTGCGGCGACCCGGTAGCGTGGCCGCGCTATCGATAAGTTGCCGTACAGCTTGAGGAGTCCCGGTGACGCAGAGCGGACAGGGCAACGCGCCTCAGCCGGCCCCCGGCCGGCCCTGGGGCGAGCCGTGGGGGCCCGACGCGCAGCGCGCCCCCCTGCCGCCCGAGATGCCGCCGGGCACGCCGCCGGGCGCGCCTCCGCGCCCCGGTGACTCCGAGGCCACGCAGTACTTGCCGCCGGTCCTGGGCACCGGGCCCGCTCCCGCCGCCCCCGACTCCGCCTCCGAGGCCACGCAGTACTTGCCGCCGGTCGCCTCCGGGCCGCTCCCGGGAGCCCCGCAGCCGCCCGCGCCGTACGCGCAGGGCGGTGCCGGTCAGGGCGGCGCCCAGGGGGGTGCGTCCGGCGGTGCCCCGGGCGGGCAGTCCGCGGATCCCGCGACCCAGTACTTGCCGCCGCTCCCCGACTCGGCCGCGGCGTCCACGCAGTACCTGCCGCCGGTCGGAGGAAACGCTTCTTCGGACGGGGCCTCCGCCGCCACCCAGTACCTTCCGCCCGTGCCGGGTTCCGCCCCGTCCGGCGGGGACGCGGCTGCCGCGGCGACCCAGTACCTGCCACCGATCGGTGGAGGCGCGCCCTCCGCCGGGAACGGGCCCTCCGGCGGAAACGCGCCCTCCGTCGGGGACGCGGCCACGCAGTACCTCCCGCCGGTCGGCGGTGGCGCGCCCGCGGGCGGCGACGCGGCCGCCGCAGCGACCCAGTACCTTCCGCCCGTGCCGGGGGCTGCGCCCTCCGGCGGGGACGCGGCCGCGGCAGCGACCCAGTACCTTCCGCCGGTCGGCGGGAACGCGTCCTCCGGCGGGGCCCCCGCCGCGGGCGCCCCGTATCCGCCGCCCGCCCCCGGAGCCGCGGCGTCCGCCGGTGAAGCGACGCAGATGCTTCCCCCGCAGACCGGCGGCCCCGTCCCGCCGCCGCCCGGCGCTCCCGCCGCCCGTCCGCCCTTCGGGGCCCTCGGGGGCATGGCCGCGCAGGGGGAGCGGCCGCCGCCCTCCGAGTTCGACGGGCTGTTCCGCGCCTCCGCGGACGCCGCCGCCGGCACCGCCGCCCGGCAGGCCGGCCGCGAGCCCGCGGCGGCCGGGCACGTCCCCCCGCCGCGCGGCCCGCACACGGCTCCCCGGCACCCCGCCCCCGCTCCGGCCCCCGCCTCCCCGCCCTCCCGGCGGAAGCTGCCCACCGCGGCCATCGTCGGCATCGTCGTCGCGGGCTGTGCCGCCGCCGGGCTCGCCGCCGGGGCGCTGCTCAGCGGCGGGGACGAGAAGAAGAGCGACCCCCCGCAGAACGCCGCGGTCAGCTCCGCGGCGCCCAGCAGCGCGCCGGAGGACGACGGCGGGAAGAAGAAAAAGGAGCCGTCCGCCGACCCCGCGGACCCGGCCGTCGCCCAGGCCAAGGCCCTGGACGCCCTGCTGAAGGACAGCAACAACAGCCGCGACGCCGTCATCAAGGCGGTCGATTCCACCCGTAACTGCAAGGACCTGGGCAAATCCGCCTCCGACCTGCGCGACGCCGCCAAGCAGCGCGACGGCCTGGTGACCCGCCTCCAGCAGACGCCGATCGACAAGCTCCCCAACAGCGCCCAGCTCTCGGCGCAGCTGACCAAGGCCTGGAAGTCCTCCGCGTCCGCGGACACCCACTACGCGGCGTGGGCGGACCAGGTGGGCGGCAAGCACGGGTGCGTCAAGGGCCACGCCCGCCCGTCCGGCGAGAGCGCCGCGGGCGACCGGGCCAGCGGCGAGGCGACCGCCGCCAAGAAGGCGGCCGCGGAGCTGTGGAACCCGATCGCCAAGAAGTACGGACTGTCGCAGCACTCCTGGGCGCAGCTGTAGCGGCGTCTCTGCAGCTGCGCAGCTGCAGCTGCAGCGACCGCGGCGCCCGTCGGCGCCCTTCGGCGATCTTCGGTGATGCCGGCGGCCGCGGCGGGTGCGGGCGCGGAATCCGGGGGCCGGAGCGGGCCGCCCGGGTGGGAACGTACGATCGATTGCTATGCAGGGTTCGGAGAAGTCTTCCCGCCGCGGCCGCCGCTCGACCACCATGGACGGCATGCCGCTCAATGACATGCCGTGGTGGCGCTGGCGTGCGCATGTGCGCTCGGCGCTGCACATGCTCTCGGACCCCGACTTCCAGCGCGAGCGCTGGCTCGCGGGCGACGCGGGATTCGGGGACGTGACCGACGCCGTCTACCGGCTGGTCGAGGACACCTGGCTGGACAACTGGTCGGCCGAGAAGTACATCGGGACGATCTTCCGGGACTCGGGCGAGGCCGCGCTCGTCGACCTGGCCGTGCTGCGGGTCCTGCGGATCATGCACCAGGTCGGGCCCGACGCGCCCGTCTCGGCGTACCTGGAGCACCACGGCTGGCCCGAGGCCGTACGGGCCGCGCGGGAGGCGCACGTGCGGCTGGCGCTGAACGACGGGGACGAGCCGGAGGTGCCGCCGCGCCCGCTGGACGTCCTGGACCGGCTCACACAGGCGCGCTGAGCCGCGCCGCCGGGCGCCGCGGGGTCCGGGCGGTCGGGCGGGCCCCGCGGGTGTGCGAGGCTATTGGGCTATGAACGCCTCCCAGTCCCCTGCCGCCGAAGGGGCCCCCGCGCAGCCCGAGCAGTACGTCCTCACCCTCTCCTGCCCCGACAAGCAGGGCATCGTCCACGCGGTGTCCAGCTATCTCTTCATGACCGGGTGCAACATCGAGGACAGCCAGCAGTTCGGTGACCGCGACACCGGGCTCTTCTTCATGCGCGTCCACTTCGGCGCGGAGGCGTCCGTCACCGTGGAGAAGCTGAGGGCCAGCTTCGCCGCCATCGGGGACTCCTTCCACATGGACTGGCAGATCCACCGGGCGGACGAGAAGATGCGCATCGTCCTGATGGTGTCCAAGTTCGGCCACTGCCTGAACGACCTGCTCTTCCGCTCCCGGATCGGCGCCCTGCCGGTGGAGATCGCCGCCGTGGTCTCCAATCACACCGACTTCGCCGAGCTCGTCGGTTCCTACGGCATCCCCTTCCACCACATTCCGGTCACGAAGGACAACAAGCCGGAGGCGGAGGCGAAGCTCCTGGAGCTCGTCCAGGCGGAGAACGTCGAGCTGGTCGTCCTCGCCCGCTACATGCAGGTGCTCTCCGACGACCTCTGCAAGGTCCTCTCCGGCAAGATCATCAACATCCACCACTCCTTCCTGCCGAGCTTCAAGGGCGCGCGGCCGTACCACCAGGCGCACGCGCGCGGCGTGAAGCTGATCGGTGCCACCGCGCACTACGTGACCGCGGACCTCGACGAGGGCCCGATCATCGAGCAGGAGGTCGAGCGCGTCGGCCACGAGGTCACCCCGGAGCAGCTCGTCGCCGTCGGCCGCGACGTCGAGTGCCAGGCCCTCGCGCGCGCGGTGAAGTGGCACAGCGAGCACCGGGTGCTGCTGAACGGGCGCCGGACGGTCGTCTTCGCGTAGCAGCGAACAACCCCGACCCGTAGGACCTGCACCTGCAGAACGGCTTGTGGCCCGCATCGACTCGATGCGGGCCACAAGCCGTTCTGCAGGGCTGTATCCGCTTCTGCACTGCTTCTACACCGCTTCTGTATCCGCTTCTACATCCGCGACAGCGAAGCCGTCGCATACAAGGCGTCCAGGATCGCCTCACGGTCCCCTGTGTGGCCCGCTGCGGCCTCCTCCGGGTGGACGTGGCCCGCGGCGAGGCGGCAGAACTCCAGGGCGTCCAGGGCCACGTGGGCGACCTCGTCCTCCGGGGCGGCCCCGGCCGCGGGGGAGTCGAGGGGGAGGTACCAGTGGCCGCCGCCGCTGCCTTCGACCTCCAGGTGCAGCGTGCGGCCCGGGGCGCCCGCCGCGGCCAGGGTGCGCGGCGGCGGGGCGAGGCCGGCGCGGCGGCGGTCGGCGATGACCGACGGGAGCATGCGGGCGGTCAGGTCGACCAGGTCGTGGAGGTGGCCGGGCGAGGGCGGGCGGTAGGGATAGTCGACGGCCTCGGCGATGTCCTCCGCGTGGATCCAGCACTCGAAGGCCCGGTCGAGGAACGCATCGCGCAGGGGGAGGGTGAACCGTCCGTCCAGGACGGGCAGTTCCGCGGCGCCGCCGTCGGCGAACGACGCGCTCCGTATCAGTGCGTGCCCCTGCCGCCGCCACTCCGCGCGCACCGCGCCGGGCGGGCCCGTGGCGGCCTCGGCCTCCTCCGGCGGCTCCGGGAAGCCCAGGGCCGTGGCGACGCGGCCGTCGGCGGCCGTGAGGTGGGCGATGACCGCGGCGACCGTCATGTCGCGCTCCACGGCCCGCGATCCGTCGAACCACTGCAGCCGCACCGGCGCCTGCCACTCCGCCTCGCCGAAGTCGCGCAGGAGGGCGTCGAGGCGGGCTGTCTCCGCGTCGTAGGGGGCGACCCAGGACGGCAGGGGGACGCGGGCCGGGCGGCGGCCCAGGCAGGAGGCGAGCACGCGGGAGCGCAGCCGCGGGTCGAGGTCCAGGTTGTCCTCCGGGTGCAGCAGGGCGACGGCTTCGCGCAGCCGTACGGCCTCGTCCGCGCAGGTGGCGCAGTCGGTCAGGTGTGCCTCGACGGCCGCGGTCTCCTCGGGGGAGCACGCGGCGAGGGCCCAGGCGCCGAGGAGGGATTTGAGGACCTTGTGCGACATCGGGGCCGTCTCGGGAGCGTTCGGAGCCGTCTCGGCAGCGGGGGCGGGGGCGGGGGAGGCTTCCGGCCACCGTGCGGTGTCCTCGGCGGCGGTCCGGGGCAGCGGTATGCGCGGCGGACGGGGCGGACCGGAAGCGCCGTTTCCGTCTCGACTGCCGGGTCCGCCCCGGCCGGGTGCCTCGCTCACAGCGCCCCTCCGCGTGCGGGCGGCGCGACGGCGCGCGGCCCGGGGTGTGCGGTGGAGAGCAGCTGCAGGCCCAGGCGCAGCCGGCGGCGCGCCTCGTCCTCCGTGACGCCGAGGTGGGCGGCGGCCCGGCGGTAGTCGAGACGGCGCAGGTAGGCGAGGTCGAGGGCGGCGCGCAGCGGGGCCGGCATGGAGGTGACGATGTAGTCGGCGCGGGCGGCGGCGGACGCCGCGCGGACCTTCTCCTCGATCTCCTCGGGCGTGGCCGCGCCGTCGCTCTGCGACTGCCGCAGCCGCTCGACGGCCTGACGGTGGGTGAGCCCGGCGATCCAGGAGCGCAGCGAGCCCTCGCGGGGGTCGAACTCGCCGGGGTGCTCCCAGACATGGCCGAAGACCTCGCGCGTGACGCGGTCGGCGCCGGCCTCGTCCCCGAGGACGCGGTGGGCGAGGGTGTGCACGAGGGAGGCGAAGCGGTCGTAGAGCTCGCCGAGGGCGGCGGCCTCGCCGTGCGCGAGCCGCTGCTGCATCTTGCGGTCCCACCGGGGTGGTGCTGGTGCTGCTACTGCTGATGATGCGTCGGTCGCCATGGCTGCCCCTCCGTCCGCCCGTTCCGTCCGTCCGCCCGGTCGGCGTCGCGCTGGTGTGCGTCGCACTCATGACCGCTGTCCGCGGCGCGCGACGCTTGTGCTCACGGTCACATACTCCTCGAATGTAGTGGCCGGATCCGACAGTCAGGCCGTCTTTGCGGGGAACATCGTGAAGATCGCCCCGCCGAACGGCCCCGGATGGTATTGCCCCGGTCACTTTCCGCACATCTGGCCGATCGTTACGGATCGTACGTGCGCGAATGTGCCGATGTGTTATGCGGGTGTGACCGGAACTTTGGGGATTAAGGGTTCGAGCTGGGCATAGGCTCGTTGGGGTCCGGTTCTGTGCATCCGGTCCCACCGGCGTTTCACGAGGGAGAGACGGGGGAGACGCCGGGCAGCCACGGCTGCGGAAAGGTCCGTTCCGGGGAGCGAGAGACCGAGCGAAGGGGCTTCGAGCGCGTGACGTTGAAGGTGAAGGACGCCGAGCGGGGGGACTGGGCCGTCCTCCGGGTCTCCGGCGAGATGGACCTGGTGACGTCGCCGGTGGTCCGGCAACGCGTGCACGACGCGGTTGCCGACGGACGGCGCAGCCTCGTGCTCGACCTGGCCGAGGTGCGCTTCTGCGACTCCAGCGGCGTCGGCGTGCTGATCGCCGCCCGCCGCCTGATGCGCTCCTGTCAGGGGCGCCTGAGACTCATCCTGCCCCCGCAGGGCGGCGCGGCGGACGGCTCCCACGTCAACAGGGTGCTCGGCGCACTCGGGGTGCGCCGCCTGTTCGAGATCTATCCGGACCTGGCCACGGCCACCCACGAGGGCCGCGACAGCGGCGACCCCCTCCCCGCGCAGTCCGCCTAGGACCGGCGCTCCCTCTCCCGGAAGGGCCCCTCGCGAGCCCTTGGAAGGGGCCCCTCACGAGCCCTTGGAAGGGCCCCTCACGAGGGCCCGCCCCCTACCCCTCCCGCGGGAATCCGGCCCGTACGACGAAGCCGCCCTCCCGCGTCGCGTGCGCCTCCATCGTTCCGCCCAGGCTCTGCGCCCGCTCGCGCAGTCCCACCAGACCGTGCCCGCCGCCGGGCAGCCCGGGCGCCGGTACGGCCGCGTCCGGCGGCCCGTTGCGGATCTCCACCAGGAGCGTCTCCGCGGCGTCCTCCGCCAGCCGCACCCGCACGTGGGCGCCCGGCGCGTGCTTGCGGGCGTTGGTCAGCGCTTCCTGCACCGTGCGGAACGCCGCCCGTTCGACCGCCTCGGAGCGTGCGGTCCGCGCGCCGCACGTGTTCTCGTACGTCACGTCGAGCGCGCTCAGCTCGATCAGCCGCGGCAGGTCCGCGAGGCGCGGCTGCGGGGTGAGCTCCTCGGTGTCGGCCCCGGCGGCGCGCAGGATGCCGACCATGTGCCGCAGCTCCTCGAGCGTGCGCACGGACAGCTCGCGGATCCTGCGGGCCCCCTCGCGCGCCTGGGCGTCCCCCGTGCTGATCTGCACGGCGCCGGCCTGCAGGCTGATCAGGCTGACCTGGTGGGCGACGACGTCGTGCATCTCGCGGGCGAGCCGGGCGCGCTCGGTGGCCAGCACCTGGTCGGCGAGCAGCCGGTCCTCGCGCGCCCGGCTGCGCGTCAGCTCGTCCAGCCGGGAGGCGAGCTCGCGCCGGGTGCGGGTGAGCAGGCCGAGTGCGACGGGCGTGGCGGCGGTGACGCACGCGTCGACGAACTGCAGGGCCACCTCGCGCCGGTCGTCGAAGGACAGCTCCGAGATCGGGTACGGCAGGAAGTGCGCGACGGCCAGCAGCGCGGCGGCCCCGACGAGCAGGCGCCGGTCCGGGCGCAGCGTCGCCACCGTGTACAGCGCGATCATCGGGGCGAACCAGATGTAGCCGATGTAGATGCCGGGCAGCGTCACCGCGAAGACGGTGAGCGGGAAGCGCCTGCGCCACAGCAGCGCGACCGCGGCCAGCAGTGACACGCCCAGGTCCAGGCCGGGCCCCGGCCAGTTGACCAGCACCGCGTCCAGGGCGGCGATCAGCACGGGCACCACCAGCAGCACGGCGGTGTGCGCCCGCGGGGGGAGCCGGGAGCCGAGCCGGAGCCCGGCGGGGGCGGTCACGCGCCGCCGCCCGGCGGACCGGCGCCCTGCACCTGTCCGGCCGCGCGCACCTGTCCCGCGCCCGGGCCCCGGCCCGCCTCCTCGCCCTGCGGCCGCTGCTTGCCCTGCGCGGCGACGAGCCCGGCCCGGTCGGCGACGATCGCGGCCTGGACGCGGTTCAGGCCGCCGAGCTTGCCGAGCACGGCACGGACGTGGTCCTTGACCGTGCTGGGCGCGAGCCCCATGCGCTCCGCGATCTGCGGGTTGGCCAGCCCGGCGCCGAGGTGTGCGAGCACCTCCCGCTCGCGCGGGGTGAGTGCCGCCACCGCCTCGGCGGCCGTCGTCTCCGCCTCGGAGGCCAGGTAGCCGCCGATGACCGCGCGGGTCACGCCGGGGTCGAGGACGCTGCCGCCCGCCGCGAGGGTCCGTACGGCCTGGACGAGCTGCTCCGGGTCGGTGTCCTTGAGGAGGAAGCCGGTCGCGCCGCCGCGCAGGGCCGCCGCCAGGTACTCGTTGGCGTCGAAGGTCGTGAGCATGGCGACGGCGGGCGGCTGCGGGGCGTCGCGCAGCGCGCGGAGAACGGTCAGCCCGTCGACGTCCGGCATGCGGATGTCGAGCAGGACGACGTCGGGGGCGCAGGCGCGCACGGTGGCGACGGCCTCGCCGCCGCCGCAGTCGGCGACCACCTCGATGTCGGGGGCCGTGCCCAGGATCATCCTCAGACCGGACCGGACGAGCTGCTCGTCGTCGACCACCGCAACACGGATCACCTGCCGTTACCTCTTCCACGCCCGCTGCCCGGTGTCATGCCGCTCGCTCCCTGCTCGTCCGCGCTGGTTCCACGACCGGCTAGAGCCGGTTCTCCCTGCTCCGGTTCCGGTCACGCACCTCGTCCGGTTCCCGTCACGCCTCCAGCCTGCCGCACGGTTCCGGCAACCACGGCCGAAAACGGAGCGTGGCGTTCCTCATGATCTTCCCCCGGTTGTCCCCCGGGGCGTCCCCCGGTCGTCCCCCCGATGGGCGGAGGGACCCCCTCCGACCGGCGGGGGCGAGCCGGGACCCACGGGGGATTCCGCCCGGGGCGTGCGGGCGGGCAGAGTGCTGTCCGTACTGCAGCATGCCGGGACTGACCTACCGGCGTGAGGTGCTGCAGCACACGGCCGAGGGTCGCCGCATCCCCCACAGGCGGCGACCCCCGGCCGGGGGAGATCCCCTCTGCACACAGGGGTATGCACAGGGGGCCGAAGCCGTGCTGTGCCGTCACATGGGCGGTGCGGCCGGCGCCGGCCCCAGCGTCGTCGTCCCCGGCGCGGCCCGGTGCCCGAGGCCCGTGCGGTACGCGTCCAGCGCCGCCTCGACCCGCCCCGTGCGCCGCAGCAGATCGCCCAGCAGCCGGCACAGGTCGGCCAGGTCCCCCGCGGCCCCCGTGCGCTCCAGCAGCGACAGCGCCGCGCAGTAGTGCTCCTCCGCCGACTCCGTCAGCCCCCGCTCCTCCGCGATCAGCCCCAGCAGCCGGTGCGCACCGCCCGCGTGCACCGCGCCGCGCTCGGCGCCCAGCGCCGACGGCGACAGCAGCGGGCTCAGCAGCCGCTCCGCCTCGGCCGCCTTGCCCCGGCGCCGCAGCACGTCGGCCAGCTCCACCTCCACCTGCACGGTGAACAGCGCCGCCCGCTTCGACGCCAGCATGTCGCGCGCCGTCCGCAGCTCGCTCTCGGCGCCCTCCAGGTCGCCGTTCTGCGCGCGGACGTAACCGCGCATCCAGTGGCAGTGCGCGAGCTCGGTGCGGATGTGCAGCTGCTGGTAGAGCTCCTGGGCCTTGGCGAGCGAGGCGTCGGCCTCCTCGATGCGGCCCTCGGCGATCAGGGTGCGGGCCACGCCCCGGTGCATGCCGGCGACGAGCGCCGGATCGTTCACCTGGGGCGCCAGCGCGAGCGCCAGCTCCGCGGCGTGCGCGGCCCGGGCGTGCGCCCCCATGTCCATGTAGGGGGCGATGGAGGCCGTGTAGAGGAGCAGCAGCGCGTCCGGGTCGTGCAGCCCCGAGGCGTTCAGCTCGTCGAGCGCCGTCTCCAGCAAGTAGCAGGCGTAGCGCAGCTCCCCGGCCAGCAGGTGGGCGGTGGCGCGGCCGCGCAGCGCGGGGACGCGGCGGGGCAGCGGCTCGTCGGCCAGCAGTGTCTCGGCGGCGGCGTAGTGGTCGCGGGCGGCGGAGAGGTCGCCGGTCTCCAGGGCGCAGTCGCCGAGCCCGAGGAGCGCGGCGGCCCGCTCGGGGACGAGCTCCGCGCGCGCCGCCTCCTCGTGCAGCGCCCCGTAGAGCGCGGCGGCGTCCTCGGCGGCGCCGGTGGCCAGGGTGCGGCGGGCGTCGGTGAGACGCATCCGCAGCCCGGTGGCCAGGTGCGCGGGGCGGCCGGTGGCGAGCTCGTCGACGGTGGTGCCGAGCCGGTCGGCGAGGTGGCGCAGGGCGGTCTCGGAAGGGCGGACGCGGCCGGACTCCAGGGTGGAGATGTAGGCGGCCGTATAGGCGGGCTCGGCCAGCTGGCGCTGGGTGAGGCCCTTGGCCGTGCGCAGCCGCAGCACGCGCCGGCCGATCTCGGCGGGCCCGTCGGCCCGTATGCCGTGGGTGCTGTTCTCGGCCACTGCCGCCCCTCGGTAGGTTACGCCGTGTGAGGTCGTGAGTATGTGAGTGTCGTGAGTATGTGAGTTACGTGAGGATGGAACCATGCCGGACGGTCTCGACGGGCAGGATCTCGTGGGGGGCGCACAGAGGCTCGGAGGGGCGCTCGGTGGGGCACCGGCAGGCGCGGCGGTGCCCTCGGCGACCGGCCGCCACCGCCAGCCCGGCCTCGTCCTCACCGACCACCACTTCGACGTGCCGCTCGACCACGACGCCCCCTCCGGCGAGCACATACGGGTCTACGCGCGCGAGGTCGTCGCCGCCTCCCGCGAGCACGACGACCTGCCCTGGCTCGTCTACCTCCAGGGCGGCCCCGGCTTCCCCGCCGGACGCCCCGTGGGCCGCGAGAACTGGCTCGACCGCGCCCTGGAGGACTACCGCGTCCTCCTCCTCGACCAGCGCGGCACCGGCCGCTCCACCCCCGCCACCCGCCAGACGCTCCCGCTCCGCGGCACCCCGGCCCGGCAGGCCGACTACCTCGCGCACTTCCGCGCCGACTCCATCGTCCGCGACTGCGAACTCATCCGGCGGCAGCTGACCGGCGGCAGGCCCTGGACGGTGCTCGGGCAGAGCTTCGGCGGCTTCTGCGCGGTCACCTACCTGTCCCACGCGCCCGAGGGCCTCGCCGAGGTGCTGATCACGGGCGGCCTCCCGGGCCTCGACGCCGACGCGGACGCCGTCTACCGCGCCGCCTACCCGCGCATGGAGCGCAAGACCCTCGCCCACTACGACCGCTACCCCGGCGACGAGGCCGCCGCCCGCCGCATCGCCGCCCACCTCGCGGAGCACGAGGAAGTGCTCGCCGACGGCACCCTCCTGACCGTCGAAGCCTTCCAGCAGCTCGGCATCCTCCTCGGCACCGGAGACGGCTCGCACCGGCTGCACTACCTCCTGGAGGACGCGTTCGCGGACACGGTCGCCGGGCCGCGGCTCTCCGACGCGTTCGGCGAAGCGGTCGCGGCGATCCTCTCCCGCGCCCACTGCCCGCTCTACACACTGCTCCACGAGGCCATTTATGCCCAGGACGGGCAGGCGACGCACTGGTCGGCCGAGCGCGTGCGGGCGGAGTACCCGCAGTTCGACCGGCACGGGGACGCGGACGGCGGCGTAGACGGCGCCGGGGACGGTGTCGGTGGCGATGCTGACGGTGGTAGTGGTGACGGCGGCCGGTTCCTGTTCACCGGGGAGACCGTCCACCCCTGGATGCTGCACACCCACCCGGCCCTGCGCCCGCTGCGCCGCACCGCCGAACTCCTCGCCGAACGCAAGGGATGGACGCCGCTCTACGACCCCGAGCGCCTCGCCCGCAACACCGTGCCGGTCGCGGCCGCTGTCTACCACGACGACCTCTACGTCGACACCGAGCACTCCCTGCGCACGGCACGCGCGATCCGCGGGCTGCGGACGTGGGTCACCGACGAGTACGAGCACGACGGCGTACGGGCGAGCGGACGGGTCGTGCTGGACCGGCTGCTGAGGCTCGTCCGGGACGAGGCGTGAGGTCACCCCGGACGTCTCGTCAGCCGACCGCTTAGCCGTTTCTTCGGCCGTATCCATTGCCGGGCGCCTCCCGGGCCCCTACGTTAAGCCGCGCGTTAAAGCGACTTGACCCGCCGCTTAATGGCGGCGGAGCTCGGGAGGAACCCCCCATGAGAAGACGCATATCCCTCGCGGCCGGCGGTCTGGCCCTCGCGGCGGCCCTGGCCGCCACGGCCCCCGCGGCGGCGTCCGGACCGGACAAGCCGGTCACCACTCAACGCACCCAGGACGTCGAGTACTTCACCGGCCCCGACGGCCACCCCCGCCACACCACCATCCCCGCGTCCCCGCCCCTGCCGCGCCCCCTCGCCCCCACCGCGAAGGGCGACGGGGACGTCACCCCCGTCGTCAGCAACGGCCCGGTCGGCTCCAAGCTCGACGTCGTCTTCATCGGCGACGGCTACACCGCGGACCAGCAGGACGCCTTCCACGCCGCCGTGCGCACCAAGTGGGCCAAGATGTCGGCCGTCGAGCCGTACGCCTCCTACGCCGGCCTGTTCAACGTGTGGGCGGTCGACGCCGTCTCCCGCGAGTCCGGCGTCACCAACGACCCGGCCAAGGGCGTCACGAAGGACACCGCCCTGCGGTCGTACTTCTTCTGCGACGACGTGGAGCGGCTGCTGTGCGTCGACACCGCCCGCGTGGAGTCGTACGCGGCGAAGGCGCCGGCCGCGGACCTCGTCGTCGTCCTGTCCAACTCCGCCAAGTACGGCGGAGCGGGCTACAACGACGTGGTCTCCCAGGCCGGTTACGACGGCATCGCCACCGCCTCCTCCGACCACCCCAAGTCCGACCAGGTCGCCGTCCACGAGACCGGGCACTCGCTCGGCAAGCTCGCCGACGAGTACCAGTACGACGAGTACGGCACGTACACCGGCGCCGAACCGGGCGACACCAACATCAGCACGCTGGACGCCGGGCAGCAGAGCGCGCAGCGCAAGAAGTGGTACCGCTGGATCGGGCGGACCTCGCCGGACGGCGGCACGGTCGGCGCGTACGAGGGCGGCGGTTACTACCCCAAGGGCCTCTACCGCCCCACCCAGAACTCGATCATGCGCACGCTGGGCCGGGAGTTCAACCTGCCGGGGCGCGAAGCCATGATCGCGGGCTTCTACCGCCACGCGAGCGTGCTGACCAGCGACAGCGGCCGGTACGGAACGGTCTCGCGCCGCGAGCGGGTCGTCGTGCGGCCGGCCGTGCCCACGGCGACCGTGCGCTGGTACGTGGACGGGCTGGAGGTCGTGGCAGCCCGCGGCCGGACCGAGGTCGTCCCGCGGATGCTCGGCGTGCCCGGCGACGGCCGCCCGCACACGCTGACGGCGCGCGCCGTGGACCGCACGGACGCGGTCCTGGACCCGGAGCTGCGCAAGCGGCTGGCGGGCTCGCTGACGTGGGAGGTGAAGCGCTGAGCGATTCAGCTCCGGTGAGGAGCTGAATCGATACGGCTGCGGCTGCGGGCTACGGCTGTGGCCGGGCGGCGTTCAGGAACTCCGCGTCCGCGTAGGCGAGGGTGAGGCGGTCGCAGCCGTGGGCGAGGGCGGCGCGGGCCGCCTCCCGCACGCGCTCGGCCGGCTCGTCCGCCGCCAGCGCCGCGTGCAGCGCGTCGAAGGACAGCTCGCGGACCGCACCGGTCAGGGACGCGAAGACCTCCAGCTCGGCCCGTACGCCCGGGTCCGCGGCCCGCTCCCCGGCCCGCTCCAGCAGCAGGTCCAGCAGCTGCTCCCGGCGCGCCTGTCCGAGCGGCAGGTAACTGCGGCGCAGGGCGGGGCTGTTCAGCAGGATGCGGGAGAAGGTGCGGGCCTGGGGGAGGGAGCCCTCGTCCAGGACCGCGTCGAAGGCGTCGGCACAGGCGCGGTGCACCCCGTCGACGACCTCGACGGCGGTCGCCGCGCCCGCCACGGCCTCGGCGATGCCCGCCTCGAACTCGTCCCGGCGGCCGAAGAAGATGTCCTCCTTCGAGGCGTAGTGCGTGAAGACGGTGGCCGGCGCCACGTCCGCCGCGGCCGCGATCCGGGTGAGCGTCACGGCGTCGAAGCCCTCCTCCGCGAAGAGGCGGAAGGCGGCCTCGGCGATGGCGCGCCGGGTGCGCTCGCGCTTGCGGCCGCGCATGCCGGTGGTGGCGCCGGTCCCGGCCGCGGTGCCGGTCTCGGCCGCGGTGCCGCTCCTGGCCGCGGTGCCGCTCCTGGTCGTGGTGCTGCTGGTCATGTCCCCAGGGTAGCCGTCCGGCAAGTAGAAATAGAGATGCTACATTTTTAGAGCATCTCCAGTTTTGCTTGTTCGCTGCTCCGCCACCCGCCGGAGGACGTGATTGCCATGCGCGCTGCCGACCCCCCGTCACCACGTCCCGCCATACGCAGGGCCGGTCCCGCCACAGCCGGCGGCCGGCCCCCACGCGCCACCACCGCGATCCTCGTCATCGCCTGCACGGCCCAGTTCATGGTCATCCTCGACGTGTCGATCGTGAACGTCGCCCTCCCGGCGATCCGCGCCGAACTCCACCTGGGCACCGCCGGCCAGCAGTGGATCGTCAACGCCTACACCCTCGGCTTCGCCGGCCTGCTCCTGCTGGGCGGCCGCGCGGCCGACCTCGTCGGCACCCGGCGCGCCTTCCTCGCGGGCGTCACCGCGTTCACCCTCGCCTCCCTCGTCGGCGGGCTCGCCTCCGGCGGCCCCCTGCTGATCGCCGCCCGCGCCGTCCAGGGCGTCGGCGGCGCCGTCCTCGCGCCCGCCACCCTCACCCTGATCATGCGGACGTTCACCGAACCGGCCGCCCGCACGCGGGCCATGGGCGCCTGGAGCGCGGTCATGGCGGCGGGCGGCGCGGTCGGCGGCGTCATCGGCGGCCTGCTCACCGAGTACGCCGGGTGGCGGTGGGTGCTGTTCGTCAACGTCCCCATCGGCGCGGGCCTGCTGGCGGCGGCCCTCGCCTCCGTACCGGCCGCCGTCTCCGCCCCCGCCGGGCTGCGCCGCCTCGACCTGCCCGGCGCCGTCTCCGTCACCGCCGGCCTCACCGCCCTCGTGCACGGCACCATCGCCAGTGAGACGCACGGGTGGGGCGCGCCGCACGTATGGGGGTCGTTCGCGGCCGGGGCACTGCTGCTCGCGGCCTTCGTGGCGATCGAAGCCCGCGTCGCCCACCCGCTCGTACCACTCGCGATCCTGCGCCGCCGCACGCTCGCCACCGCCAACCTCCTCGTCCTCGGGATGGGCGCGGCCGCGTTCGCCATGTGGTTCCTGCTCTCCCTGTACTTCCAGCAGGTCCTCGGACAGAGCGCCCTCGGCGCGGGCCTGTCCTTCCTGCCCGGATCGCTCGCGATCGTCGTCGGCGCCCAGGTCTCCACCCGCCTCATCGCCCGCACCGGGCCGCGCGTGCTGATCTTCACCGGCATGACGATCAGCACGCTGGGGTTCCTGGGGCTGTCGCGCATCGGTGACGGGAGTGCGGGAAGCGGGGGTGCGGGAGGCGGCGGTGGGGCGTACGTGAGCGCAGTGCTCGTCCCGTTCTGCCTGGCCACCCTGGGCGCGGGCCTGTCCCTGGTGCCCGTCACGGCCGCCGCCACCAGCGGCACGGCCCCGGCCGAGGCCGGCCTGGCCTCCGGGCTCGTCAACTCCTCCCGCCAGATCGGCGGCGCCCTCGGCCTGGCCGCACTCACCACGGTCGCCGCCCACACGACGGCGGCCCGCGCCACCGGCAACACGGCCGCCGACCTGGCCGCCGGTCACGGCAGGGCGCTGCTGATCGCCTCGGCGTTCACGGCGTGCGCGGCGCTGGGGGCGCTGGCCCTGCCGGGCCGGCCGCGCAAGACCACGTGAAAGCGCTCCACTCGGCAATCGATTCCGCCGATTTCTCCGATTTCTTCGAATTCTTCGAAAGGACCGTCATGCCCAACGAACTCAACCACGTCATCGTCCACGTCAAGGACCGCCGGGAGACAGGCGAGTTCCTGTCCTGGCTGATGGACACCGCGGCCCCGCTCGAATGGGGCCGCTTCACCCAGATCACCAGCTCCAACGGCGTCGGCATCGACTTCATCGACGACATGGTGCCCACCGGCGACATCAACCGCAGCCACATCGCCTTCCTCGTCACGGACGAGGAGTTCGACGCGATACTCGGCCGCATCGGCGAGCGCGACGTCCCGTTCTGGGCCGACCCGATGCTCAAGCAGCCGGGCGAGATCAACCGCGAGTACGGGGGCCGCGGCGTCTACCTCAAGGACCCGGGCGGCACCTGCGCCGTCGAATTCATGACGACGCCGTACGGGGAGAAGCCGTCGGCCAGGGCACGGGCGTAGGCGGGCTGCGGCTCGCCCGGCTGCCTTGAGCTGGACGATCCGGGGCTTCTCCAGCGCGCGCCGGGGGCTGTTCAGGCCGCTCGCCCGGCGCGCGAGCCGGTACGGTGCAATCCGGAGCCTGCCGCGCCCAGGAGGACGATCATGACTGAGCAGCCGGGTGGTCCCTACGGGCCGCTGATTCCGATGCCGGAGCTGACGCCCGACGCCCTGCGGGCCGCAGTCGCCAAGATCGCCCCCAGTCGTGTCCCCGCCCTGACCCGGCACCTGTTCGAAGCCACCACCAACGCGCAGCGGACCAGCAGCCTGGCTCCCCTGCGGGCCTTCGTCCACTCCTGGGCCGTCTTCGTCGCCATCGAACGCCACCCCGAGCGCGCTGCGCGGCTCCGCGAGCTGGAGCGGATCGTGGACGAGGGCGAAGCCGACCCCACGGACGCGGTCGCCGAGATCCTGACCATCCGCAAGGCGGCCGAGACGGAAGCGGGGCTGTGAACGACTGGACCTGGGAGTGGAACCCCGGCTATGACCACGTGGCCGGCGGCCTGCCTCCCGGTGTGGTGGCGGAGGTGGAGCGGCTGGCCGCCGAGCTGGCCGCGCTGGGGCGCGACGCGGTGAAGGTCGGGCGCCCGGAGGACAAGGAAGGCGGACTGCGGGAGTTCGACATCCTCGGCGGACGCGGGTTCTTCTCCTTCCTCGCCGTCCCCCGACACCAGGCGATCTACATCTGCAGCATCACCTGGTACGAGTAGCGAGTGGCGCGCCGCCGAAGGGCGACCTGCTCGCCGGCCGGGCCTACCGTCCCGCCAGTTCCCGTTCCAGCGGTGTCCGGAAGCGGGGTGTGACCCGTACCGTGCCCAGCCACGCGGACAGGCGGGCGGCCTCCGCGGTGACGGCGGACTCCGCTTCCCGGCCCGCGTCCGTCAGGAGGCGCCAGGTGATCTCGCCGTCGGCCCGTTGCGCCCAGCCGCCGACGACGCGGCCGTTCCACCACACGGTCGGGCCGACGTTCCCCGCACGGTCGAAGAGGGCGGGCACGTGGTCGGGGGAGAGGTACCAGTCGCGGCCGCGCCAGCCCATGGCGGTCGGGTCGAGGCCGGGCAGGAGCGCGGCCCAGGGCCCGGGCGCTTCGTCCGCGGCGGGGAGGTCGCCGGGCAGGACGTGGCCCACGGCGCCGTCCGCGAGCCCGACGTCCTCCATGCCCACGTCCGCCAGCGCCTTGCGCGTGTCGCCGAGCGTCCAGCCCGTCCACCACTTCAGATCGGCCTCCGTGGCCGGCCCGTACGCGGCGAGCCACCGCCGCGCGACCTCGGCCTTGGCCTCCCGCACGTCGATGTCCGGGATCTGCGGCACAAGCGCCCACGGGTAGAGGCTGCTGGTCCACGAGCCGCGCGGGCGGGCGCGCCGCAGGTGCCCGTCCGAGGCGAGCATCCGCAGCACCCGGCTGCCGACGCTCTGCCGGGACGCGTACGCCTTGCCCGGCGACATCAGAAGCGTCTCGCGCAGCGCGGGCACGTCCTTGCTCAGTTCGGCGGTCGTCGCTTCGCCGCGCGCGGCCAGCGCGTCCAGCACCTCCCGTTCGGTGCGGGCGAGCCGCTGCTCGTCCCAGGGCGCGTGGCCTTCGGTGTTCTCCCGCAGGTGCTTGAGGAGCGTCGCCCGCTCCCGGAGGGCGATCGCGCGGGCGGTGGAGGAGCTGACGTACGGGGCGAGCTCCGTGGTGACGGCGAAGAGCGTGCGCCGCATGGACAGCAGCTTCACGAGGGTCACGTCCTCGTACAGCGCCCGCTCCACCTCCGCGGGGGACGGCTCGGCCAGCCGCACGCACGCCGACAGGTAGACGGTGGCGGCATCGGTGGCATGCAGCCCGACCAGGGCGTCCGCCACCTCTTCGACGGAGCCGGCCCGCAGGCCGGGATGCAGGAGGTGCCGCCGGGCGAGGCGCGCACGGCGCTGGTCGTCGGTGACACGGGCGCGGTTCCGGGGGCTGCTGCTCATGGGCGCGAGCGTAGAGGGGAATGAGGACGGATTCCGTCCTCCGTCCTCGGGATAGCGAAAGCGCATTCTCGAAGCCCCGGAAATAACGAAGAGAGTCGGATGCGTAGTGCATCCGACTCTCTTACGGCGATGTGCGCTCGGCAGGATTCGAACCTGCAACCTCTTGATCCGTAGTCAAGTGCTCTATCCGTTAAGCTACGAGCGCTCGGCTCCCGAGCGACAGTGATCGCTCGTCGGCGTTGCGGGAACAATATTACCCGACGCGGAGGGGTGCTTTTACCGCCGTGGATTCCGCCACGCTCGGTGACGATCTCGCTACGGCGTCCGCCGTAGCTCGCGTACGACAGATCATGATGCTGCAGCAGCGATGGTCTGAGCGGCGACGCAGGTCCGCAACTCCGCGCAGAAAACGGCGGATTGAGCCCTTTGCTCGCGTGTAGTGTCGGCGCCAGCGCTTCAAGCGCGCCCCCCGCTGTGGAGGTGGTGCACCAGGCGATGACCTGGGGACCGCTGGACGGTGACCGCCAGTCCTCCGAGTAACTGAGGACTGACGGTCGGGAACCGTCTACCTGCGGTCGGCCCTCGTTCACGGGTACCGCCGTGGCGGGGGCCACTTCTCATTGCACCAGAAGGTGGCTGCTGGACGGTGGCCGCCAGTCCTCCGAACACCTGAGGACTGACGGCCGGAAACCGTCTACTTGCGGTTGGCCCTCGTCCACGGAAGCCGTCGTGGCAGGGGCCGCTTGCTATGCCCGAAGGGGGGCGCCCCCTTACGGTATCGGCCGCGCCCGCCCTACGCGACCCTTTCGGCCATCGTCGTGCGTCGCGCCGAGGGCGTCGCGCCTCAGGGCACGGGTGAAGGAACGATACGGCTCAGCGGCGACGCGGAGGGCTGGCCCGTCGGGCCGTTTTGAGTCGCGTATGAGTATGGGTTCGGGGTGTATGCGTATGCCTTCGGGTAGGGCGATCTCCACGCAGGTCTCACCAGAAGTGCTGCTGTAGCTGCTCTTCTTGAACCTCACCGGGTCTCTTTGGGGCAGGGCGATCTCCACGCAATCCTCGGCTGCAGAGCTGAAGGAGCTCTTTCTGAATCTGACCGCGATGTTGTTCACAGTGCCTCCTTGGCGATCCCGGTGATGAAGCTGCGAGACGCTTCTGCATCCAGCGATTGGGCCCGTAGGTGATCGAACGAGGTGGTGAACCGTGTGACGCGGGCATCGTCGTCCAGGTAGAGGGAGCTCGCGAGCGATTCCACAGCCACGACAGGATCGCCTACCTCGAAGTGGAAGACGGTGTAAGCGCCGTCGATCCCAGTGTGCGCGCCTGCTTTGAACGGGAGAACCCGCAGTTCAATGTTCGGCTCTGCCGACATACCAACAAGATGATCGAGCTGGTCTCGCAGGATTTCGGGGCCGCCCATCTCGCGTCTCAGGCACGCCTCATCGAGGATGCACCGCAGGGAGAGTGGGGGGCGTGCGGCTCCACTACCTGTCGCTGCCAGGATGTCCTGGCGCCTCATGCGCAACTCGATGAAGTCTCGTACGTCACGGGGTGTGCTCCAAACGCCGCCGCCTTCGATGACTGCACGGGCATAGGCGGCGGTCTGTAGCAGCCCCGGGATGGCGAGTGCCGCGTAGCAGTCAGTGCGGGTGGCGATCTCCTCCAGCTCGATGAAGTCGGCGAACCGTGGACGAATTACGTCCCTGTACTGCGCGAAGATGCTTCTCTGCCGAGTGCTGTTAGCGATCTTCGCGATCTCCATGGTCTCCGCGATGCGAGCAGCGTCGGTGACCTGGTATGCGGTGAAGAACTTCTTCAAGTCAGGGCGCAGCCTGCCATGTTCGATCTTGCTCAGGGTCGGCCCGGTCGTGCCCAGTCGCTTGGCTCCTTCGGCGAGGTTCAGTCCGGCTCTCACCCTCATCGTCTTCAACATCACCCCAAGCCGTCGGCGCAACAGGGTGGGTGTGGCGTCGGACATGCGATCACCTCCTCGTGCGACGACTCTACCGATCCCAACTGCTCGGTCGGATAATCGCGTTCACCCGAAGGAGGCAACTTGAATGGAAAGCTTTCCATTCAAGGCTCGCCGACTGGGAAGGTGTGGCTGCTACCAAGGCACTCGGGGAGGAGCGAGACATGACCTACAGGATCGGCGCGTTCGTGGTGGACACCCGGGAGGGACGGGTCGCGCAAGTGATCGGTGGAACGGGGAGCCGCGTCACCCTGCGCCGTCCCGGGGGCGGGCTCGAGTGGGAGGCGCCGTTCGCCGCGCTCCGGCTTGCCACGCGGGACGATCGGGAGGCCGCCGGGCTGTTGCCGGCCGGGGCCCGGTCCATGTACGGGTGCGGGGACTGCGCGCAACTGGCCGCCGCCTACAAGGAAGCCGCCGCCGGGGACGACCCCCTCACCACAGGGGATGCCCTGGTGCTGCAGCGCCGCCACTGGCGGACCGTGCACATGGGGGGTGCGTGACCGTGCGGAGAATCTGCACGCACCGCGGCGGCTGGGCGGCCCGTACCCGGGGCGAGGCCCGCTGCCGCGACTGCGGCACCGTCCGCTTCACCGAGTACGCCGCCCTCCGCCCGCCGGGCCTGCCGACCGCCCCGGCAGGTTACCGGCCTCCGGCCGGCACCGGTTCCGGCGCCGCGTGCGGCGCGCACGTCACGTCCTCCGCGTCGGTCCGGCCCCGCACTAGGTACGCCTCGACGCGGTCGTTGACGCACGGGTTGACCAGGTCGGTGACGCCGTGCGAACCGGCGTCCCGCTCGGTGATCAGCCGCGAGCTCTTCAGGCGCTTGTGGAGTTCGACGGCGCCCTCGTAGGGGGCGGCGGCGTCCCGGGCGCTCTGGACGAGCAGGACGGGGGGCAGGCCCTGGCCCGTACCGACCTCGACGGTCGGCTTCCGCTTCACCGGCCACGTGGCGCACGGCAGGTTCTTCCAGGCGTTGGACCAGGTCATGAACGGGGCCTGCCGGTGGAGGCGGGTGTTGTCGCGGTCCCACGTCTTCCACGACGTGGGCCACGCGGCGTCCGCGCACTCCACCGCCGTGTAGGCGGCGTCGGCGTTCTCGGCGGCGACCGGGTCCGCGCCGGCGGCGCCGGCCGCGGTGATCAGCGGCTGCTCGTTGCCGGAGGCGTAGGCGCTCCAGATGGCGGCGAGCGGGGCCCACATGAAGTCGTAGTAGGGGGCGTTCTGGAAGAGGTCCGTCAGTTCGGCGGGGCCGACGGTGCCGCCGACGGGGTTCTTCGCGGCGACGGCGCGCAGCTTGTCCCACCGGGCCTGGACCTCGGCCGGGGTGCCGCCGAGGTGGTAGACGGCGTCGTGCCCGGCGACCCACTTCTTCCAGTCGGCCCAGCGCCGCTCGAACGCGACGTCCTGGTCCAGGTTGGCCCGGTACCAGATCTTGTCGCGGGAGGGGTTCACGACGGAGTCGAGGACCATCCGGCGCACGTGGCCGGGGAAGAGCGTGGCGTAGACGGCGCCGAGGTAGGTGCCGTAGGAGACGCCCAGGTAGGTGAGCTGCTTCTCGCCGAGCGCGGCGCGGATGACGTCCAGGTCGCGGGCGGTGTCGGCGGTCGTCATGTGCGGCAGGAGGTCGCCGCTGCGCGCGAAGCAGCCGTCGGCGTACGCCTTCGCCCGCTTGCGCCCGGCCTGCTTGTCCGCCTCGCTGCCCGGAACGTGATCCGGCTTGGGCGCGGCCTCGGCGGCCTCCTGCGGGTCCTGGCAGGAGACGGGGGCGGAGCGGCCGACGCCGCGCGGGTCGAAGCCCACGAAGTCGTACGCCTTGGCGGTGCCCGCCCAGACCGGGTTCTTGCCGATGACGTGCATCGGGAACAGCAGGCCCGAGGCGCCGGGGCCGCCGGGGTTGTGGACGAGCGCGCCCTGGCGCTCGCCCTTGCCGCCGGTGTTCGCGACCCGGTCCACGGCGATCTTGATGGTGCGGCCGTCGGGCCGGGCGTAGTCGAGGGGCACGCTGACGTACCCGCACCGGACGGGAGCCGGCAGGCCCCAGTCGGCGGGGCAGTCCTGCCAGTCGACGCCCGCCTTCGCCGCCCGGTCGGCGGCGGCGCGTACTCCGCGCTCCTCGGCCGTGCTCCCGCGACGGTGGCCGTCGCGGTCTTCCCGGGCGGCCGCCGGCGTGGCTGCCGCCGTACCGGCCAGGAGCGCGCCGGCTATCAAGGCGCCGACGGCGCCGAGCGATGCTGAACGTGTCACGTGGTTCTTCCCCTGCGCTGCTGCGTCTCGCTACTGCGTCTGCTTCTTACGGAGCCACGCGATGCCCACGGCGATGGACACCGCGGCCGCTCCGGGAATCGCGACGGCCTTCGGGTCGTCGCCGAACAACGGGGCGGCGAGGGCGGCGGCCAGGCAGCCGGCCAGGCACACCCACATGATCCGTTCTCCGGGCACCTTCGTCTTCGTCCCCGTTCCCTTCATCTCCTCCGCCTTTCCTTCGTTCCGCGTGCGCCTCTCACACGGCGGCCTGGACGTTCACCTGGGAGCGGACCAGGTCCTGGTAGGGGCCCTCCACGGCGACCAGTTCGTGGTGCCTGCCGGTCTGCACGACCTTTCCGTGCTGCAGGACGACGATCAGATCCGCGTTCATGATCGTGGACAGCCGGTGGGCGATGATGATGCGCGTGCACTTCAGGCCGGCGAGCGCCTCGGCGATCCGGGACTCGGTCACGGTGTCGAGCGCGCTGGTGGCCTCGTCGAGGACGAGCACCCCGGGCTGCCGGGCGAGGGCGCGCGCCAGGGCGACCCGCTGGCGCTGGCCGCCCGACAGGCTGCCGCCCATTTCCCGGATCTGGGTGTGGTAGCCCAGCGGCATCGCCTCGATGTCCTGGTGGATCTGTGCCTGCCGGGCGGCCTCGCGCACCGTGTCCACGCCGGCGCCGGGGACGCCGAACGTGATGTTCTCCGCGATGGCGCGGTTGCTGAGGACGATCTCCTGGGGAACGTAGGCGACGCGGCTGTAGAACGAGTCCGCGCTGATCTCGCTGATCGGCGTGCCGTCGTAGTCGATGCTGCCGGACCCGGCGGGGTAGAGCCCCATCAGAAGCTTGCCCAGCGTGCTCTTGCCGGAGCCGGAGCTGCCGACGACGGCCACGCTCTGGCCGGCGCGGACGTCGAAGCTGATGCCGTCCAGGGCCGGAGACCTGGCGCCGGGGTAGGAGAAGGACACGTCACGCAGGGAGACATCGCCCCGGATGTCGACCGCCCGTTCGCCGAAGGTCTCCTGCGCCGGGGGCTGGTGGAGGATGTCGCCGACCCGGGACACCTGGGCATTGGCGATGATGAGCTGGGAGAACGCACTGGACAGCGACGTCACCGTGCCCAGGCTGGTGGCGGTCATGGCCTGGACGGCCACCGCCGTGCCCAGGTCGAGGCGGCCCTTCCAGACGAGCCACAGGCCCGTCGCGAGAACCAGCAGCGGGCCGAACATCTGGAACATGCCCTGCGCGCTGGAGGCCGCGCCCTGGAGGACGATCCGCCGTCGTGTGCGGTCCATCGCCCCGGCGTACACGCGCTGCCAGTCCTCGAAGAAGGGGCCGGTCATGCCCGAGACCTTCAGGGTCTCGATCGACGACATGGCCTCCATCTGGAGGGAGGACGACTCGGCGGTCTCGTTGATCTCCTGGGTGGTCACCTTGCGGATCGGCCGGTAGGCGACCGCGGCCACGGCGGCCATGCACAGGAAGACGGCCAGGGCGATCAGGCCCAGGGTCACGGACCGCAGGAAGATGTACGTGAACACCACGACCAGGCTTCCCACGTCCAGCAGCACCGCCGAGATCTGGCTGGAAAGCATGTCGCGCACCGAGGCGATGCTGGACAGCCGGTACATGAGCTCGCCCTGCGAGCGGTTGGCGAAGTACTTGTAGGGGAGCCCGAGCAGTGTCCTGAACGTTCTGCCCATCATCACCTCCCCCAGACTGCGGATCACCGATGCCAGGCAGGCGGAGCGCAGGAAGGAGACGGCCATGTGGGCCGCCATGGGGACGAGGAGCACTGCCAGCACCAGCGGCAGCGACATGTCCTCGAAGTACTTCGCGAAGTTGTTGATCGCGTGCTCGATCGCCATCGGCATGAGGATGGTGAACGCGTAGAGGAGCAGCGACATCAAGGACGCCTGGACCAGCGCCCACTTCGCCCCGCCCATCGCCCGCAGGAACTCCCGCCAGACGCTGGGCTCACGGTGCCGGACCGGTGTGTAGGCGCTGGTGGGGGTCGCCTCCATGGCCAGGCCGGAGTAGTTGCTCTCGAACTCCTCGATCGTGTACTTCCGGCGCCCGCCGGAAGGGTCGACGACGTGGGCGTGGTGGTCGGTGAGCTTCTCCAGCACCACCAGGTGGCTGTCGTTCCAGTACGTGATGAGCGGGAACGCCAGCTTGTGCAGGCTCCGGGTGGTGGCGCGGAACGTGCGGACCTGCATGCCGTGCCCGCGCAGGATGTCCGCGGTCTGCTTGATGGTCAGCCCGTCACGGCCGGTCTCGTGTTCGCGGCGCAGCTTGGTCACCGAGTTGTGCGACCCGTAGGCCGACAGCACCATCGCGACGCAGCACAGCGCGCACTCCGTGGGCGCGAACTGGTGGACTTCCCGGACCCGGCGGGCACGTACCGGTGGCTTCTCCGACATCAGCGGCCTCCCAGGCACAGGGGCAGCTCGACCCGTGCGTCTCCGAGCATCTGTTGCGCGTAGTACCAGCCGGAACGGCCGTAGAGGAAGGACGGCAGGTCCGATACGGACCCGATGCCGAACGACCAGCCGCCGTCCCCGTAGCGGTCGAGGAACCGGTCGCTGAGCGACGCCGCCTCGGACCGCAGCTCCGGCCAGGAAAGGCGGTCGGCCAGCCAGCACAGCATCGCCACGCGCCCCGCGGCCCCGTGACAGAAGCTGAGGTCGGGCCTGAGTTCCCCGCCGGTTATCCGCTCCACCTCGGGCGCGATCAGGTCGCGGGTCCGCTCGGCCGAATACCCCACGGCCCGCAGGAGCTTGGCGGCGGCGAAGGCGACACCGGCGTACCCCTTGCACCAGCCGGCACTGCTCCCGGCGTCCCGCAGCGCGTCGTCCTGCCAGCGGTGGCGCAGGTAGGACGACGCGAAGGCGTCCAGGTGCTCGCGGACCCGGCCGCCGGCGTCGGCCTCCTGCCCGGCCATGGCGCTCATCGCCGCGATGCGCCCGAAGCGGCCGTGGGCCAGGCCCAGCTCGCCCGTGTGCTCCGCGGGCGAACCGTCCAGTTCCACCAGGCGGTCGAGCAGCTGCCCGGCGTCCGGGCCGGCCGGCGCGAAGCCGTCCTCGCCCGCGTACTCCGCGCGGTAGAGGAGGTAGCCGCCGAAGCCGTTGAGATGGTCGAAGTCCGCCAGGGAGAGGCTGCGGGCGTCGATGCCCCGCCCGTCCGGGACGGCCCGGAGCGGAATGCGGCCGGCGTCCATGCCGCGCCGTGCCAGCTCCAGTCCGGTGACCACGGCCGAGAGCGCCCCCGTGAAGGGCGAGAAGGAAGGGGCGTCGTTCGCCGGGGGGACCTCCCGCGGCATCGCCGCCGCGTAGACGTCGCCGGGGTCGGCGCCGATCACGCAGGCGCCCTGGGCGCGCCCGGCCTCGGCGAGGTGGAGCAGCAGCCCGCCGCCCTCGAACAGGGGGGCGTTGACGCTTCCGAGACGCAGGCCGTCCCCGTCGAGCTTGGGCATGAGCCATGTCGGCTGGTCGTCCTCGCTCACGACGAGGTCGGCGAGCATCGCGTGCCACCCGTGCACGTCGGCGAGCGCGGGGCCGTCGTGCACGGGCTCCCGGCGGGCCTCCCACACGTCGTCCACCGAGCTGCCGAGGGAGTAGCCGATGTAGGTCAGATCGCGTCCGGCAGGGCGCTCGAAGAAGTCGGCGATGCTGCGCAGCGCGGCCTCCCGCGGCGTGCTGCCCACGTCGGCCGGGCGGCCGGAGACGGTGGTGACGCGCTGCCCGTCGTTGCCGCGGAGGTCGCGGGAGTCGCACGGCACGTCGAAGAACGGCACGTCGAGATCGGCGAGTGCCGCCACCTCGTCCCGGTGCAGCGCGTCCCCGACCTCCTTGCCGTCGACGCCCCGGTGGCGCCGGGGAAGCCTGCCGAGCAGTTCCGTGCGGTCCGCGGTGCTGCGCAGATAGGCCGGGTGCGTGGAGGCTTCGAGGAAGCGGGCGTACACGTAGGTGGGGCGCAGGACCTGGCGGACCGACCAGTCGCGGTACTGCTCCACCACCTCTTCGATCGCCTGCCGGTGGGTGCGGAGCCGTTCGCGGGCCTCGTGGAACCCTGCGGTGATCTCACCGGCCCACAGCCGCGGGTCCACCCGCTCGCCCCGCACCGTGGCCATGTTGGAGCCGTGCCCGACGACGACCGGGACCTGGTCGAACCGGATCCGGTCGGTGCCCGTGTCCACGACGCGGTACGACTGGAGCTGCCGGGAGTCCGCGGGCCGGATGCATCCGACGGCGGAGAGGTCCACGTCGAGGGCGGCTCCGCTGAAGCGGCCGGGGAACAGGACGGTGTTGAGGACCGACGACTCGATCTCGCGGGCCAGGGCCCCGGCGCCTCCCGTGGTGTGCTGACCGGGCAGGGACACCAGGGTCTCGGTGTCGATCACGACCGGGCCGCGCGCCGTGGCGATCACGTTCTCGTAGTGCAGGTCCGTGGCGCCCGTCATGGTCAGCAGTGCGGCGACGCGGCCGAACCGCCGGAAGTACCCGGCCGGGCCCTCGGCCTCGTCGGCATCGGTGTGCTGGACGAATTCCTGCCACAGATGGGCCGGGCGGGCGACCGTCCTGGGGTGGACGGGTCCGAAGAACGTGCCGTCCTCGTCGGTCCGTGAGCGCACGGCTTCGAGGATCGGCTGGGCGCTCTCCTTCTGCGGTTTGTGGATGACGGTCACGCCGTTGTCCCAGCGCAGGAGGGAGACGGTCATGCCACCGCGGTGGGAGTCCCCGAGGCCCGGGACGAAGGAGACGACGCGCTCGCCCGTTCCGAAGGCCTCCTCCAGCAGGTGCCGGTCCTGCCGGACGGCACGCAGGACGCTCTCCGCGTGCTCCACCCGGCGCTCGGCCACCAGGCGCAACAGCCGTTCCAGCTCGGGGAAGCGGCCGAGGAGCTTCTGCCGGCCCTCGTCCCCGCTGACCCACGCGTGGAACTCCTCGTATCCCATGGCCGCGCACTCCGGGTCGTGCTCACGGGCGCGGAAGGCCGAGATCAGTGTGCGCACACCGGTCTCGCAGCAGGTGTCCATGACGGAGTGCAGGAGTGAACCGGCGACGTGCGGAAGGTCGATGACGTCGGTGGAGCCGGCCGGGTCCGCTTCCCATCGCCGTTCCCATTCCGCCATGCGCCGCGCGCAATCCGCCAGGAACGGCCGGTAGAAACCGCCGAACACCTCGGCCCTGTCCTTGACGCACCGCTCCAGCAGTTCCTCAAGGGATTCGTTACTCAACTGCACCATGGATTCTCGCTGTTGACTCGTTACGGTGATACCGGCCCCGGAATTCCCGGGGCCGGTATTCCACATGGCTACCGCTCAGCGGACTCCTGTCGGACTCCTGGCAGGCGGATCAGCAGCGGACGGTGCAGCCGCTGGTCGGGCAGCCGCCCTGCAGCGCGGCGCTCGCGGTGGTGATGACACCGGTGATCGCGGTGGCGCAGAGGATGCCGGTGGCGGCGGCGCCGGCGGCGAGCTCGTTCGGCTCCTCGGCGAGCTGGACCAGCTCCTCCGCGGAGACGAAGCCGGTGGTGGCGTCCATGATGATGTCGCTCATGACTTTTCCTTTCCCATCGTGTTATTCGTGAAAGGTTCCCGGGGGTTCCGGGAACCTCGTCCAGGGGCGGTCCGCACCGGGGAGCGCCGCGGAGGCGGACCGCCGGGTCGTCAGGCGAGGCTCAGCACGCAGGGGTAGGTGCCGGGGTCGAGGTGCCGGAGCACCGACCACGCGAATCCCGCCCGGCCGACCAGCAGACTGCTGCTGTAGGCGTACTTCGTGTCGGCCCGTTCGCCGTACCGCTCGACGACCTGGGTGAAGAGGCGCGGGTAGAGATCGTCCGAGACCCTTCCGCCGAACAGGCCGGGCAGTTCGCGCTCGGCCATGACGGCGATCTCGGCGCTGGCCAGGTCCCCGTGGCAGTAGGTCGGGTTGTTGCCGAAGCCGTGCTGCAGCGTCAGTTCGGCAAGCCGTTCCAGCTGCGCCCGGGGGATGGAGCCGGGGGCGTGCCTCACTGCCGAGAGCGCGCCCAGCAGCATGCCCGGGGCGCCGTGGCACCAGGCACAGGAACGCTCCTTCCCGCCCCAGATCCGGGGCCAGTCCCCGTCGCTCTCGTCGTAGGCCCCGAGCACGTCGGCCACCATGGCGAGCCCCAGGTCACGCACGTCCGCGTCCTCGAAGACGTGCGCGTACTCGAGCAGGACCGGGGCGATCCCCATGGAGCCGTGGGCGTAGCCGGTGTACGGGGTGGCCCGGCCGTGCTCGGCGTGGGGTCCCCTCAGGAGCGCGGCCTCCGCCGCGGCGACGGTGCGCGCCGCCTCCTCGACCAGCTTCCTGTCCGTGCCCTCCGCCGCGTCGCGGTACAGGACCATGCAGACGGCCAGCGTGCCCGCCATCCCGCTCACGAAGTCGCAGCCGGCGTCCGGCTCCGCCCGGCGGGCGAGCTCACGGGCCAGCTCACCTGCCGACAGCCCGCCCGGGGTGCCCAGCAGGCGCCGGGCCGTCGTGATCGCGTACACGGTGCCGGCCAGACCGGTCATGCCGCCCACGGAGATCTTCGGCCCGTCCATCGCGCCGCGCCGCAGCTGATCCTCCATGGGGCCGAGGACCAGCCGGGCCGCGTCCGCGTACCGGCGGTCGCCGGTTTCGCGCGCGAGACCGGCGAGGACGAGGGCCAGGCCGGGGCTCCCGCCGTAGAGGTCGTAGCCCAGCGTTCCCGGGCTCCACTGGCTCTGTTCCGCCGTCATGACCTGAGGGGCGATCCACGTGGCGGGGAAGGACGGGTCCGCGCTCTCGAACATGGTGGCCACCAGCTCGTCGCCGATGCGGGCGGCCTCGCCGAGGAGCCGCTCCCGGGAGACGTCCACGGGCGTGCCGCCGGCGGGCGGTACGGGGACGAAGCCGGTCGGTTCCTGCTCCTCGGGCAGCTTGTTGACGAAGGCCAGGTCGACCATGAGCAGTTCGCGGTCGATCACTTCCGGGCTCAGTGTGGCGATGCGCCGCCGGACGGTGTCCAGGGCCGGTTCCTCGAAGGCCTCGGCCCGTACGACCTTCTC
Organism: Streptomyces telluris; assembly: GCF_024519335.1. NCBI lineage: Bacteria > Bacillati > Actinomycetota > Actinomycetes > Kitasatosporales > Streptomycetaceae > Streptomyces > Streptomyces telluris. The sequence continues at coordinate 278,116 of NZ_JANIID010000003.1, forward strand.
GCCCGCCGGGGTGCCCGATCCCGCGAGCAGCGCGGTGGACCGTGCCGAGTACGAGAAGTAGGGGACGTCCCAGGCGGCGAGCTGCCGCGCTTCCTCGTCGGCCAGCTGGTGGGCGTCGCCGGTCCGCAGCACCACCCGGTTCAGCAGGGCCGTCCTGACGAGCGGATCCCGCATGGCGGCCGGGTGGGTGGCCATCCGCAGGAGCTGCGTGTAGAAGATCGTGGGCTGGTTGACGTGCCGGAACCGGGCGTCGCCGAGGTGGGTGCCGATCGCGCCCAGCACCTCGTCGGGACGGGCACGGGCGTATTCCAGGACGCGGCGGAACTCGGTCTTGATCACCTCGCGCTGCACCGGCACCGGCACGGTGGCGGCCCCGAACACGGAGAGGTTCGCGTTCGCCGCCGCCGTCCTGGCCTCGGCCAGCTCGACGAACATGTCGTCGCGGCCGTGGTTGCGCACCACGAACGTCCGGTACGGGATCTCCTGGCCCGGGTCGTAGCCGATGGCACCGATGTCCATGCCCCGGTCGGAGTCGTTGGCCTTCACCACCATCGGCAGGATGCCGATTCCCGCGACCGAGTCGCGGATCGCCGTGGCCGCCTGATGCGCAGCCGAGCCGTCCGCGTCGGTGGCCGGCCGGCTCAGGCGCGGCGTCAGCAGCGTCTCGGTGTCGACGACCACCGGCCCCTCGGCGCAGGTGACCACGTTCTCGTAGTGGATGTCCGTGGCCTTGAGCAGATAGAGCAGCCCGGCGAGCCGGCCGATGTGCGCGAAGTACTCCTCGGCCTCGCCGGCGAACTCCTCGGTCCGCACGAACTCGACGAACCCGCCCTCGCCGGCGGGCAGCGCGCTGACCGTGCGCAGGCCCGTGCCCAGGTGTTCGTTGGCCCACGCGATGAAGGCGTTGTACCCGACCTCGGCCTCGATCGGATGCGGCTTGTACAGGACGCGGCCGCCGTCCGCGAAGAGGATCTGCGCCGCCGTCTTGCCGCCGTTGTGCGTGTCGCCCGCACCCAGCGAGACGGCGGTGACCAGGGGGTTCGCACCCACGCCCGGGATCCGTGCGGCCAGCGCCTCGCGGTGGCGCCCGACCTCGGCGATCAGGTGCAGCAGGTAGTCCTCCGCGGTGCGCACCCGCGTCCGGACCGCCAGGAACAGATGGGGGTAGCGTTCCAGCAGTTCGGCATGGCCCGCAGCGCTGTTCGTCCACTCGCGGAAGCTGCGGTAGCGCGCCTCCGGGGTGTCACCGGACAGCAGACCGGCGGCCCGGTGCCGGTGGAGCTCCTCCAGGAGCGTGCGCAGCATGAGGCCGGACACCGCCCCGGCCAGGCCGTTGACGAAGTCCCGGACGATCGTGTTCTCCGGCGCGACCGCGGGCGAGGCGGCCACGACACCGTCCACCCTGTCCGCCCATAGGCGGACAAAATGGCTGAAGTAGTCCCAGAGCTGGCCGTCGGCGTCCAGTGCGGGGTCATAGGCCGCGGGCGGTGCGACGTCCACGCCGACCGCTCCCGCCTCATCGGCGCGGGCCGCCTCGTCGAGGAATTTGTCGTGCAGGCGGTCCCATATCTCGCCGGCGGGCAGCTCCGGAAGATACTTGTGCAGGATTCCTGCCACTGCGCTGGATGTTGGTGCAGGCGTCATGAGAATTCCGGTTTCGCGGAGAGGCGGGTGCCGGGCGGTGTGCGCCCGGCACCCAGGTGAATCAGCTGCAGTGAAATCAGCCGCAGTTCTTCTGGCACTCGACGGTGGCGGTGCACAGGCGGCCGTTGTTGCCGAGCGCCCAGCTGGCCACGGTGTAGGTCACCACCTCGATGGTGAACGTGCCCGCGCTCAGACCGTCGAGGTTCTGCTCGCTGATCTCTTCCAGAATGTCGACGTTGCGGTTCTGCATGTTCGCCTCACCCTTTCATCGGACTGTGGAGAGTTCATCTCCCTTACGGCATCAGTCTCTTGCCTGGTCAAGCGGCGAGGCTATTGTCGTCGGCGACAATATGCAGCGGACGCGTGCAGCAGCCATGGTTGTGGGCGTGGGACGCCAGGCACAGTTGCAGCCGTGAGTCGAGCCCCAATTTGATGGCGATGCTGGTGAGGTGCGCGCGTACCGTCCGCTCGCTGACGAACAGCGCGTCGGCCAGTGCCTGGTTGGAACTTCCATGGGACAGAAGAGTGAAGACTTCGAGCTCCCGAGCGGTCAGTTGATCGACGCGAGGGAGGGCGTCCACCCATGCCTCGGTCTGAATTTCCTTGATTGAACAGCCCATTTGATGGTTCCCACTCGTATCCGCACGGGCATCGGTGCATCGGATGCATGGATGCCCGGGTCCAGTCCCTGCGGCCGGGCGCATGAAATTCCGGCATGCCTGCATGCATGCCTGGTCAGGGCATGGCGATGGCGCGGGCCCCGGTGCCGGGCATGCCGGGATGCCGGGCGGTCCGGGCATGCCGGTGGGCCCTGGCGTCCACAGGAAATGAGTTACTTGGTGATGTTCGAAAAAGGGACGGAGCTGTCCGGGCTAGACCGGAGTCTTCCCCGGAAGCAGAGCCTGTATCGACTGACGATGGTTCGCCGCCGTACGGCTGAGGCCGGTCCGTCCTGTGCCTGACACCCGGTCGGCATCAGGGTGTAGTTCGCTGCGGTGAGTGGGCAGGGCAACGGAAATGTACCTGCGTTGCGCAATGCTCATGGGAATCCCCCTTTCCCTTAAGACAGCTGGTGGTCAGCCAGCACGGGGCGACACTATCAAGCCCGGATCATCCACCGGTCCGCTCCAAATGTGACCTACATCGCAGGCGTTTCGGGAACCGTCCGAACCGGCGGTAATTTTGCACCGCTTGGGGGGATGTCAGAGGGCTCATTGCGCGCTCGGGTGGACCGTTTACCCCGGGCGGGCGGAAGAATGCCCGCCGTTCGGATTGACGCAATGGACAGAAGTCTCCGACGGAAAGGAGGCGGCAGGCGCGCCTGCAGCTGGCCGGAACCCGACCCTCCCAGCAGCCGTGGTCCGGGGAGGTGTGGGGCAAGATGGGCTTATGGGGACCTTCGCTGCGCACGATGGTCTGATCGCCGGCCGGTACCGCCTGTCCGGGCGGATAGGGCGCGGCGGCATGGGCACCGTATGGCGTGCCACCGATGAGCTGCTGGCCCGTCAAGTGGCCGTCAAAGAGCTGCACATGGACGACGCGGACTCCGGCACCTGCCCTTCCGGCCTCTCCGACTGCGACCGCACCCTGAGAGAGGCCCGTGCCGCCGCGCTCATCAGCCACCCGAACGTGGTCGCCCTGCACGACATCGTCGTTCAGGACGGGCGTCCGTGGATCGTGATGGAGCTCGTGGACGGGCGCGCGCTGTCCGAAGTGCTCGCCGCGGACGGCCCGGTGGGCCCGCGGGAGACGGCGCGGATCGCCATGGCCCTGCTGTCGGCGCTGCGCGCGGCGCACGCCTGCGGCGTCCTGCACCGCGACATCAAGCCACCCAACGTCCTGCTGGAGTCGGCGACCGGCCGCGTCGTGCTGACGGACTTCGGCGTCGCCCAGGTCCGCGGCGCCACGACGATCACCGAGACGGGCGCGTTCGTCGGCTCGCCCGAGTACACCGCGCCGGAGCGCATGTCGGGCGGCCCGGCCGGCCCCGCGTCCGACCTGTGGTCCCTGGGGGTGCTGATGTGCGCGGCCCTCAGCGGCGTCACCCCCTTCCGGCGCGATTCGCTGGGCGGCATCCTGCACGCCGTCGTCCACGACGAGATACGCCCTCCGGCGGCCGTGGCCCCCCTGCTGCCCGTCGTCCAGGGGCTGCTGGAGCGGGACCCGGCGCGGCGGATGGGCGCCGACGAGGCGGAGCGGCTGCTGCACGACTACCTGGCCTCCGGGTGGGTCGACGGCGGCCGGGTCAGGCCCGCGTACGTGCCGCGCAGCCGCACCGTCCTGATGTCCGCCGTCGCCGTCGTCACCCTGGCGGGCACGGGAGCCGGCCTCGCCGTGCTGCTGGCCGAGCGCGGCGCGGAGGGTGCTGACGGCCGTCCCCCGCAGGTCTCCAGCGGGACGCTCAGCCGCTCGCCCGGCCCGCCCGTCACACGCGAACCGCCGGTGAGCGCGCCCGTACGGCCCCCGGAGGGGTACCACGCCGTGCAGGACCCGGCGGGCTTCGCGCTGGCCGTGCCCGACGGCTTCACCCGCTCCTTCGAACCGCCCCGCGTCTTCTACTACTCGCACGACCGGCAGTTCCGCCTCGGCATCCTCATCCAGGACCCGCAGGGCGGCGGGCCCGCGGGCACCCTGCGCGCCGCCGCGGCCGCGGCCCCCGACCGCTACCCGGGCTACCGCTCCGCCACCGTCCGCGAGACCACGCACAAGGGATACCCCGCGGCCTCCTGGGAGTTCACGTGGGACGGGCCCGAGGCGGAGGCCGGCGGGGCGGTGCGTACGTACGACACCTGCTGGGAAGAGGGAGGCAAGATGTACGAGGTGTGGGTGGCGGGGCCCGCGGGGAAGGCGGCGCAGGCCCGACGGCACGCCCGGGCCGTGCTCGACACGTTCGTGCGGATCCGGCCCGTATCCAGCCCCTAAAGGGGCATGGGGAGGGGTTTGCGCATTCGAAGGTGCGCCTGCCCGGCCCCCCTTGGTAATGATGGGGCCATGACGAACGACGGGGGACGGCCGACCGGGCCGACCGGGGCGAGCGAGCCCACCAGCTACGACCTTCAGCCACCCAGAGCGCCGGTCGCGGCGACCAGCAGCATTCCCGGCGCCACCGGGAGCGTCCACACGCAGGGCGCACCGAACCCGTACGCCGCCCCCGTGCCGCCCCCGCACGTCCCCCACCCCGCGGCCCATGCCCCTGCCGCCCCCGCCGCCCCTGCCGCCACCGCGGCTGTTCCCGCTCCCGGCCCCGCCGCCGGCACCGGCCCGGTTCCCGAGCCCGGGGCGGGCCGCCGCGTCGGCAACCGCTACCGGCTGATCTCCCGCCTCGGCCACGGCGGCATGGGCACCGTCTGGAAGGCGCACGACGAGGTCGTCGACCGTGAGGTCGCCGTGAAGGAGCCGCGCGTCCCGGACCACCTGCCCGCGTCCATGCGGGAGAACGTCCACCAGCGCATGCAGCGCGAGGCCCGCGCCGCGGCCCGCGTCGCCCACCCCTCGGTCGTCGCCGTCCACGACGTCGTCGTCGAGGACGGCCGCCCCTGGATCGTCATGGAGCTCGTCCGCGGGCAGTCGCTCGGCGACCGGCTGTCGGACGGCACCCTGGACCCGCGCGAGGCCGCCCGCATCGGCCTCGCCGTCCTGGACGCGCTCGGCGCCGCCCACGAGGCGGGCGTGCTGCACCGCGACGTCAAGCCCGACAACGTCCTGCTGGGCCGCGACGACCGCGTCGTCCTCACCGACTTCGGCATCGCCCAGATCGAGGGCGAGCAGGGCCTCACGGAGACGGGCGCCTTCGTCGGCTCGCCCGAGTACGTGGCGCCCGAGCGCGTCCTGGGGCAGCGGCCCGGCCCCGAGTCCGACCTGTGGTCGCTGGGCGTCGTGCTGTACTCCGCGGTGGAGGGCGTCTCGCCCTTCCGCCGCTCCAACACCCAGGCCACCATGCAGGCCATCCTCTCCGCGGAGCCGCAGATGCCGTCGCGCGGCGCGGGCGTGCTGGGCGGGCTCGTCATGGCCCTGCTCCACAAGAACCCGGCGGCCCGGCCCGGCAGGGCCGAGGTCCGGCGGACGCTGGAGGCGATCGCCCGCCCGGCGGCGGCCGGGGAGGCGGCCTTCGGCGCGTCCGGCCGGCCGCAGGCCACCGGCAGCAAGTGGGTCCCGCCGGTACTGCAGGGCAACCGCAAGGCGCAGTGGGGGCTCGGCGTGGGCGTGGTGGCCGTCGCCACGGCCGCGACGATGCTGATCGTCAACCCCTTCGCCGTCGGCCCGGCCGTCCCGCTGCACTGGAAGGTGCGGGACGAGCCGGAGATCGTACGGGCGTCGATGGCGGTGCCCGAGGACTACGAGAAGTCCGTCGACAGCAACGACAACTGGGTCTACTTCCAGGACCCCAGCGGCGTGTTCGCCATCTCGCTGGACAAGGACACCGCGGAGCAGCGGGCCAAGAACACGGGGAGCTACGAACCGAAGGACATCGGCTCGGCGGAGGCCGAGGCCAAGCGGCTCATCGCCCGCCACACCACGGATCCGGGCAGCAAGCTGAACGACGCCAAGGCCGACACCGTCAAGGCGACCCCGTACCCCGGCATGCGGACGGCCGAGGTCGTCACCGTGTACCGCAAGTCCGGGAGCAACGACGCCGACCCCAAGGCGCTGAAGCGGGAACTGATCATCGTCAACGAGGCCAGGACCGTGACGTGGAGGCTGGAGGTGCGCATGCCGGAGAAGGGCGAGGGGCGCAAGGACGGCGACAAGCTCTTCGAGGACGTCGTCAAGTACCTGAAGATCCAGGACAAGTGATAATCCCGGATCAATGACGTGATCGGGTTACCGCCGGGTATTCAAGCGGCGGTGGTCCGTCATACGCTCCCCGTATGACGGACTCGCGGCACAGCGCACCGGAAGTGGCAGCAGTGACGACGGCGGAGGCGGCCCCCGTACCGGGGCCGGCCGCCGGAGGCAACCCCGTCGCCCCGCCCGGCGCCCGCACCGCCGACGACGTCGTCACCCCCGGCGTCGTCGCCCGGCTCACCCGCGCAGTCATCGGCTCCGGCAGCACCGTCAGCCGCACGCCCCTCACCGGGCGGAAGCTCGCCGACCTGCCGCAGTCCACCCCGCAGGACGTGGCCACAGCCTTCGCCCGCGCCCGCGAGGCGCAGTCGCACTGGGCCCGCGTGCCCGTGGGCGAGCGCGCCGCCGTCCTGCTGCGCTTCCACGACCTGCTCCTCGACCGGCAGTCCGAGGTCCTCGACCTCATCCAGGTGGAGACCGGCAAGGCCCGTCTCCACGCCCACGAGGAAGTGCAGGCCGTCGCCGTCGCCGCCCGCCACTACGGGCGCAAGGGCCCCGCCTACCTGCGGCCCAAGGCCCACACGGGCGTCGTGCCCCTCCTCACCAAGGTCGCCGAGCTGCGCCACCCGCGCGGCGTCGTCGGCCAGATCGCCCCCTGGAACTACCCGTTCGAGCTGTCCGTGGGCGACGCGCTGCCCGCCTTCGCCGCCGGCAACGCGGTCGTGATGAAGCCCGACACCCAGACCGCCCTCACCGCCCTGTGGGCGCGCGAGCTGCTGATCGAGGCGGGGCTGCCCGAGGAGGTCTGGCAGGTCGTCCTCGGCGAGGGACCGGTCGTCGGCCCGGCCGTCGTCGAGCACGCCGACTACGTCTCCTTCACCGGCTCCACCCGCACCGGCCGCGAGGTCGCCCAGGGCGCCGCGGCCCGCCTGATCGGCTCCTCGCTCGAACTCGGCGGCAAGAACGCCATGCTGGTCCTGCACGACGCCGACGTCGAGAAGGCCGCGGTCGGCGCCGTGCGCGGCTGCTTCTCCTCCGCGGGACAGCTGTGCATCTCCATCGAGCGGCTCTACGTGCACGCGTCCGTCGCCGACGCCTTCCTGGAGCGCTTCACCGCCCGCACGAAGGCCCTGCGGCTCGGCACCGGCCTCGCCTACGGCGCCGACATGGGCTCCCTCGTCTCGCAGCGGCAGCTGGACGCCGTGACCCGGCACGTCGAGGACGCCGTCTCCCGGGGAGCCACCGTCCTCGCGGGCGGGCGGCCCCGCCCCGACGTCGGCCCCCTCTTCTACGAGCCGACGGTCCTGGAGGGCGTCGAGCCGTCCATGGCCGTGTGCGCGGAGGAGACGTTCGGCCCGGTCGTCTCCGTGCACCGCTTCCAGGACGAGGACGAAGCCGTCGCCCTGGCCAACGCCACCCCGTACGGGCTCAACGCCAGCGTCTGGACCGTGGACGGGCGGCGCGGCCGGGCCCTCGCGGCGCGCCTGCGCACCGGCACCGTCAACGTCAACGAGGCCTACGCGGCCGCGTACGGCAGCGCGCAGTCCCCCATGGGCGGCATGGGGGACTCGGGGCTGGGCCGCCGGCACGGCTCGGAGGGCATCCTCAAGTACACCGAGGCCCAGACCGTCGCCCACCAGCGCGTCATGCCGCTGGCCCCCGCCTTCGGGCTGGACGACGAGAAGTACGCCGAGTTCATGACGCGCAGCCTGCGGGTGATGAAGGCGCTGCGCCTGCGCTGACCAAAGGTTCGTTCAGCACCACCAGTTCGCCCGGTTCGGAGGCCATGGTGACAGCGTTCGACTACGACTACGACTACGACGTGATCGTCGTCGGTTCGGGCTTCGGCGGCGCGGTGTCCGCCCTGCGCCTGAGCGAGAAGGGCTACCGCGTGGGCGTGCTGGAGGCGGGCCGCCGCTTCACGCGCGAGACGCTGCCCAGGAACTCCTGGGACCTGCGCAACTACCTGTGGGCGCCCGCCCTCGGCCTCTACGGCCTCCAGCGCATCCACCTGCTCGGCAACGTCATGGTCCTCGCGGGCGCCGGGGTCGGCGGCGGCTCTCTCAACTACGCCAACACCCTCTACGTGCCGCCGAAGGCCTTCTTCCAGGACCGGCAGTGGGCCGGCATCACCGACTGGGAGGAGGAGCTGCGGCCGTACTACGACCAGGCGCGCCGCATGCTCGGCGTCCGCCTCAACCCGACGATGACGCCCTCCGACGTCCACCTGAAGGCCGCGGCCGAGCGCCTGGGCGTGGGGGAGACCTTCCGCATGGCCCCGGTCGGGGTGTTCTTCGGCGACGGCGCGGACGCCGACGGCACGCACCGCGCCCGGCCCGGCGAGGAGACCGCCGACCCCTACTTCGGGGGCGCCGGGCCCGCCCGCCGGGCCTGCACCGAGTGCGGCGAGTGCATGACCGGCTGCCGCCACGGCGCGAAGAACACCCTCAACGAGAACTACCTCCACCTCGCCGAGCGGGCCGGAGCCGTCGTCCACCCCATGACCACGGTCGTCGCCGTGACCGAGCACCGCGAGGGCGGGCACCGCGTCGTGACCGTCCCGACCGACAAGCGGCGGGGGAGCGTCCGCCCGCGGGTGCTGCGCGCGGAACGGGTGGTGATCGCCGCCGGCACGTACGGCACCCAGACCCTGCTGCACACCATGAAGGACAAGGGCCTGCTGCCCCGCATCCCCGACGGGCTGGGCCGCCTGACGCGCACGAACTCCGAGGCGCTGGTCGGCGCCCAGACCGACGACCGCCGCTACGGGAAGGCGCACGGCGGGGCCCGGCCCGACTTCACGCAGGGCGTCGCCATCACCTCGTCCGCCCACCTCGACGAGCACACCCACATCGAGCCCGTGCGCTACGGCAAGGGCTCGAACGCGATGGGCGCGCTGTCCGTCCTCCAGGTGCCGGTGGCCACCCGTGCGCCCCGGGCCGTCGCGTTCGCCGCGCGCTGCGTACGGCACCCGCTGCAACTGCTGAGGTCGCTCTCCAACCGGCGCTGGTCCGAGCGGACGATCATCGGGCTGGTCATGCAGTCCCTCGACAACTCCCTGACCACGCACCGCAGGAGCAAGGGACCGGGCAAGGGCCTGCTGACCGCCACGCAGGGGCACGGGGCGCCCAACCCCCAGCAGATCCCCGCCGCGACGATGGCCGCGAGCATCATCGCCGAGGAGATCAACGGCTTCCCCGGCAGCAACGTGGGCGAGCTGATGGGCACCCCGCTGACCGCGCACTTCCTGGGCGGCTGCCCCATCGGCGCCGACGCCTCCCAGGGCGTCATCGACCCGTACCACCGGCTGTACGGGCATCCCGGCATCACGGTCGTGGACGGCTCGGCCGTCTCCGCCAACCTCGGCGTCAACCCGGCGCTCACCATCACCGCCCAGGCGGAACGGGCCATGTCCCTCTGGCCGAACAAGGGCGAGCCGGACCCGCGGCCGGAGCAGGGGCGGGCGTACGAGCGGATCGAGGCGGTCGCGCCGGTGAACCCCGCTGTGCCGGAAGGGGCCTACGGGGAGCTGAAGTTGGAGCCGGGCCGGGCGGGCGGGGCCGGCGGGACGGGTGACGGCGCGGCCGGTCCGGGCGCCCCCTTCGAGCCGGGGCGCCCGGTGCTGCGGCTGCTGCCGCTGCTCCCGCCGGACGGGCCGGGGCGGGGATGCGCGTCCGGTCGGTGACCAGGGGCGTGTTCGGCCGCTGATGCCCGGGCGCGGGCTGCGCTGCGAGGGCCGGTGGCCGGTGGCCGGCGGTCGGCTGCGGCGCTACCGGGAGCCGCGTCCGCGCCGTGCGACGGCCACCGCCGCGCCTCCCACCACGACCGCCGCACCGGCGACCCCCAGGAGCAGCGGGGTCGAGGACGACGCGCCGGTCGTGGCCAGCTCGCCCGTCGCCGGCAGGTCCGACAGGCCGCCCTTCGGGGCCGGCTTGTCGACCACCGTCGTCACGGCCTTCCCGGGCCTGGTGGTCGTGCCCTTGGAGTCCTCGCCCGTGGTGGGCTTGCTGCCCGCGGCCAGGACGTCGAAGTAGTAGTACGCGCCGGCCGAGTAGCCGCAGGTGCGGCTCCGGTCGGAGAAGAAGCCCGTCTGGAACGCCCCGCCGAAGCCGGCCGGGGTCTTTGCGTCGACCTTCAGGCGCAGCGACGCCTCCGCGAACGCGCGAGGCTTGAGGTTGCGCGTCTCGGCGAAGTAGCCGTAGTCGGCGGGCATGGGCTCCCACCGGCGGGAACCGGAGTTGTACCACTGCACGGTGATGTACTTCGTGGTCTCGTTCTCCAGGTTCTTCCGGTCCCAGGACCACAGCTCCATCGAGGCGGAGAGGGACGCGATGACCCTGCCGGACGTGTTGGCCGCCCGGTAGGTGAAGGCGTGCCAGCCGGAACCGGCGACGATCTCCCGCGGCAGGCCGCGGAGTTCGGTCGTCACCCACTTCTCCTCGGTGTGGGCGCGGCAGGGGTCCTCGGCGGGCGAGGCCGGGGCGGAGCTCTTCGATGCGCCGGGCGCGGGCGGGGAGGCGGAGGTGCTGGAGGAGGGGCTGGGGGAGCGGCCGGTGGATGCAGATGCGGATGCGGAGGCGGACGCGGATGCGGAGGCCGAGGGGGATGCCGAGGCCGATGGGGAAGCGGAGGCCGATGCGGACGCGGACGCGGAGGCCGATGCCGTCGTCGCGGCCGGCCCGTCCCCCGTCGCGAAGGCGTGGGGGGCCGCGAGGACCGTGGCCGGGCCGATGACGGCCGTGGCGGCGGCGGTTGCCAGCGCGCGGCGAAGCTTCATGGAAACACCCCATCCGGATGCGGAGTGAAAAAGGCCGTCGCGGTGGGGGGAGGTCGCGGTGTGGCCGTGCTGGTTGGCACGTACATGAGCATCGTAGGGGGAGCGGTGACGGCCCGGCCGCCGAGGGCGGGCGGGTGACCGACGTCACAGGTACTTGCCGGCCGATCGGTACAGGCGCTTGCCGGCCGATCGGCGCCCGCAGGAACGGCGAAGGGCCCCGGGCCGCCTCCGCGGGGGCGTGCGGGCGGCCTCGGGGCCCTTGACTGCCGGCACCGAGGTCAGGGCGAGGTCGGTGCCGCGGAGCGGCGCCGGGGGGAGCGCCGCTGGTCATGGGATGTGGTGCGGGCGTACGGGTGGTGCGGGGGCGTACGGCCTCACTGGTTCGACCAATGGCGGTTCGGGACCAGGAGGTTGGTGCTCTCTTGGCATCGTGCGGGATGGGCCGGACCCGGCGCAACCGTTTCGACCGGATACGGTCGGTTCCAGGCGTCCCCGGAACCGACCGTCTTTTCGGTGGCAACCGGGCTGCTGTCCCCTGCTGACCGGTCACCGGCACCGGAGTGAGGTCCCACGACGCGCGCACTCGCACGTCTCACACTCCGGTGGATCCGCCCTGTCGGTGCCGGGCGCCCAGGTGAACAGGGGCGGAAGCCACGCGTGGATTTCAGGTGGGCCGCTCCTGGATGGCGCGGGCACCCGGCTCAACGAGGCGGGCCGCCGGGCGGTCACGCGCCGTCCGGGTGATGTGACGGCCCTGCGGCCCGAACCCGCATGCGGCACCTGTACAGATCCCCAGGGGCGCCCGGGGCCAGGGGGTCCCGGGGGACGCGGCTGGGCCGGAGGGGAGTCAGATGCGGCCCCGGCACAGCTCCAGCAGCGTCATGGCGAGCGCGGTGCCAGGCTTGCCGAGCTGGTCGCTGTAGTGGCCGATGATCTCCATCTCGCGGGAGAGGTTCACCCGGCGCCCGCCGGAGGTGATGCGCTCGTGCTGGATCACGGCCGAGACGGCCATCCGTTCCTGGATGAGGCCGATGATCCTGCCGTCGAGATCGTCGATCCGCTGCCGGGCGCCGGTGATCACCCCGGCGGCCTCGTCGGTACGGGCGCCGGTCTCGGCCGCGGGGCGGGCCGCGGCGGCGGTGGGACGGGCCGCGGTGGCGGCGGGACGGGTGGCGGTTGCGGTGCCGGTGATGGTGGGGGCGCTCATGTCTGATCCTCCAAAAAGGGCGGCGGCCCCCCGGAGCGACAGGACCCGGGAAAAACGACAGGCGCCCCGGGCCTTGTCGGCCCGGGGCGCCTGTGGAAGTCGCTTGTCAGTTGCTCAAGCAGCACGACCATGGCAGCCGGACGGGCCGGTTGCCATAGGTAAAGACGAAGGTCTGGTGCTTGCGCATGGGGGACAGTATGACCCGCGGGCGCCGCCGGGGCCAGCGGCGGCCCGGCCGGGTTTCGGATGGTGAGACAAAAGCAAGCACCGGCGCCCCGGTAGAATCGACAAATACAGACCCCCTCCTCCACCGCCGGAAGGCCGCTCCCGTGTCAGCAGCACCCCCCGCCGCCCACGACAACACCGCGGAGCCGGTGCTCGTTGTCGACTTCGGCGCGCAGTACGCCCAGCTCATCGCCCGCCGAGTCCGTGAGGCGCGGGTCTACAGCGAGATCGTGCCCAGCACGATGCCCGTGGCCGAGATGCTCGCCAAGAAGCCGAAGGCGATCATCCTCTCCGGCGGCCCCTCGTCCGTGTACGAGGAGGGCGCCCCCCGCCTCGACGACGCCCGCGGCCTCTTCGAGTCCGGCGTCCCCGTCTTCGGCATGTGCTACGGCTTCCAGCTGATGGCCACCACGCTCGGCGGCACCGTCGACAACACCGGCGCGCGCGAGTACGGCCGCACCCCCCTGCACGTCTCCAAGACCGGCTCGACCCTCTTCGAGGGCACCCCGGCGGAGCAGTCGGTGTGGATGTCGCACGGCGACGCCTGCTCGGCCGCGCCCGAGGGCTTCACCGTCACCGCCTCCACGGACGTCGTGCCGGTCGCCGCCTTCGAGAACGACGAGAAGAAGCTCTACGGCGTCCAGTACCACCCCGAGGTCATGCACTCCACGCACGGCCAGCTGGTCCTGGAGCACTTCCTCTACCGCGGCGCGGGCATCGAGCCGACCTGGACCACGGGCAACGTGATCGAGGAGCAGGTCGCCGCCATCCGCGAGCAGGTCGGCAGCAAGCGCGCCATCTGCGGCCTGTCCGGCGGCGTGGACTCCGCGGTCGCCGCGGCCCTCGTCCAGAAGGCCATCGGTTCTCAGCTGACCTGCGTGTACGTCGACCACGGCCTGATGCGCAAGGGCGAGACCGAGCAGGTCGAGAAGGACTTCGTCGCCGCGACGGGCGTCCAGCTCAAGGTCGTCGACGCCCAGGAGCGCTTCCTGAACGCCCTGGCCGGCGTCTCCGACCCGGAGACCAAGCGCAAGATCATCGGCCGTGAGTTCATCCGCGTCTTCGAGCAGGCCCAGGCCGAGATCGTGGCCGAGGCCGGCGCCGGCGGCGAGGACGTCGCCTTCCTGGTCCAGGGCACCCTCTACCCCGACGTGGTGGAGTCCGGCGGCGGCACCGGCACCGCCAACATCAAGTCCCACCACAACGTGGGCGGCCTCCCCGAGGACCTGGAGTTCGAGCTCGTCGAGCCGCTCCGCCAGCTCTTCAAGGACGAGGTCCGCATGGTCGGCCAGGAGCTCGGCCTGCCGGACGAGATCGTCCAGCGCCAGCCCTTCCCGGGCCCCGGCCTCGGCATCCGCATCGTCGGCGAGGTCACCAAGGAGCGCCTGGACCTGCTGCGCGAGGCCGACGCCATCGCCCGCGAGGAGCTCACCGCCGCCGGTCTGGACCGCGAGATCTGGCAGTGCCCGGTCGTGCTCCTGGCCGACGTCCGCTCGGTCGGCGTCCAGGGCGACGGCCGCACGTACGGCCACCCGATCGTGCTGCGCCCCGTCTCGTCCGAGGACGCCATGACGGCCGACTGGACCCGTATGCCGTACGAGGTGCTGGCCCGCATCTCGACCCGCATCACGAACGAGGTCGCCGATGTGAACCGCGTGGTGCTGGACGTGACCAGCAAGCCGCCGGGCACCATCGAGTGGGAGTAATCCCCCTGGCCCTCTTGTAGGGCCTTAAGGTCAACGCCACCGCCGTCGCTCATTCGTTTGAGCGGCGGCGGTGGCGTTTCGTCTGGGTACGCTGGCCGTACAGGCGAGACTCCGTCCCATGGGAGCAACCATGAGCGCCGCACCCGAGTTCGAGCTGGACGAGCAGTACAACTATCCGGTTCCCCCGCCAGGGGGCTGGACGGCGGACGACCTCGACCGGCTCCCGAACTTGCCGCGGCACACTGAGCTGATCGACGGGAGCCTCGTCTTTGTGAGCCCGCAGACCAAGTTCCATTTGCGAACCATGCGATTGCTGGAGAATTCCCTCCTGCATCAGGCACCGGATGAGCTCGATGTCTTCCGGGAGTTCACCATCAGGCTGGACAGGCGAAACCGGCCGGAGCCGGATGTCCTGGTGGTTCCAGACGGAGCGGACACAGGGCCCAAAGAAACCTGGCTCAAGCCAGAGGACGTCATCCTCGCGGTCGAGGTCGTCTCGGAAGACTCCGTTGAGCGTGATCATGAGGTCAAGCCCCGTAAGTATGCAGCTGCAGGCATCCCGCACTTCTGGCTGGTCGAGCAGAACGACGGGTTGCCTGTCGTGTACGTCTATGAACTCGACCCCGTCGCCAAGTCCTATGCCCTGACCGGCATCTACCACGACAGACTCAAGCTGAGCGTCCCCTTCTGTATCGACATCGATCTCACTGCGGTCAACCGACGTCGCCCTGATCGCGGATAAGTCTGCGAGTCGCGTGTCGGTCTCCTAAGGGGAGGTCGATGGCGCTGGCAACATTGCGAGACGAGACGTATCGTGTCACTCCTGAGGCCGCACCCGCACACGAACCCCAGGAAGTGACTCGTCATGCCCCGAGCCGGAATCCGGACCCTCACCGTCGACGTCGCCCCCGGCGTCCACCTGTGGAGCGACGTGCGTGGCGCCGCCGACGCGCCCCCGCTGCTGCTGATCATGGGTGCCCAGGCGTCCGGCCTGGCCTGGCCCGAGGAGTTCACCGACGCCCTCGCCGCCCGTCACCGCGTGATCCGTTACGACCATCGCGACGCCGGCCGCTCCACCTGGTCCTACGACGAGCAGCCCTATCGCATCACCGACCTCGCGGACGACGCCCTCGCCGTCCTGGACGCCCACGGCGCCGAGCGCGCCCACATCGTCGGCATGTCGCTCGGCGGCATGCTGGCGCAGCTGCTGCTCGCCGATCACCCGGACCGCATCCTCAGCGCCACCCTCATCGGCACGTGCGCGCTGAGCGGGAGGCCGCTCGTCGAGGCCGACGGTACGGAGACCGCCGTCGCCGACCTGCCGGGCATCGACCCGCGCGTCCTGGAGATGTGGGCCCGGCCGGTGGAGGACCACGGCCTGGGCGCCGAGCTCGACCGGCGCGTGGCGCACTGGCGGCTCCTGAGCGGCGAGGAACTCCCCTTCCACGCCGACGAGATGCGCGAGCGCGAGCGGCGGATCATCGAGCACGCGGGGCGGTACGACGTCTCCACCGCCCACGGCCGCGCCGATCACTCCGGCATGGAACGTACGGAGGAGCTGGCGCGCAACACCGTTCCCACGCTGGTGACCGAGGCCTCCGCCGAGCCCGTCTTCCCGCCGGCCCACGCCCGTCACATCGCCCAAGTGACCGGCAACGCCCGGACGGTGGCCATGCCGGGCATGGGGCACGCGCTGCCGCGCGAGAGCCTGGGGCCGCTGGCCGGGGCGATCCTGGAGCACACCGCGGCCGCGTCGGCGGCGCCCGCCGCGTCGTAGGCCTGTTCCCGGCGGGTACCCGGCGGTAGCTTCCGTTCCGTAGCCACGGAACGGAACGGAACGACCGGAACGACCGGAACGACCGGAACAACAGGAACGACCGGAGGAGCACCGCCATGTCGCAGGCAACAGCACCGGAACCGATCCCCGCCGATCAGCTCCACTTCGCCATGCCGCCCAAGCACGAGACCGCCGAGGACGAGCGGCGGCACCGCAAGGAGCGGCTCGCGGCGGCGCTGCGGCTCTTCGGGCGCCTCGGGTTCGAGGAGGGGGTCGCGGGGCACATCACCGCGCGCGACCCCGAGTTCACCGATCACTTCTGGGTCAACCCGTTCGGGATGTCGTTCAAGCACGTCACCGTGAGCGACCTGATCCTCGTGAACCACAAGGGGCAGGTCGTCGAGGGCCGGTACCACGTCAACCAGGCGGCGTTCGCGATCCATTCGCAGGTCCACAAGGCCCGGCCCGACGTCGTCGCCGCCGCGCACAGCCACTCCACGTACGGCCGGGCGCTGTCCGCGCTGGGGGAGCTGCTGGAGCCGATCACCCAGGACGTGTGCGCCTTCTACGAGGACCACGCCCTCTTCGACGACTACACGGGCGTCGTGGTGGACGAGGAGGAGGGGCGCCGGATCGCCACGGCGCTCGGGCCGCACAAGGCGGTCGTCCTGCGCAACCACGGGCTGCTGACCGTGGGCGACTCCGTGGACGCGGCCGCGTGGTGGTTCATCACCATGGAGCGCTCCTGCCAGGTGCAGCTCGCGGCGAAGGCGGCCGGGAAGCCCGTCCTCATCGACCAGGCGAGCGCCCGGCACACGCGCGGCCAGCTCGGCAACGACCTGGCGGCGTGGATCAACTACCAGCCGCTGTACCAGCAGATCACGCGGAGCGAGCCGGAGCTGCTGGGCTGAGCCGACCGGGAGGTCGCCGTGTCCGGGAGGCCGCCCGTGATCCGGGAGGCCGCTCGCGATCCGGGAGGCCGCCCGTGATCCGGGAGAGGCCTGCGGCCCGGGAGGGTCTGCGACCCCCTCCTGTCGGCGGGGGTCGCTCGTTCTTCCGGGCGCCGTTTCAGGGTATTCGCCCTGCTTACGATGGGCAGGAGCCGGGGCGTAGCCGCCTCGGCTCCTGCATGCCTGAAGGGCTGTCGCGCCCGGATGATCAGAACCTGGTAGGAGAACCATGCACCGCCTCTCCCGTTGCGTCGGGCTGTCCGCCGCCCTGGCCCTCGCGGGCCTGGCCGTCACCGGATGCGGCGGCGGCGCGGAGGCCGAGGAGAAGGCGGGCCGGAAGGCGTCCTCGCCGTCCGCGTCCTCGGCGTCTTCGGCCTCGCCCCCGGCGGCCCCCGTGACGGAGAAGCCCGCGCCGGCGGCGAAGATGCTGCCCGGTGCCGCGCGGACCGTCCGGCCCGAGATGGCCCCCGCCAACGGCGAGAAGGTCGGCGTCGGTCAGCCCATCGCCCTGGTCTTCAAGCAGCAGAAGGTCTCCAAGGAGCTGCGTGCGGGCATCGAGGGCCGGCTGAAGGTCTCCACCTCGCCGCGGGTCCCGGGCGCCTGGCACTGGAACGAGACCAAGGGCGACACCCGGGTCCACTTCCGTCCCGAGAAGTACTGGCCCGCCGGGACCAAGGTCACCCTGGACGCCCGGCTGGCGGGCGTGCAGCTCGCCGAGGGCACGGCCGCCGCCGGCGACCGCACGGTCTCCTTCACCGTCGGCGACTCGATGGTCAGCACCGTCGACCTCAAGGCCCGCAAGCTGACCGTCGTCCGCAACGGCAGGACGTTGCGCACGATCCCGGTCAGCGGCGGCGACGAGAGCAAGGGCTTCGGGACGCGCGAGGGCATCAAGACGATCCTCGCCAAGGAGGGCCGGGTCGTCATGGACTCGCTCTCCATCGGCATCCCGCGCAACCACCCCGACGGCTTTTTCGGGTCGTACGACTACAGCATGCGCGAGACGATCAGCGGCGAGTACGTGCACGCGGCCCCCGACAACGCCGAGTCGTTCGGCAAGGAGAACGTCAGCCACGGCTGCATCGGCATGTCGACGGAAGACGCCAAGTGGCTGTACGGGCTGAGCCTGAAGGGCGACGTCGTCCAGGTCACCGGCAGCACCAAGCCGAAGCCGATGGACCGCTTCGGCAACGGCTACGGCGACTGGAACATCAGCTGGCAGGAGTGGCTGGAGGGCAGCGCCCTCGGCGTCCGCACCGGGGCCTGACCGCCCGCGGCCCTCGCCGCCCTCGCTGCGGTCCGCCGCGGTTCGCTGCGGTTCGCTGCGGGGCTCTGACCTCGGGACCTGCCCCGGTATCCGGGTTTATCCACAGGGCTGAACGCGTTCAGCCTTCCGTCCGTATGGTTCGGATGACGACCAGTCGGGCTCGTCGACGACGGAACGGAGAGGCGGCGGACGCCATGGGCTTCATCGGGCGCGGAAAGCAGGGGGACAGCGCGCAGTACGCACTGCTGCCCCTGCGCATCTTCCTCGGCATCACCTTCATCTACGCGGGCCTCGACAAGATCACGGACTCCGGCTTCCTGGCGGACAGCGGGCCCGGCTCGATCGGCGAGCTGATGCGTACGGTCCGCGGCTCGTCCGCCGTCCCGGGCCTGGTCGACCTGGCCCTGAAGGACCCCGAGGGCTTCGGTTATGCGATGGGCCTGGGCGAGTTCGCGGTGGGCGTCGGGACGCTCTTCGGCATATTCGCCCGCGTCGCCGCGGCCGGCGGCGCGCTCATATCCCTCAGCCTCTGGCTGACCGTCAGCTGGCAGACGACGCCCTACTTCTACGGCAACGACCTGATCTACCTGATGGCGTGGCTGCCGCTGGTGGTGGCGGGGGCGCCGGTGTGGTCGGTGGACGCGGGGCCGCTGCGGGCATCCCGCAAGCCGGCGCGAAAGCCCTCGCGCAAGCCGCGGGCCAAGTCGCCCGCCAAGCCGCCCGCGAGGCCGTCGGCAAAGCCGTCCGGGAAGCCTGCCGCCAAGTCGCCGGGGAAGCCGTCCGCGAAGCCGGCGGCCAGGTCCACGGCCAAGTCGGCGGGCAAGCCGTCCGGCAAGGCGCCGCGCGGGTCCGGCCGGGCGTAAGCGGTAGGCGGCAGGTCGGCTGTGGGCCGGCTGCGAGCCGACTGTGGGTCGGCCGTGGGTGCCGGGGGCGGGGGAGCCGCCACCGTGCGCCCGCGCCCGTCAGCAGCAGCGTCCGTCAGCAGTGGGGCTCGGTGCCCGCGCCGCCGGGGGCGGTCCGGTGTCCGCGCGAGCGGCTACCGCTCCCGGTCCGGGTCCCTCCTCCGGCGGACGGCGAAGGCCACGGACGACACCACGCCCGCCAGGCAGAAGCCCGCTCCCAGCACCGGCAGCAGCATGTACGAAGGGAAGTGCAGATCCCCGCGGGCCGCCCCCAGATACGCGACGGCGCACCCCAGCAGGACCAGCCCGACGACCAGCTTGCCCGGCTCGAAGTCATGACGACCCACGGTCCACCTCCACCTGACCGATACCGACCTTGAGCAGGACCTCCAGCGTTCCGCGGGACGGCTTCCCGGAGGCGGGCTCCAGCGTCGTCCGCTTCTTCTGCCCCGGCCGGACGTCGACGTCGTCGCGCGCCTCGCCGGGCAGGCGGATGTCGCCCACGCCCACGTCCAGGGTGATCCGCGCCGTGACGTCCTCCGGGACGACCAGCCTGAGCCGGCCCGCGCCCACCTCCGCGCGGGTGGCGACCGTGCCGGCCCGCGGCCAGGCCAGGCCGGTGAGGTCGAGCACGCCCACGCCGCTGCCCACCCGGTACTCCTCGCGCACCGCGGCGACGGCGTCCGGGCGCCAGGTGGTGCGCGTCCAGTCCGTGGAGACGGACTTGGGCAGGGCGGCCGCGCCCGCCAGCAGGGCGCCGGTGAGGACGGCGGCGACGACGGTGCCGCCGCCGGTGCGCCCGTAGCGGGAGCTGACGGCGATGCCCAGGCCGAAGACGGCCAGCGCACAGGCCAGGCCGGCTTCCAGGCAGGTGCCGAGCGGGTGGTGGCGCCAGGTGAGGCCTGCGCCGAGGCAGAAGGCGACGACGGCGGTCAGGAACGTCCAGCCGCCGAGCGGCGTGCCGGCGCGGGCCTGGCGGAGCCGGGCCGGGGGCCGTTCGCGCCCGTCCTGCGGTTCGTCGTCAGGACCCCACAGATAGCCGGTCTCGGCGCCCAGCGGGCCCGTCGTGCCGTCCTTGATGATCGGGTCGCGCCACCAGGAGGGGCCGCCCGGGGCGGGCGGTGCCTTGGTCTCGGGCGGGGGAGCCGACGTCTTCTGCGCCTTCTGGGCCGCGGCGACGGCAGCCTCGGCCTCGGGCTCGTGCCGGTGGTACGACCAGTAGGCCGCCCCCGCCATCACTATGGTCAGCATCAGCGCGAACGACATCACCGCGCTGTTGTTGAGCATCGACAGGAACAGGCCGCAGCCCACCAGCGCGCACAGCACCGCTGTCAGCGCGGGGCCCTCGACCCGGCCCGAGAGCATCCTCCGGGCCTCGTTCTCCTCCTCCCCGTCCAGGGGGATCAGCAGCCACGCGAAGCCGTAGAGGATCAGACCCAGGCCGCCGGAGACGGCCAGCACACCGAGCACCACCCGGAAGATCACGGGATCGACGTCGAAGAAGCGGCCGAGGCCGCCGCACACGCCGGACACCACTTTGTGCTCCCGGCTGCGCCGCAGCGGGGGCCGGGCGTCCTGCGGATCACCGTGAACCGGACCCGCCTGATGCGCGTCCTGGGTGTTGGGTGTGTCGGTCATATGGACATGGTGTCAATCGGAACGCGCTTGTGGCACACCCGGCAACCCTGGCCGTTCCCTGAGATCGCCCCTGAGAAGGTGCCGTATATCGTGTCGCGACACAGCACAGCAGGGGAACCGGAGGGCTTCGGGGTGGATGGGTCAGTGTCCGGACAGGCGGTGTCCGGGCCGGGGCCGGACACCGGTCGGCTGGTCGCCGGGCGGTACCGCCTCGTCGACCGGATAGGCCGCGGCGGGATGGGTACGGTCTGGCGCGCCCAGGACGAGCTGCTGGACCGTCAGGTCGCGCTCAAGCAGATCCACGTCTCGCCGTACCTGGACGACGACGAGCTCGCCACGCTCTACGAGCGCACCCGCCGCGAGGCCCGCAGCGCCGCCCGGATCACCCATCCCAACGTGGTCGTCGTCCACGACGTCGTCGACGACCGGGGCCTGCCCTGCATCGTCATGGAGTACGTACCCTCCAGGACGCTCGGCGACGTCCTCAAGCACGGGACCGTCACCCCGGACGAGGCCGCCCGCATCGGGCGCGGCATGATCGCCGCCCTGCGCGCGGCCCACGCGGCCGGC
The DNA here is from genome assembly GCF_024519335.1 of Streptomyces telluris. Taxonomy (NCBI): domain Bacteria; kingdom Bacillati; phylum Actinomycetota; class Actinomycetes; order Kitasatosporales; family Streptomycetaceae; genus Streptomyces; species Streptomyces telluris. Next base: position 299,564 of record NZ_JANIID010000003.1, read on the forward strand.
GTGCTGCACCGCGACGTGAAGCCGGGCAACGTCCTGCTCGGCCACGACGGCCGCGTCGTCCTCACCGACTTCGGCATCGCCCAGTCCACCGGCACCTCCACCCTCACCAAGACCGGCGAGATGGTCGGCTCGATCGACTACATCGCGCCCGAGCGCGTCAAGGGCGCCAAGCCCGGCCCCGCGTCCGACCTGTGGGCCCTGGGCGCGACGCTGTACCAGGCGCTGGAGGGCCGCCCGCCGTTCCGCAAGGACACGGCCGTGGAGACGGCCTACGCGATCGCCATGGACCCCCTGGAGCCGCCGCGCCGCGCGGGCGCGCTCACCCGCCTCATCGAGACCCTGCTCGCGAAGGACCCGGCCGTGCGGCCCCCGGCCGACCTGGCCGAGCAGATCCTGCGCGAGCCCGCCGCCGAGTCGGACACCGCCCACCTGCCCGCGGCGGAGCAGCGCCGCACCCCCGCGCGCGGCCCCTGGGACGACGCGGCGGACCGCGGCACCACGGCGGCCGGGCGGACCGCGGCGACGGTGCCGGCCGTGCCGGCCCCGCGGGCGGCCCCGGCCGTTCCGGTGGAGACCGCGGCCCCCGTGCCCGCGCCGGCCCCTGCGGCCGCCGATGCCACGGCCACGGCCGTGGCGACAGCCGCAACTGCGGCGCCTGCCGCTGCCGGCCCGGCCCCGGGCCCGGACCCGGACACGAAGGCCGGGGGCGGCGCCCGCGCCGGCCGTACCGCGCGCACGGGCCGCAGCCACCGCCCCGTCCTGTGGAGCGCCCTGGTTCTCGTCACCGTCGCGGGCATCGCGGCCGGCGCGTACTTCATGACCGGCGGCGACCAGGAGGACGACGACCCCGCCCCGCGCGCCGCGTCCGGCCAGGAAGCCTCTGCGAGCCCGGGCGAGAAGAAGAGCGCGGCCCCGTCACCGGTGCCGGACCCGCCGCGCGGCTACCACCTGGTGACGGAGAAGGCGGCCGGCGTCTCCTTCCCCGTGCCGGACGGCTGGAAGCGCGGGAAGCTCAAGGAGAGCGACGAGATCCTCTACATCGACCCGAGCGGCCTGGTGGGCCTGCGGGTCTCCGTCTTCGACCTCGCGAGCAGCGACCCGCTCCAGCGCTGGAAGGACGACGAGACGAAGTCGGTCAAGGAGGGCAAGCTGCCCGGCTACCACCAGCTGCGCATGCAGGGCACGGAGTACCGCGGGCTGCCCGCGGCGATCTGGGAGTTCACCTGGCAGGGCCGGGCGCGCGAGTACCGGGCCGCCGACCTCGGGTTCGGCCGCCCGGGCGGGAAGGAGTACGCGATCTACCTCTCGGCGCCCAAGGCCGACTGGCACAAGCACAGCCAGGTCTTCGACGTGGTGCGCGAAGGGTTCCGGCCCGACGCCCGGTAGATCCGGTCACCGGCAGGCACCCCGTCGCCGCCGGACGCCCCGTCACCAGTAGGGGTCCCGTCAGGGGCGAACCCTGATGCCGCGGCCCCCGCGGACATGTGACGATCAGTACATGACCGCCCCCGCCCGCCCGCAGCACCCCGACGGCCCACCCCTGCGCAAGCTCTACCGCAGCGCCGAGGGCCGCATGCTCGGCGGTGTCGCGCGCGGGCTCGCCGGGCACCTGGGCCTGCCGGTCTCCTGGGTGCGCCTGGTCTTCGTGGCGCTGCTGATGGCCCAGGGGATGGGCGCCGTGCTGTACGCGGTGTTCTGGTTCGTGGTGCCGCTCGGGGTGGGCGGCGTCGACGCCCCGCGCCGGGCCTCCGCCGAGACGGGCTCCGACGGCCGCCGGCGCCTCTTCGCCCGCAAGCCGGACCGCGGGCAGGTCGTCGCGCTCGTCGCCCTGGTCATCGGCGCCGCGATCTTCGTGGACAACCTCCACCTCGGCCGCGCCAACGCCTACATCTGGCCGCTGCTGCTCGTCTGCGCGGGCGTCGCCCTCGTCTGGCGCCAGGCCGACAACGCCCGCCGGGCCCACTGGATGGAGGTCGGCCGCAGCAAGCGGGTCCTGCCGCTCGCGCGCGCCGCGGCCGGCGTGGTCCTCGCCGCCGCCGGCGTCACGGGCATCGTCGTCCTCCAGGGCTCCGCCGCGCACCTGGGCACCGTCCTGCAGGCGTCGCTGGCGGTCCTGGTCGGCATAGCGCTGCTGGCCGGTCCCTCCCTGGTGCGCATGACCCAGGACCTCTCCGCCGAGCGCACGATGCGCATCCGGGCCCAGGAGCGCGCCGAGGTCGCGGCCCACGTCCACGACTCCGTCCTGCACACCCTCACCCTGATCCAGCGCAACGCCGAGGACGCCCGTGAGGTCGCCCGCCTGGCCCGGGCCCAGGAGCGCGAGCTGCGCGCCTGGCTCTACCGGCCCGAGGGCCGCGGGAAGGACGAGGCCGAGCAGCCCGACACCCTCGCCGAGGCCGTCAAGGCCACCGCGGCCGAGGTCGAGGACTACCACGGGGTGCCCATCGAGGTGGTCGTCGTCGGCGACTGCCCGCTGGACGAGCGCCTGGCCGCCCAGATGCAAGCCGCCCGTGAGGCCATGGTCAACGCCGCCAAGTACGGTGGCGAAGGCGGCGCCGTCCAGGTGTACGCCGAGGTCGAGGGGCGTACGGTCTTCCTCTCCGTGCGCGACCGCGGCCCCGGCTTCGACCTGGACGCGGTGCCGGACGACCGCATGGGCGTCCGCGAATCCATCATCGGCCGGATGCAGCGCAACGGCGGCACGGCGAGACTGCGGTCCGTGCCCGGTGGGGGAACCGAAGTGGAGCTGGAAATGGAGAGGGCGGAGAACGCGTCATGACGACCGAAGAGACGGTGCAGCGCCACGCACGGGTCGTGCTGGTGGACGACCACCGGATGTTCCGTACGGGCGTGCAGGCCGAGATCGGGGCCACCGACCGGACGGGCGTCGAGGTCGTCGGCGAGGCCGCCGACGTCGACCAGGCGGTCACCGTCATCACGGCCACCCGCCCCGAGGTCGTCCTCCTCGACGTCCACCTCCCCGGCGGCGGCGGGGTCGAGGTGCTGCGCCGCTGCGCGCCCCTGATGGCCGACGCCGAGCGCCCGGTCCGCTTCCTGGCCCTGTCCGTCTCCGACGCCGCGGAGGACGTCATCGGCGTCATCCGCGGCGGCGCCCGCGGCTACGTCACCAAGACCATCACCGGCGCGGATCTGGTCGACGCCGTCTTCCGCGTCAAGGACGGCGACGCCGTCTTCTCGCCGCGGCTGGCCGGCTTCGTCCTCGACGCCTTCGCCTCCACCGACGCCCCGCCCGTCGATGAGGACCTCGACCGGCTCACCCAGCGCGAACGCGAGGTGCTGCGCCTGATCGCCCGCGGCTACGCCTACAAGGAGATCGCCAAGCAGCTGTTCATCTCGGTGAAGACGGTCGAGTCGCACGTCTCGGCGGTGCTGCGCAAGCTCCAGCTCTCCAACCGCCACGAGCTGACCCGGTGGGCGACGGCCCGGCGCCTGGTCTGATCCCGCCCCCGGATCCGCGGCGGGACCCTCGCCGCGGATCCCGCAAGGGAACGCCGCCCTTCCGGTCCGATTTCGGATAAGCCCGGCTCCCGCCGGGGGAGGGGCGGAACCCCGGCGCCCCGCTCGCACTCTTGAACGGACGAGAGGCTCTCACTCACGCAGGGCCCCGGCCCCGCGCGGGGCCCGAGATCCGAAACGAGAGCCCGATGAGCCTGACGGGGACCCCCTTCCTCCTCACCACGGTCGCGCTGGTCGTGGTGGCGCTCGTGCTGCCGCTCACGCTGTGGGGCAGGATCGGCGGCCCCAAGCTCGTACGGCACGCGGCGCGGCTGCTCATGCTGCTGTTCGCCCAGGTCACGGCCATAGCCATGGTCTTCGTGATGGTCAACAACGCCAACGGGCTCTTCGACAACTGGGACGACCTCCTCGGCACCGGCGACCACGTCCGGACCGCGGCCGACCTCGGCCCGGACGGCACCGGCGGCAAGAACCTCGACGCGGCCCCCAGGAACCCGCAGAAGTTCAAGCCCGCGTCCGACAGGCGGATGGGCCCGGGCGTGCAGGAGACCCAGTTCAAGGGCCGCATATCGGGTGTGGAGGGCGAGGTCTACGTCTGGCTGCCGCCGCAGTACGACGACCCCGCGTACAAGGACAGGAGGTTCCCCGTGGTCGAGGTCCTCCCGGGCTTCCCCGGCTCGGCGAAGGCCTGGTTCGGCACGCTGGAGGTCAACAGCCAGCTCAAGCCGATGATGGAGAAGGGCGAGGTCGAGCCCTTCATCATCGTGGCCCCGCGCACCACGCTCCTCGGCGACGTGGACACCGGCTGCGCCAACATCACCGGCAAGGTCAACGCCGACACCTGGCTCAGCGTCGACGTCCGCAAGATGGTCACGGACACCTTCCGCGCGCAGGAGAAGCCCGAGGGATGGGCCGTCGCGGGCTACTCGGCGGGCGCGCACTGCGCCGCCAAGCTGGCCGTCGCCCACCCCGACCGCTACCGCGCCGGCGTCAGCCTCTCCGGCTACAACGACCCCGCCGGCGAGCCCTCCTCGCTGACGGCGAAGACGCCCGAGCTGCGCGACGAGAACAACGTCCTGAAGATGCTCCAGCGGGCCAAGACCCCGCCGCACGTGGCGCTGTTCGTCTCCGGCGCGGAGGGCGACGGCTACCAGGGCGGCGTGGCGCTCAAGCAGGCGGCCAAGCCGCCGACGACGGTGCACGTGACCAAGGTCCCCGCGGGCGCGGGCGGCCACGGCACGGCCGTGTGGAAGCGGCAGGTCCCCGACGTCTTCCGCTGGCTCTCGCAGCAGATCAAGCCGTAGCCCGGCAGGGACCGGCGGGGTTCGGCCGGGATCCGGCCGGGCTGCCCGCCGCGCCTTGATCAGGTGAGCGTGGTGTCGCCCCGGGCCTCGAAGATCTTGCGCAGCCCCGAGGCGATCTGCTCGCACTCCTCGGGGGTCAGGACGGACAGGATCTCGTCGTAGTCCCGCAGGTGGGCGACCATGGCCTCGTCGATCAGCGCCTTGCCGCGCCCGGTGAGGCGGATCCGTACCGAGCGCCGGTCGGCGCGGTCGCGGATCCGCTCGACCAGACCCTTGTCCTCCAGGCGGTCCAGGCGGTTCGTGATGGCGCCCGGGGACACCATGGCCGCCTTCGCGAAGGCGCCGGCGCTGAGCGTGTAGGGCGCGCCCGAGCGGCGCAGCGTGGACAGCACGTCGAACTCGCCCACGTTCACGCCGAATTCGTCGCTGATCCTCTTGTAGTGCTGGTCGTACACGAGCTGCATGCGCTGCATGCGTCCCAGCACCTCCACGGACCGCAGGCCGTCCGCCAGCTCGGGCCGCTCCTTGCGCCACTGCTCGATGACCAGGTCCACCGCATCGGTCACGCCGCCACACCCTCTCTCGATTTTTTTCAACCTTAAAAGACTTGACGTTGAACGAGCAAGCGTGGTGTTATTTCAACGTCAAAAGATCTTGCGTTGAAGGAACTCAGGAGCAGCGATGACGACCGCAGACCACGGAACCCTGAAGCTCTCGTACTCCGACGGCCGGCCGGCCACCACCGGCGTCGAGGCGGTCAACCGCGTACTGCGCACGGTGGGCGTGCGGGTCAGCCGGGTTCCCGTTCCCGCGGAGGCCCGCCCGCTCGTGGAGGCGTCGAAGGAGCGGGCGCTCTCGGAAGAGGAAGGCGCGGAGCTGCTTGAGCTGTTCAGCATGCACCGGGGGCAGCTGGTGGAGCAGATCGAGCTGGCCGGCCGCCGCCCGGAGGCCCACCGGGGCGGGTTCCTGAACACCTCCGAGATCGGCGTTCCCCCGTACCCGAAGGTGTACGACATGAGGACGATGGACGCCGACGCCCTGCACGCCGTCCAGGCGCGCTTCGGCAGGCTCCACGTGAACAGCTCCGACCACGGAGTCGGCGTCGACGAGGTGATGACGGTCGTCTCCGGAGGCCCGTGGACCTGGTTCTACCTGCTGCCCGACGGCGTGGTCGCGAAGCTGTCGGTGGGCGCGGTCGGGACCGGCGATCCGGCCTGGCGCGTGAGCTACCCCGGCCTGGGCCCCCACGGCGCCTACCTCGACGCCGGGCACGGCCTGATCGTGGCCCACGTCCACGGCCCCGAGAAGTTCGTCATGCGTTACGAGGAGCCGAGCGTGGACGGCGCACAGGTGCTGGGCACGAACCCGTGGATCGACTTCAGCGGCGACGCCCCGCGGCTGCTCGACGAAGTGACCGCGCACTGACCAGCGCCCACGGTGAACGCCTCGTGCCCACCCTCTGATCCGCCCCGCACCCGCAGACACACCAACCGGCAGGAAGAGACATGCCCACCACCACTGTGGCGGCCGCCCCGCGCACGCCCTCCCCCTCGCCTTCCTCTTCGTCTTCCTCTTCGTCTTCCTCTTCGCCCTCCCCTTCCGCCGTCGCCGGATCCGCGCGTCGCGTCCCCGTCCTGTGGCTGGCGCTGCTCGCCACACCGGTCGCCGCCGCCAACAACGCGACCGTCCTGATCCTCGACGACATGGGCCGCGCACTCGGTATCAGCACCGCCGGCGCATCGTGGCTGGTCACCGTCTTCGCGCTGGCACTGGCGATCGCGACGCCGCTGATCGCGACGCTGGTGCGCCGGCGCGGCACGCGCACCGCGCTGTGGCTGAGCGCTGCCTTCGTCGCCGCCGGGACCGCGGTGGTGGCCACCTCGCCCTGGCTGCCGCTCACCCTCGCCGGACGGGCCGGCCAGGCCGCGGGCGGCGCGGGCATGGTGGCCATCGCCATGAACCTGGCCGGCACCGCCCGCCGCATGGGCGTGATCAGCGCCGGGTCCGGGATCCTCGGCGCGGTGGGTCCGCTGCTCGGCGAGCGCCTCACCGACGGCCTCTCCTGGCGCGCCGCCCTGTCCGTCGTGCTGGTCACCCTCCTGGCCGTCCCGGCGGTCAGCCGCCACACCACCCGGGTCCCGGCCGCCGAGGGCCGCTTCGACGCCCGGGGCGCGGTGCTGCTGGCGGTCCTGTCCAGCAGCCTCGTCCTGCTGCCGTCGAACCCGCTGCCCGCCCTCGCCGCGGCGGCTGTCGCCGGCGTCCTGCTGGCCCTGCACATACGCCGCCGCCCGGACGGCTACGTCCCGGCAGCCGCCCTGCGCTCCCGGCTCTTCCGCGGTTCGGTCCTGATGGCCCTCGCCCTGTCCGCGTCGTACTTCACGCTGCTGTTCGCGATCCCGCGGCTGATCGCCGACCGGGCCGGCTGGTCGACCGGCTCGGTGGCCACGGGCCAGATGGCCGCCATGATCACCGGATCTCTGCTCACCCTCGGCTTCGCGGCCGTCGCCGCGCGCCTGGGGCGGACCAGGGTGCGGGCGATCCTGCTCGTGGTGGGAACGCTCGCCGCAACGGCGGCGGTCTTCGCCCACAGCGCGGTCATCCTGTTCTTCGCGATCGGCTTCGCCGTCTTCAGCGCCACCGGCGTCAACGCCACCCAGTCCATGGTCGCGGCCTCCGCCGTCCCCGACTCCCAGCGCCCCACCGGCATCGGCCTCTTCCAGCTCTCCTACCTCATGGGCGGAGCCCTCGGCCCGGCGCTCGCCACCCTGCTGGTCCTCGGCTAGCACCTGAGTGAAAGCGGGTGTTGCGTCCGGGGTTCGTCCCTTTGGACACCACAAGTCGGACACCACAAGATCGCCTGTGGACACCACAAGAGCGCCGCAGGGTCACACCGGCCCCGCGGCGCTCACACCGGTCGCGACGCCCCCGCGAAGGGCATCTCGTCGACCGGGGCGATCCGGACCGGCGCACCCGGGTGCGGAGCGTGGATCATCCGCCCGCCGCCGATGTAGAGCCCGACGTGGCTGATGCCCGAGTAGAAGAACACCAGGTCGCCGGGGGCGAGAGCGCTCCGGGAGATCCGCCGGCCCGCGTTGATCTGCGTGTACGTGGTGCGCGGCAGCGAGACGCCCGCCGCCTGCCAGGCGGCCTTGGTGAGCCCGGAGCAGTCGAAGGCGGCGGGGCCGGTCGCCCCCCACACATAGGGCTTGCCGAGTGCGGAGTACGCGAAGGCGACGGCCCGGGCGGCCCGCTCGGTGGGGGCCTGCACGCCGCCGTGCGGTGCGGCCGCGCGGTCGGCCGCGGCCGTGACGGCGCCCGCGGCCCCGGCGGCATCCCCGCGCTCGACGGCGGCGCGCTCCTCCTCCGGCAGCTCCGCCAGCACCCGCCGGGCCTCCGCGAGCTTGCCCTCGACGGTCCGCTTGTGGCGGGCGAGGCCGGCCTGCTCCTGCTTGAGCTCCGCGAGGCGGGCGTCGGCGGCCGTGCGGACCTGCCGGATCTCCCGCACCTCGCGCTCGTAACGGCTGACGGCCACCGCCTGCCGGCTGCCCGCCTGGTGGGCCAGGGAAGCCCGCTCCAGGTACTGGCCGGGGGAGGAGGAGAGCATCAGCTGCACGCTCGGGGGCATCCCGCCCTCGCGGTACTGGGCGGTGGCGTAGGAGCCCAGGGCGTTGCGGGCGGCGTTGAGGCGCTCGGTCCTGCGGGCGGCCCGGTCCTGCAGCTCTTCGAGGGCGGCCTCCGCCCGGTCGGCCTTCTCCTTGGCGCCGTTGTACCGCTCGGTGGCCTCCTCGGCCTCCCGGTAGTACCGGTCGACCTGGGTTCTGAGCTGGGCCGTCGACGGCGGGGGAGCGGCCTGCGCGGTGCCGTCGAGGAGCGTGGCGGTGGCGGCGCCCGCGAGGGCGAGACCGGCCGCGGTCCGTACGGTGCCGCTGGTGAGCGGGTGCTGCCTGGGCTTGCGGTGCGCTGCTGCCACGCCGGCCGTCACTTCCTTCCAGACCTGCTGTTCCTGCCCGGTCCGCCGGCCCTGTGGCCGCGCCGGACGGTGTCCGGCGGCGGTCCGTCGCGAGGGGGGAGCGCGCGGACCGCCGCCGTCTGGGCCAGGACGCTATTCCGCAGGGTCACGCTCCAGAACACAGATGACCGGTAGTGGATGAAATCGATCGGCGCGCTTTGGCGGGTGATCATGTGGACCCCGCCCCTGCGGATGGATATATGCCGCCCGTGACCGAAGTGGCGATTGCGCCCCACCTGCCTGCCCGTGGGTGATATGGCCCCCGCTAGGGTCGGCCTCATGGACGTACTCATTCACGCCGTCGTCGGCCTGCACATCGTCGGCATCGGCGCGCTGCTCGGCGGCTTCATGACCCAGATGAAGGCCATGGGCAGGGGCGAGGCGCGGATGGTGCCCGCCATGCTGCACGGCGCGCTGACCATGCTCGTCACGGGCGTGGCGCTGGTGGGCCTCAACCAGGCGCAGGACCACACCCTGAACATGGTCAAGATCGGCACGAAGCTCGCGCTGCTCGTCGTGATCCTCGGCCTGGTCTACGTCAAGCGCGACGACGAGAAGGTCCCGGCCCCGGTGTTCGGCGCGGTGGGCGCGCTGACCGTGGTGAACATCTTCATCGCGGTGATGTGGGTCTGACCTCCGCCGCGATGCCGCGATGCCGCGATGCCGCGATGCCGCGATGCCGCGATGCCGCGATGCCGCGATGCCGCGATGCCGCGATGCCGCGATGCCGTGAAGCGGGGCTGCGGCCGGTGCCGCGGTGCGGCGCCGGCCGCGCCCGCGCTGTGGGGGTGACCACTGTCGCCGGGAATCGGGGCCCGGCTGTCAGTGGGGCGGCCTAGACTCGGGAGGCGATGAGCAGCCTCTTTGACGACAGCTTCCTGGCGGACCTCGGCCCCGCGGACGAGGAGCACCCCCCTCCCCCGGAGGACGCGGCCCCGGAGCCGGTGCCGGACGACCTCTTCCAGGGCGCCTTCGACGTGCCCGTCCCCCGCGAGGCCTACTACCGCGACGGCGCCCACCGGCCCGCCGTGGACCCCGCCGCCCTGCTCGACGGGATGAACGAGCAGCAGCGCGCCGCGGTGGTGCACACGGGCTCCCCGCTGCTCATCGTCGCCGGCGCCGGCTCGGGCAAGACGCGCGTGCTCACCCACCGCATCGCCCACCTGCTGGGCGCCCGGCACGTGCACCCCGGCCAGATCCTCGCGATCACCTTCACCAACAAGGCCGCGGGCGAGATGAAGGAGCGCGTCGAGCAGCTCGTCGGCCCCCGGGCCCACGCCATGTGGGTGATGACGTTCCACAGCGCGTGCGTGCGGATCCTGCGCCGGGAGAGCAAGAAGCTCGGCTTCACCTCCTCCTTCTCGATCTACGACGCGGCCGACTCCAAGCGGCTCATGGCGCTCGTCTGCCGGGACCTCGACCTGGACCCGAAGAAGTTCCCGCCGAAGTCCTTCAGCGCGAAGATCTCCAACCTGAAGAACGAGCTCATCGACGAGGAGGCCTTCGCGGCGCAGGCCGCGGACGGCTTCGAGAAGACCCTCGCCGAGGCGTACGTGATGTACCAGTCGCGGCTGCGCGAGGCCAACGCCCTCGACTTCGACGACATCATCATGACCACGGTGCACCTGCTCCAGGCCTTCCCCGACGTGGCCGAGCACTACCGCCGCCGCTTCCGGCACGTCCTGGTCGACGAGTACCAGGACACCAACCACGCGCAGTACACCCTCGTGCGCGAGCTCGTCGGCACCGCGGGCGACGCCACCACGCCCGCCGAGGGCCCGGCCGAGCTGTGCGTCGTCGGTGACGCCGACCAGTCGATCTACGCCTTCCGCGGCGCCACGATCCGCAACATCCTCCAGTTCGAGGAGGACTACCCCGACGCCACGACGATCCTGCTGGAGCAGAACTACCGCTCCACGCAGACGATCCTCAACGCCGCCAACGCGGTCATCGAGCGCAACGAGAGCCGCCGCCCGAAGAACCTGTGGACCGAGGCCGGCGCCGGCCCGGCCATCACCGGCTACGTCGCCGACACCGAGCACGACGAGGCCCAGTTCGTGGCCGACGAGATCGACCGCCTCACCGACGCCGGCGACGCCAAGGCCGGGGACGTGGCCGTCTTCTACCGGACCAACGCCCAGTCCCGTGTCTTCGAAGAGATCTTCATCCGCGTCGGCCTGCCCTACAAGGTCGTCGGCGGCGTGCGCTTCTACGAGCGCAAGGAGGTCCGCGACGTCCTGGCCTACCTGCGCGTCCTCGCCAACCCCGAGGACACCGTCCCGCTGCGGCGCATCCTCAACGTGCCCAAGCGCGGCATCGGCGACCGCGCCGAGGCCATGATCGACGCCCTGTCGCTGCGCGAGAAGATCAGCTTCTCGCAGGCGCTGCGCCGCGTCGACGAGGCCTACGGCATGGCCGCCCGCTCGGCGAACGCGGTCAAGCGCTTCAACGTCCTCATGGAGGAGCTGCGCACGATCGCCGAGTCGGGCGCCGGCCCCGCCACCGTCCTGGAAGCGGTCCTGGAGCGCACGGGCTATCTCGCCGAGCTCCAGGCCTCCACCGACCCCCAGGACGAGACCCGCGTGGAGAACCTGCAGGAGCTCGCGGCCGTGGCCCTGGAGTTCGAGCAGGAGCGCGAGGAGGGGGAGCCCGGCACGCTGGCCGAGTTCCTGGAGAAGGTGGCCCTCGTCGCCGACTCCGACCAGATCCCCGACGAGGACGCGGAGGGCACCGGCGTCATCACGCTGATGACCTTGCACACCGCGAAGGGCCTGGAGTTCCCCGTGGTCTTCCTCACCGGCATGGAGGACGGCGTCTTCCCGCACATGCGCGCCCTCGGCCAGACCAAGGAGCTGGAGGAGGAGCGCCGCCTCGCCTATGTGGGCATCACCCGCGCCCGGGAGCGGCTGTTCCTGACGCGCGCGAGCATGCGCAGCGCGTGGGGCCAGCCCTCGTACAACCCGCCGTCGCGGTTCCTCGAGGAGATCCCCGATCAGTACGTGCAGTGGCGGCGCACCGGCCCCGCGAAGCCGTCGGCGTCGGTGAACTCGATCGGCTCGGGCGGCGGCGCGGGGTCCGGGATCACGTCGGGCTTCACGTCGCGCAAGGCCGGCCCGTCCGGCTTCGCCACGCGCCGGGCCAAGGACCGGCCCGTGGTGGCCCTCGCCGTCGGCGACCGGGTCACGCACGACTCGTTCGGGCTGGGCACCGTCGTCGGGGTCAAGGGCAGCGGCGACAACGCCGAGGCCACGGTGGACTTCGGCGAGGAGAAGCCGAAGCGGCTGCTCCTGCGCTACGCGCCGGTCGAGAAGCTCTAGCCGTTCCGGTGGATCCGCACGGGGGATGAGCCCCGGTGCGGACCCGCCGGTGTGCCGTCGCCGACCGCTAGGTCGGACCGCTAGGTCGGGTCGTAGCCGTGGGCGCGCAGCCACGGCAGCGGGTCCACGGCGGAGCCGCCCGGCCGGACCTCGAAGTGCAGGTGCGGCCCGGTGGAGTTGCCGGAGTTGCCGGAGTAGGCGATGACGTCGCCGGCCTTGACCTGGCCGGAGCGGAGCTTGGTGCTGCTGAGGTGGCAGTACCAGGTCTCGACGCCGTCGGGCGACGTCACTATGGCCATGTTCCCGTAGGCCACGTTGTACTGCGTGCGGACCGTGCCGTCCGTGGCGGCCATGACCGGGGTGCCGTAGCTGACGGGGAAGTCGATGCCCGTGTGCACGGACATCCAGTTGACGCCCGCCTGTCCGTACATCGCGCTGAGCCCGTGCTGCGCGACGGGGAGGGAGAACTTCGGGCGCTCGGCCTCCTTGCGGGCCGCCTCCTCCGCTTTACGTTTCTTCTCCGCTTCCTGGCGCGCCTTGAGGTCGATGCGCTCCTGGGTGCGGTTGGCGCGGTTCGCGAAGTCGTCGGCGCCGTGGCTGAGGCTCGCGAGCTGGGTGTCCAGCTTGCTGTTGGCGACGGAGGGTGCGGGCGCGCTGTCGGGGGCGGACGCCGCCTGGACCTCCTTCTTGTCGTCGCTCTGCCCGCCGGAGACGGTCGCGGCGGCGATCCCGGCGACCCCTATGACGGCGACCGACGGCACGGCGACGGTCAGCAGCGCCTTGCGGCGCGGCCGGTAGCCGGTGCGGGCGGGCGCGCTCTTGCGGCGGCTGCTGCGGGTGGGGGTGTCGCGGGGAGTGTCCCGGGGGGCGTCGTCCGGGCCGGCTTCGTCGAGGTCCGGGGGGACGAACAGCATGGCCTGCGTCTCGGCGTTCGCGACGGCGCCGGCGGGGGAGGCCTTGACCTCGTCGGCCGGCTGCCCGTCCGCTTCGTTGCTCGCGGGCACGGAGTCCACGGGCGCCATGCCGGAGAGGCCGGCCATGGTGGAGAGGTCGGTCATGAGGGTCGGGGCGTGCTCCGGCTCGCCCTGCGTGCCGTCGACGGCGGCGAAGGCACCGGCGTCCCAGATCTGGGTCTGTCCGGCGCCCGCCTCCCACTGGCCGGCCCCGGTCTCCCACTGGCCCGACTGCCCGGAGGCTCCGGAGGTGTCCCACTGCCCGGACGTGTCCCTCCCCCGGGCTTCGTCCGGGAGGTGCCCCCAGCCCGGGGCGTCCGCCGCTTGGCCGGAGCCGTCCCACGAGGTGAACTGCCCGGTCCCCGTGGTGTCCCAGCCCTGTGCCGCGGCCTGGTCGGGGGCGGGCGCCTGGGCCTGGTCGGGGAACCCGGTCCGGCCCGTCAGCTCCCAGTGGCCGGAGGTGTCGTAGGTGCCGTTCGCCCCCCAGGCGCCCGGCGTCATGGCGCTCGTGTCCCACTGCCCGGTGGCGGGGGTCGTGATGCCGGCGGAGGTGTCCCAGTGCCCGGTGGCGTCGGCCTGCCCGGCGTCGTAGGCGCTGAAGTCCCAGATCTGGGTCTGGCCGGTGACTCCGCCCCACTGACTGGTGCTGGCCCACTGGCCCGTGGTCTCCCACTGACCGCTGTCGTAGCCGTCGTACCCGGTGTAGTTGTGCGGTGCGCTCTGCTGACCGTACGACGCGTACTGCCCGTAGGAGCCATCCTGAGCGGGGTCGGACGGGCCGGGGCCCGCCGCCGGGTGACGGTCGTTCACCACCACTTCTCTTTCGCCGAGGGAGGAGAATTAGCGGCGACTGTACCCGGCGGTATGGGACGGCGACAATCTTCGTCACGTTTCGGGCGGCAGGGGCCCGGGCATTTAGCCGCCTTTTGGTGGACTGAACCCCGGAAAACCGATTTGACGTTCGACCCGCGTTCGGTTTCGGGGCCTCCGGGAGCCCCCGCGGAACGCCGGTGGATCAGGCGACCGACGCCGCCCCCGACGCGTCGTCCTGCGCCTCTTCCGTGGTCAGGGCCTGTCGTATGCCGGCGGCCACCTCCCAGTGCACCGGCAGGGCGAGGTGCCCCACGCCCGTCACCCGGACATTGCGCGCGCTCAGATCCGGGTGGTCGATGCGGGCGCATTCCACAGGCACCATCAATTGGTCCAGGTCACTCCAGAAACCGATGAATTGCGTCGCGCAATCCGGTGCGGGGCCCGTGAGTTCGGCGACGACGTCCGATCCCGGGCGCATCTGGCGCACCAGGGGATGTGCGGGCAGCAGCGAGGCCGCGCGGGTGCCGCCGTGCGGCGTGCCGAGCGTGACCAGGGTCCTGACGCGGACGTCGCCGCCCATCCGCTGGACGTAGTAGCGCGCGATCAGGCCGCCGAGGCTGTGTCCCACCACGTCGACCCGCCGCTGCCCCGTACGGGCGCAGATGTCCTCGATGTGGCGGCCCAGCAGGCGGGCGGCCGTGCGGATGTCGCAGGTCAGGAGCGAGTAGTTGAGCGCCTCGACCTGCTGCCAGCCGTGCCGGCGCAGAGATCTGCGCAGCAGGACGAAGACCGAGCGGTTGTCGATGAAGCCGTGGAGGAGCAGAACAGGAAGATGACCTTCTTGTCCGCTTTCGACGGATTCATGCAGTCCGGGTGTGTCGGGCGTGTCGCCGGCGGCCGGAAGCGCGGGCAGCGCCCGCCGGGGCGGCGGGCGCTCCTGGACGACACCGGTCGGGTAGAGCAGCAGATGGCCGGTGAGAATCGCCAGCTCCAGCACCGTGGACCGGACGAGCGCGGTCGACGGGCGCAGCAAGGCGGCAAGGATGCTGATGAAGGGCAGGGTCCTCATGGCCGACCTCCCGAACGGCACCCGGGAAGCGCGGCTGCAGTCCCCCGTGTGCGCCCACGGGCAGCTGCGCGCGACCGGCCGCACCGCTGTGCCGTGCGGCTGTCGGCACAGTGGTGCGGCGGCCTCGTCGCGGCTCCCCTCGCGTCCGCCCGGAGACTCGCCACCCCGGCGACGCGGGTGACTGGGCGACCCGTAAGACGCGGAAGCGCGCGGACGGTGCGTAGCGACGTGTTGTCCCACGTGTGATTTCCCCCTCGCTCCGCACCGCGAAACGGCCGCGTGCGGGATGCTGGAGATAACGTTCGTTCACATCCCTGGGCGCCGGTTACCGGCAGTCGTACATGGAGGCAGTGATGGGAGTGACCGGTCCGATCCGCGTGGTGGTGGCCAAGCCCGGGCTCGACGGCCATGACCGCGGCGCGAAGGTCATCGCACGGGCGCTGCGCGACGCCGGCATGGAGGTCATCTACACGGGCCTGCACCAGACGCCCGAGCAGATCGTGGACACCGCCATCCAGGAGGACGCCGACGCGATCGGCCTCTCCATCCTCTCCGGCGCCCACAACACCCTGTTCGCCAAGGTCCTGGAACTGCTGCGCGAGCGCGACGCGGAGGACATCAAGGTCTTCGGCGGCGGGATCATCCCCGAGGCGGACATCGCGCCGCTGAAGGAGCAGGGCGTCGCCGCGATCTTCACCCCTGGGGCCACCACGGCCTCCATCGTGGAGTGGGTCAACGCGAACGTCCGCCAGCCGACCGAGGCCTGACGGAGCCGGCGGGTCACCCCGCCCGCCCTGCCAGCTCCGCCCGCATCGTGGCCCGCAGCCGCAGCGTGCCCACGAGACGCTGGAACGCCTCCGCCCAGTACGCGGCGGCCCCGGCGCGCCCGGGGGCGTCCGCGGCCGGCTCCTCCGGCAGCAGGGTCAGCGCCTCCAGCCGGTCGGCCTGCGCCGGGTCCAGGCAGCGCTCGGCCAGGCCCATCACGCCGCTGAAGCTCCACGGATAGCCGCCCGCGTCGCGGGCGGCGTCCAGGGCGTCCACGATCGACCGGCCCAGCGGCTCCGCCCACGGCACCGCGCACACCCCGAGCAGCCGGAACGCGTCCGACAGCCCGTGCGCCGAGACGAACTCCGCCACCCACGCCGCCCGCTCGTCCCGCGGCAGCGCCGACAGCAGCTTCGCCGGATCCCTCCACGAGGTGCCCTCGGCCGCGGGCGGGGCCGACGCGGGGCCCAGCAGCGCCCGCGCCCACTCCGCGTCCCGCTGCCGGACCGCGGCCCGGCACCAGGCGGCGTGCAGCTCCGGCTGCCAGCCGTCCGCGACCGGCAGCGCCACGATCCCCGCCGGGCTCCGGCCGCCGAACCGCTCGGACCAGGCCGCCAGCGGAGCCGCCTCCACGATCTGGGCCAGCCACCACGAGCGCTCGCCGCGCCCGGACGGCGGCTTCACGACGACGCCGTCGCGCTGCATGCCCTTGTCGCACTCGTGCGGCGCCTCCACCGCGATCCGCGGGCCCTCGCCCTCTCCCGTGCGGTCCAGGGAGACGCAGCTGCGGGCCCGCTCTGCCATGCGGGCCGCGAGCGCCGAGCCGGGCAGCGCCGACAGCAGCTCCGCCGCGGTGGCCCGGACGTTGCGGCTCCGGTCGGACAGGGCCCGCTCCAGGAACGGCTCGTCCTGCGCGGACAGCCCCTCGCGCAGCGCGTCCAGGAACATCAGACGGTCCTCCGCCCGCTCCGTCGCCCACGAGCCGGCGAGCAGCTCGCGGGCGGCCGCGGGGTCCCGCAGCCGTACGGAGGCGAGGAGCGCGGCGCGCTCGGCGAACAGCCCCTCCTCCCAGATGCCGGTGTCGGTGCCCGTGCCCGTGCCCGTGGCTGTGCCCGCGTCCGCGCCCGCGGTGGGGCCGGGCCTCAAGGCGTACTTCCACTGCGGGTTGAGCGCCGCCAGCCACCGGGCGCGGGGCCCGCCGAACGCGAGCGCCTCCTGCCGCAGATCGCTGCGGGACCTGGCCGCGTCCAGGAGGGCGGGCAGGAGGGCGGGAGGCGCCTGATAGCCGTGCCCGTTGGCCGCGGCCAGCCACTGGGGGAGCAGCTCCGTCAGATCCGGGGCGGCGCCCCGGCGCCCGCCGCTGCCGCCGCCGCTGCGGTCCGCGAGCAGCAGGGCGAGCCGCCGCCGGGCCGCCGGAGGCAACGGCGGCCGGGCGTCCGCCGGCGCCGGCGCGGGCCGGGCGAGCGCCGCCGCGGGCACCGCCCCGGCGCGCCGCCGCACGGTATCCACCGCGGCGGCGTCCAGCAGCGCCACGGCCGCGTCCTGCCCGTCCCGCACCTCCACGGGCGGCACACGCCGCCCGGTCCCGAGCAGAGCGGAGGTGACGAGCTCGTCCCAAGTACGGTTCATGCGCGGCCTTTCCTGACGGGTGGGGCGGTGCCGGTCCGCAGGGGCGGGTTCGGCACCGCCGATGGGGTTGTGGGGTGGTTGCTCGCCGCTGCTGCGGGGCGAGATGCGGACGGGGTGACCGGGCTGGAAGCCCGGACCTTCCTTCCGCCGCGATGGTGATCAGCCCCCGTCGTGGTGTCCGGCGGTGCCGGGCTGCCTGAAGTGGGCTCGGCACCGCCGATGGGGTTGTGGGTGGTTGCTCGCCGTTGCGGCGGGGTGGGGAAGCCGGCCGAGGCTTGGCCGGGTGGCCGGGTGGCCGGGTGGCCGGGTGGTTGGGGGCTTGGGCTGGCGGCCCGGGGCTTTCTTTCCGCCGCGATGGTGATCAGCCCCCGTCGTGGTGTCCGGCGGTGCCGGTCTGCCTGAGGTGGGCTCGGCACCGCTGGTGGGGTTGTGGGTGGTTGCTCGCCGTTGCGGCGGGGTGGGGAAGCCGGCCGAGGCTTGGCCGGGTGGCCGGGTGGCCGGGGTTTCGGGTCGGCGGGCCGGGCCCTGCTTCCGCCGCGATGGTGATCAGCCCCCGTCGTGGTGTCCGGCGGTGCCGGGCTGTCTGAGGACGGTTCGGCGCCGCCGGTGTGGGTGCTCGCCGCGCGGCCTGTCCTGGTGTGTGGGTCGGTGGTCGTCAGAGGGCGAGCGGGTCCGGGGTCCACGTGGCCAGAGGGGATACGCCCCTGTGGCCGTATTCGGCGAAGACTTTGATCGGGGCTCCGCCCGATATCGAGGCCAGCTGCCACAGGGCCGTGCTGTCGTGGATCCGGGGATCCACGGGCAGGGCGGCCGAACCGCCCTCGGCGTCGGCCAGTTGCCAGTGGCCGTCCGGGGCCTGGACCGGGACCACGCCGTCGAGGACGACCGGCCACGCCTCCAGCCAGGGATCGTCGCGCAGGGCCTCCCCGTACGCGGAGAGGGCCGCTTCCACGCCGCCCCCCGGCGGCGGACCCGCACCCTCCGCGGGCGGGGCGTGACGTGTACCCAGCGCGGCACGGAGCGGGTGCGCCGCCGGGTAGTACACGAGGTCCGCGTCCAGGGACAGGCCCACGGGCAGGGACAGTTCCGGCGCCCGGCCGGCCGCTCCGTAGGAGAGGAGCAGGGCCATCCGGCCCGAGTCCCGGCCGTGGAGCCAGATCCGGCGGGTGACCAGGCGCCCGTCGTCACCGTCCCGCTGCGCCAGCACCAGCCAGTGGTCGCGCACCGGCGCCCCGGACGCGAGCAGCGCCGCGGCGTCCGCGGTCAGGCCGACCCGCGACCGGACCGTCGCGGCCAAGGGCTCCGGCAGCTCCTCCAGGCGCAGCCACCCCTGGTTGAGGGTGTGCAGCAGGGCGCACTCCTCCAGCAGCCGGCCCGCCCAGTCGGCGCCCGAGCCCGGCAAGGCCGCCAACTCCCGTACGCGCGCGGCGAGACCGGGCGCCTGGGCGTCGACCATCCGGGCCGCCGTCTCGTCCCACTGCCCGTACCCCGCGCCCTCCGCGGACGCCAGCCCCCCGCGCAGCAGGTCGGCGAGCCGCTGCTCCAACTCCGTGGCGCCCGCGCCGATCCGCTCCGCCCGGCGCTCCCCGCGCCGCCGGGAGGCCTCTTCGTCCGCGGGCGCCGCGGGCCCCGCCGCGGCCGGGCCCGCGGCGGCCTTCCCGGCCCGCTTCCGGCGCCGCTCCAGCCACTGCTCCGCCCACTCCGGCGGAGCGTCGGCGACCGGCACCGCCGCCTCACCGGAAGCCCACAGCAGCAGCAGGCCCAGCGCGTGCTTGCACGGGAACTTGCGGCTCGGACAGGAGCAGTTGAACCCCGGCCCGCCCTCCCCGGACAGGTCCACCACCGTGCGGTACGGCTTGCTGCCGCTGCCGGAGCACTCCCCCCAGACCACGCCCCCGCCCCCCTCCGGGCGCGCCCCCGCGCCCGACCACGGACCGGGCGCCGCGAGCTTGCTTCCTGCCTTGCGTGATGCGGCGTCAGGCGCCAGCGAGAGCACCGTTTCCGCCGTCCATCGATCCCCCTGCGGATTCATGCCCCAAACGCTAGGACCACCCACTGACAATGGCCCTGACCTGCGGTTTCGGTAGGTCCCGGCCCATTGTCAGTGGGGTGGTGCAAGGTGGTTCGCACATCCCGGATCCGCACTCCTAGGGGGACTTGTGACCGCGCCCGGAACCGAAGCCGCAGTCGGAGCCGCACCCGAAGCCGCACCCGAATCCGCGACCGCCTCCCAGGCCCTGCGCCCGCACGCGGAGCACGCCTTCGCCGATGAGCTCAAGGCCCTCGCCGCCGCGGACGACCGGCCCCGCCCCGAGCGCTGGAAGCTCTCGCCGTGGGCCGTCGCCACCTACCTGCTCGGCGGCACCCTGCCCGGCGGCACCGTGATCACGCCCAAGTACGTGGGCCCGCGCCGCGTCGTCGAGGTGGCCGTCACCACGCTCGCCACCGACCGCGCCCTGCTCCTGCTCGGCGTCCCCGGCACCGCCAAGACCTGGGTCTCCGAGCACCTGGCAGCCGCCGTCAGCGGCGACTCCACCCTGCTCGTCCAGGGCACGGCCGGCACCCCGGAGGAGGCCATCCGCTACGGGTGGGACTACGCCCGGCTCCTCGCCCACGGGCCCAGCCGCGAGGCGCTCGTGCCCGGCCCCGTCATGCGGGCCATGGCCCGGGGCATGACCGCCCGCGTCGAGGAGCTCACCCGCATCCCCGCCGACGTCCAGGACACCCTGATCACCATCCTCTCCGAGAAGACCCTGCCCGTCCCCGAGCTGGGCGAGGAGGTGCAGGCCGTCCGCGGCTTCAACCTGATCGCCACCGCCAACGACCGCGACCGCGGCGTCAACGACCTCTCCAGCGCCCTGCGCCGCCGCTTCAACACCGTCGTCCTGCCCCTGCCCGCCACCCCCGAGGACGAGGTCGACATCGTCTCCCGGCGCGTCGACCAGATCGGCCGCTCCCTCGACCTGCCGTCCGTGCCCGACGGCACCGACGAGATCCGGCGCGTCGTCACGGTCTTCCGCGAGCTGCGCGACGGCGTCACCACCGACGGCCGCACCAAGGTCAAGTCGCCCTCGGGCACGCTCTCCACGGCCGAGGCGATCTCCGTGGTCACCGGCGGCCTCGCCCTCGCCGCCCACTTCGGCGACGGCGTGCTGCGCGCGGGCGACGTGGCCGCCGGCATCCTCGGCGCGGTCGTCCGCGACCCGGCCGCCGACCGCCTCGTCTGGCAGGAGTACCTGGAGACGGTCGTCCGCGAGCGCGACGGCTGGAAGGACTTCTACCGCGCCTGCCGGGAGGTCTCGGCGTGAGCGGCACCGGCCCCGCCCTGCTGGGCATCCGCCACCACGGCCCCGGCTCCGCGCGGGCGGTACGGGCGGCCCTGGAGCAGTGCCGGCCCGCGGCCGTCCTCATCGAGGGGCCGCCCGAGGCCGATGCGGTCGTCTCCCTCGCGGCCGACGAGGGCATGCGCCCGCCCGTCGCCCTGCTGGCCCACGCGGTGGACGACCCGGGCCGTGCCGCGTTCTGGCCGCTCGCCGAGTTCTCCCCGGAGTGGGTGGCGATCCGCTGGGCCCTGGCGCACGGGGTGCCCGTACGGTTCATCGACCTGCCGGCGGCGCACTCGCTCGCACTGGGCGACGAGGAAGGGCCCCGGCCCGCGCCGGACCCCGCGGTCGCGGTCCCGGAGCCGACCGCCGGGCGGCAGCCGGCAGCCCCGCACGCCGCCCCCCGTCTCGATCCCCTCGCCGCGCTCGCCGCCGCCGCGGGCTACGACGACCCCGAAGTGTGGTGGGAGGACGCCGTCGAGCACCGCCGCGGCCGGGACGGCGCCGACGCCCTCGCTCCCTTCGCCGCGCTCGCCGACGCCATGGCCGAACTGCGGTCCGCGTTCGGCGACGGCGGCGATGACGACGGTGACGGCGACGGGTCCGGCGGCGCGCGGGACCTCGTCCGCGAAGCGCACATGCGGCTCCGGATCCGCGACGCCCGGCGGGAGTTCGGCGACGGGATCGCCGTCGTCTGCGGCGCCTGGCACGTGCCGGCCCTCGCCGAGCGGCGGACCGTCACCGCCGACCGGCAGGCCCTCAAGGGCCTGCCGAAGGTCAAGACCGCGATCGGCTGGGTCCCCTGGACCCACCGGCGCCTCTCCCGTCACAGCGGCTACGGCGCCGGCATCGACTCGCCCGGCTGGTACGGCCACCTCTTCCACGCCGCGGACCGCCCGCTCGAACGCTGGATGACGAAGGCCGCCCGGCTGCTGCGGGAGGAGGACTTCCCCGTCTCCTCCGCCCACGTCATCGAAGCCGTCCGCCTGGCCGGCTCCCTCGCCGCCCTGCGCGGCCGCCCGCTCGCCGGGCTCACCGAGACCACCGACGCCGTCAGGGCCGTGATGTGCGACGGCTCCGACGTGCCCCTCGCCCTCGTACGGGACCGCCTCGTCATCGGGGACGTCCTCGGCGAGGTGCCCGACTCGGCCCCCGCCACGCCCCTGCAGCGCGACCTCTCCCGCCTCCAGCGCAGCCTGCGCCTCAAGCCCGAACCGGACGCCCGCGAGGTCGAGTTCGACCTGCGCAAGGACACCGACGCCGCGCGCAGCCGGCTGCTGCACCGCCTGCGGCTCCTCGGCGTCGGCTGGGGCGAGCCCGTCCGCTCCCGCGCGGGGACCGGCACCTTCCGCGAGACCTGGCGGCTGAGCTGGGAGCCCGAGCTGGCCGTACGGGTCGCCGAGGCCTCGGCCTGGGGCACCACCGTGCTTGCCGCGGCCACCGCGAAAGCAGAGGCCCGGGCCGTCGGCTCCACCGCCCTCGCCGACGTCACGGCCCTCGCCGAGCACTGCCTGCTGGCGGAGCTCCCCGACGCCCTCCCGGTCGTGATGCGCGTCCTGGCCGACCGCGCCGCCCTCGACGCGGACGTCGCCCACCTGGCCGAGGCCCTGCCGGCCCTCGTCCGCTCCGTGCGCTACGGCGACGTCCGCCACACGGACACCGCCGCCCTGGGCGCCGTGGCCGCGGGCCTCGCCGAGCGCATCTTCGTCGGCCTCCCGGCGGCGTGCGCCGGCCTCGACGCGGACGCCGCGGAGGCCATGCGGGGCCATGTGGACGCGGTCCACCGGGCCGTGGCCCTGCTCGCCCCGGAAACCGGCGCGCCCCCGGACCTGCGCCACCGCTGGTCCGGTGTGCTCGGCGTGCTCGCCGGGCGGGAAGGGCTGCCCGGGGGCATCCGGGGGCGGGCCGCGCGGCTGCTGCTCGACGACGGGCTGCTGCCCGACGGGCGGGCCGCCCGGCTCATGGGGCTCGCCCTGTCCGCCGGCACCGAACCGGCCCGGGCAGCCGCCTGGATCGAGGGGTTCCTCGGCAGCGGCGGCTCCGGCGGCATGCTCCTCGTCCACGACGAGCGCCTGCTCTCCCTCGTGGACGACTGGCTCACCGGTGTGCCCCCGGGCGCCTTCACCGACGTCCTGCCCCTCCTCCGGCGCACCTTCTCCGCCTACGACCCCGGCGTGCGCCGCTCCCTCGGTGAGCTCGTCCGCCACGGCGGACCGGCCGGCGGCAGCGGCACCCGCCGCGGGGCCCGGCCCGCCGCCGCGCCCCTGGACCCGGCACGGGCGGACGCCGTGCTGCCCACCCTGCACCTCCTCCTCGGCCTCCCCGATCCCTCCTCTCCCTCCTCTCCCTCTTCTTCCTCTTCTCCCTCCGGCCCCGCAGTCCCCACCACCCCAGGAGCCGCACGATGACCGCACCCAGCAGCGCCACCGACGGCGACGAGCGCCTGCGCCGCTGGCGCCTCGTCCTCGGCGGCGACGGCTCCGCGGACGGCACCGGCCGCGCCCTCTCCGGCACCGACGCCGCCATGGACCGCACCCTCGAAGCGCTCTACGGCGGCTCCGGCACCCCGGGCGCCCAGGGCGGCGGCTCCCGCGAGGCCGGCCTCGGCGGCTCCGCGCCGCGCGTCGCCCGCTGGCTGGGGGACATCCGCACGTACTTCCCCGCGTCCGTCGTTCAGGTGATGCAGCGCGACGCCGTCGACCGGCTCGGCCTCTCCTCGCTGCTCCTGGAGCCGGAGATGCTGGAGGCGGTCGAGGCCGACGTCCACCTCGTCGGCACGCTGCTCTCCCTCCACAAGGCGATGCCCGAGACCACGAAGGAGACCGCCCGCGCCGTGGTCCGCAAGGTCGTCGAGGACCTGGAGCGGCGCCTGGCCGGCCGCACGCGCGCCACCCTCACCGGCGCCCTCGACCGCTCCGCCCGCATCAACCGCCCCCGCCACCGCGACATCGACTGGGACCGCACCATCCGGGCGAACCTCAAGAACTACCTGCCCGAGTACCGCACGGTCGTCCCCGAACGGCTGGTCGGCTACGGCCGGGCGGCGCGGGCGGTGAAGAAGGACGTCATCCTCTGCATCGACCAGTCCGGCTCCATGGCGGCGTCCGTCGTCTACGCCTCCGTCTTCGGCGCCGTCCTGGCCTCGATGCGCACCCTCGACACCCGTCTCGTCGTCTTCGACACCTCCGTCGTCGACCTCACCGACCAGCTGACCGACCCGGTCGACGTGCTCTTCGGCACCCAGCTCGGCGGCGGCACCGACATCAACCGCGCGCTCGCCTACTGCCAGTCGCGGATCACCCGCCCGGCGGAAACCGTCGTGGTCCTCATCAGTGATCTCTACGAGGGCGGGATCCGCGAGGGGATGCTCAAACGGGTGGCGGCCATGAAGGCCTCCGGCGTGCAGTTCGTGACGCTGCTCGCGCTCTCCGACGAGGGGGCCCCGGCCTACGACCGCGAGCACGCCGCGGCCCTGGCCGCCCTCGGCGCACCGGCCTTCGCCTGCACTCCGGACCTCTTCCCGGAGGTGATGGCCGCCGCCCTGGAGAAGCGCCCGCTGCCCGTCCCCGACCCGGCCGCGTGACGGGCCGCCGCGCCCGTCCCGCGGGCCGGACGCGTACGGATGCCGTTGCGATCTGTGAGCGTAATCACGGCCGTAGTGTGACCTCTGATTTAGGGCCTCCCCGCCAGCGGGGATAACCTGCGAGACGGACATGCCGCGTCAACGGTGAACGTGTGCCGCCCTCGCCCGTGCTATCCCGGGGCGCAACCCCCGGACTTCTGCGGAGATCGCGCTCTCACGCCGCCCAGCGGCACGCCCGCGCAGACAACGAACCGCGATATCCATGGAAAAGGGACGGACGCGCGTGGACCTGTTCGAGTACCAGGCGAGGGACCTCTTCGCCAAGCACGGTGTACCGGTGCTGGCCGGTGAAGTCATTGACACGCCTGAGGCGGCCCGCGAGGCGACCGAGCGGCTGGGCGGCAAGTCGGTCGTCAAGGCCCAGGTCAAGGTCGGCGGCCGTGGCAAGGCCGGCGGCGTGAAGCTCGCCGCCACCCCGGACGAGGCCGTCGCCCGCGCGACGGACATCCTCGGCATGGACATCAAGGGCCACACGGTCCACAAGGTGATGATCGCCGAGACCGCTCCGGAGATCCTCGAGGAGTACTACGTCTCGTACCTCCTCGACCGCACCAACCGCACCTTCCTGGCCATGGCCTCGGTCGCGGGCGGCATGGACATCGAGGAGGTCGCCGCGACGACCCCCGAGAAGCTCGCCAAGGTGCCGGTCGACGCCAACGAGGGCGTCACCATCGAGAAGGCCCGCGAGATCGTCGCCCAGGCGAAGTTCCCGGCCGAGGTCGCCGAGAAGGTCGCCGAGGTCATGGTGACCCTGTGGAAGACCTTCGTCGCCGAGGACGCGCTCCTCGTCGAGGTCAACCCGCTGGCCAAGGTCGCGAACGGCGACGTCATCGCCCTCGACGGCAAGGTGTCCCTGGACGCCAACGCCGAGTTCCGCCAGCCGGAGCACGAGGCGCTCGAGGACAAGGCCGCGGCCAACCCCCTCGAGGCGGCCGCCAAGGCCAAGGGCCTGAACTACGTCAAGCTCGACGGCCAGGTCGGCATCATCGGCAACGGCGCGGGTCTCGTCATGAGCACCCTCGACGTCGTCGCCTACGCCGGTGAGAACCACGGCGGCGTCAAGCCCGCCAACTTCCTCGACATCGGCGGCGGCGCCTCGGCCGAGGTCATGGCCAACGGTCTCGAGATCATCCTCGGCGACCCGGACGTCAAGTCCGTCTTCGTCAACGTCTTCGGTGGCATCACCGCGTGCGACGAGGTCGCCAAGGGCATCGTCCAGGCCCTGGAGCTCCTCAAGAGCAAGGGCGAGGACGTCTCCAAGCCGCTGGTCGTGCGCCTCGACGGCAACAACGCGGAGCTGGGTCGCAAGATCCTGTCCGACGCCAACCACCCGCTGGTGCAGCGCGTGGACACCATGGACGGCGCGGCCGACAAGGCCGCCGAGCTGGCTGCGGCTAAGTAAGGGACGAGGACTCCACAACCATGGCTATCTTCCTCACCAAGGACAGCAAGGTCATCGTCCAGGGGATGACCGGCGCCACGGGCATGAAGCACACCAAGCTCATGCTGGCCGACGGCACCAACATCGTGGGTGGCGTCAACCCGCGCAAGGCCGGTACCGAGGTCGACTTCGACGGCACGGCCGTCCCCGTCTTCGGCTCGGTCGCCGAGGCGATGGAGAAGACCGGTGCCGACGTCACCGTCGTCTTCGTGCCGCCGGCGTTCGCCAAGGCCGCCGTCGTCGAGGCGATCGACGCCGAGATCCCGCTGGCCGTCGTGATCACCGAGGGCATCGCCGTCCACGACTCCGCCGCCTTCTGGGCGTACGCGGGCTCGAAGGGCAACAAGACCCGCATCATCGGCCCGAACTGCCCCGGTCTCATCACCCCGGGCCAGTCCAACGCCGGCATCATCCCGGGCGACATCACCAAGCCCGGCAAGATCGGTCTCGTGTCCAAGTCCGGCACGCTGACCTACCAGATGATGTACGAGCTCCGTGACATCGGCTTCTCCTCCGCCGTCGGCATCGGTGGCGACCCGGTCATCGGCACCACGCACATTGACGCGCTCGCCGCGTTCGAGGCCGACCCGGAGACCGAGCTGATCGTGATGATCGGCGAGATCGGCGGCGACGCCGAGGAGCGTGCCGCGGACTTCATCAAGGCCAACGTCACCAAGCCGGTCGTCGGCTACGTGGCGGGCTTCACCGCGCCCGAGGGCAAGACCATGGGCCACGCCGGCGCCATCGTCTCCGGTTCGTCCGGTACCGCCCAGGCGAAGAAGGAGGCCCTCGAGGCCGCCGGTGTGAAGGTCGGCAAGACCCCGTCCGAGACGGCCCGCCTCGCGCGCGCCGCGCTGGGCGCCTGAGCCTGACGGTTCCCGCGCGCGGGCCCGCACCCCTCGAAGGGGGTGCGGGCCCGCGCCCGTTCCCGGGTTCACGTAAGGGTAATTGCGCGTCAAATAGGTTTATCCGGGTATCAAAAGCGACACGACGGTCATTTACCCGCTACCCGAACGAAAGGCGTGTTCTTGGCAGCATGACCATGTGACCCACGATGCCGAGCACAGCCCGCCTCCCGCGCCCGGCCGGCCCGCCGCGAGCGCGCCGCCCCCCGCGGGCACGGTGTTCGTCGGCGGGGCGATCGCCGCGGGACTGGGGCTCGGGGCGCTGGCCGTGGTCGTCCTGCTGCTGTGGATCACCTCGCCGTACCCGGACGGCGGCGCGGGCGAGGCCCTGCGTTCCGCCGCCGGCCTGTGGCTGCTCGCCCACGGCGCGGACCTCGTCCGCACGGACACCCTTACCGGGGCGCCCGCCCCGATCGGCCTCACGCCGATGCTGCTGACCGCGCTGCCCTGCTGGCTGCTCTACCGGGCCGCGCGGCACGCCCTGGAACCGGCGGTCGAGCCGCCCGGCGATCACGACGACTTCCCCTACCCGGAAGCCGTCCCCTTCGAGGAGCTCACGCCCGAGGAGATCCTCGCCGCGACCACGCCGCCGCCCCCGGCGCCGGTGGAAGCCGGACCCCCTCCCGCCCCGCGCAAGGTCGCCGCGGCCCTGCTCGGCGGCTATCTGCTCGTCGCCGTCGGCGCCGTCCTCTACGCCGCCTCGGGCCCGGTGCGGGCCGAGCCGCTGAGCGCCCTGCTCCACGTGCCGGCCGTCGCGGGGGCGTCCGTCGCGGCCGGGATGTGGGCCGCCGCGGGCCGCCCGCACGGCACGCCGCCACCGGTCCTGCGCCGGGCGCTCGCGGCGGTCCCCGCGGGGCTGCGCCGCCGGTTCACCCGGGCCCGGTCGGCCGCGGCCCTGCGCGCCGGGGCCGCCGGCACCGTCGTCCTGCTCAGCGGGGCCGCCGTCCTCCTCGCGGCCTCCCTCGCCGTCCACGCGGGCGCCGTCCGCGAGTCCCTCCTGCAGATCACCGCGGCCTGGTCGGGCCGCGCCGCGGTGCTGCTGCTGTGCCTCGCCCTGCTGCCCAACGCCGTCGTCTGGGCCGCGGCCTACGGGCTCGGGCCGGGCTTCGCCGTGGGCACGGCCGGCGTCGTCGCGCCCCTCGGCATCACCGCGTACCCGCTGCTGCCCGCCTTCCCGCTCTTCGCGATCCTCCCCACCCCGGGCCCCGCCGAGCCGCTGCCCCTGGCGGCCTCGGCGGCGGTGAGCCTCGCGGCCGGGGCCACCGTCGCCTACGCCGCCGTGCCGCGCCGCGGCGCGGACCTGGCCCGGTCGGGGCTCGGCGAGACCGCCGGCGTCGCCGCCCTCGGCTCCGTGTTCTGCGCGCTCGTCGTCACCCTGCTGGCCTACGCGGCGGGCGGCACCCTGGGCGCGTCCGTCCTCGCCACGTTCGGGCCCCCGTGGCCGCTGGTGGGCGCGGCCGCGCTCGCCTGGACGACCGCCGTGAGCGTCCCCGGCGCGATCGTGCACCGCTGGCTGCGGCGGCGCATCGCCCTGGGTGCCGGTGTGGGTGCCGGTGCCGTCCCCGGCGCGGTTGCCGTCGCCGTGACCGGCGGGCCGTCGGCGGAGGCCTGGGCGTCCTCCGTCGCCCCGGCCGGGAACCCGCCCCTCCGGCTGTCCGCGGGCACCCACCGCCGCGTCCCCCCGACGCGGGCGGACCGCCCCCGCAAAACACGCCGGTCGCGCGCCCGCTGGTGGACCGGCGGCCGGGCCGTCCGCGCGATGGGCTCCTGGCTGGGCTTCGGTGCGGGTACGGGCCGGGCCGCGGTGAGCGGGGCGCGCGCCGACACGGCGACCCTCTCCTTCGCCCGGCCCGGGGCGAAGGGGCCCGCGTGGTCGGCCGAGCCGGGGGCCACGGCGGTGGAGGCGCTTCCCGTGCGCGGTGCTCCGGCCGGCTCCGCTCCGGTCGGGCTCGCCGCGCCGGGCGTGTCGTCAAGGACGTCAGGGACGTCAGGGCCGTCCGGAGCCGAGGAGCGGGACGCGCGGCGCGGGTGGTTCGGGCGCCGCAAGGCGAAGGGGAGCAGGCGGCGGGGGAGAGGGGAGTCGCGGGTGCCGGCGTTCGACGCGGCGGCCTGGCACGACACGGGGGCGCGGCAGGTGCGGTGGGCCGCGCTGCGGGATTCCGGGGGCGGTCTGATGCCGGCGTTCGAACCGCACGACGCGGCGCCCCAGGACCGGGGCTGAGCCCGGGCCCCTGGTCCCGGCCGGGATCCGTCCGGCCCGGCCGCGCTCCCGTCCGGCTCAGTCCCGCGTCCCCAGCAGCGGCCGCAGCTGCTTCGGGAGGTGCTTCTCGCACGCCTGCTGCGAGCTCTGGGTCAGGGCGTCGTCCACGCACGTGTAGTAGTCGCTGTAGACGATCTGGAAGACGAACGTCGCCGCCACGATGGCCAGCGCCAGTCCGCCCGTCACCAGGCCGCTGACCGCCGCGGTCGTCTGCGGCCGGAAGGCGCCGGGCGCCGGGGCGGGGGCCGCCGGGGTGTCCGGGTCCTGCCGCGGCGGCCGGGCCTTGGCGCGCAGGGCGCTGACGCCCCAGTAGAGGGAGAGGGCGCCGAGCAGCAGGGCGACGTAGGGGATGCTGAACAGGGCGAAGAAGAAGCCCCACATGCCCGCGAGCAGGGCGTAGCGGGCGCGCCGCTGGGCGGGGTCCGTGGGGTCCCAGCGCAGGCCGCCGTTCCCGCCGGGGCCGCCCTTTCCGCCCGGACCGCCCGCGGGGCCGCCCGGGCCGCCGCCGAAGCCGCCGTCGTGGCGGCCGGGCTGCCGGCTGCTCCACTGGCTGCCCCAGGCGGGGGGCTGCTGCCGCTCGTCGCCGGAGTCGTTCCCGTCCTGCGAGCCGTCTCCCCGGCCGTCGTCCCGGCCGTCCCCGCGGCCCTACGGTGCCTGCCGCGGCTGCCAGGGCCGGTCCGGCTGCCCCTCCGGCGGCGGCGCGAAGGGGTTGTCCCGCTGCTCGCCGGGGGAGGGCGGCGTGGGGCGGTCGTGCGACATGCGGGCGTTCCTCATCGCACCGCCGCCGGGGGTGTCGGTGGGCAGCGCGAGGCGGTGTGCCGCGTGACGGCGTCGGTCCGGCATGTGGAGTGTGTCTTCCCCTTGTGTCGTCGTCCGGCACGCCCAGGATGTGCGCCGTCCAGGATGTGTGCCCGAACGCCCGGGACGTACGGCACATCCCCGGCGTCCGTGCCTACCGCACTCCGAACGTACGGCGTCGCGCCCGGATTCCGTGCACGTGGCCCGCGCTTTTCCGTGCGCTGCTTCCAGACGCTACCTTCCGCGCGCGCCCCCGTCCCGCGGGGGCCGTTCGGTGTGCCGGTATCGTTGCTGGCGGTCGACGGGTTCGTAGAGTCCCCCGTATTCGGCGACGCCCTCGTCTCGTACGACCATACAAACCGTACGGCCATCACACCGCTCGCCCGCGAGAAAGGGCCCCACCGTGGCCTCCCCGCCTCCCGCGCCCCCCGCCCGCCTCGTCGTCCTGGTCTCCGGCTCCGGCACCAATCTGCAGGCCCTGCTCGATGCGATCGCCGCCGATCCGGAGGGCTACGGCGCCCGGATCGTGGCCGTGGGCGCCGACCGGGACGGCATCGCCGGCCTGGAGCGGGCCGAGCGCGCCGGGATCCCCACGTTCGTCTGCCGCGTCAAGGACCACCCGACGCGCGACGCCTGGGACCGGGCGCTGACGGAGGCCACCGCGGCCCACGAGCCGGACCTCGTGGTCTCGGCCGGTTTTATGAAGATCGTGGGCAAGGAGTTCCTGGCCCGCTTCGGGGGCCGCGTGATCAATACGCACCCCGCCCTGCTGCCCAGCTTCCCCGGCGCCCACGGCGCGCGCGACGCGCTCGCGTACGGCGTCAAGGTGACCGGGTGCACCGTGCACTTCGTCGACGACGGCGTCGACACCGGCCCGATCATCGCCCAGGGCGTGGTCGGGGTCCGGGACGAGGACGACGAATCCGCGCTGCACGAGCGGATCAAGGAAGTCGAGCGCGAGCTGCTCGTCGAGGTCGTGGGGCGCCTGGCCCGCAACGGCTACCGCATAGAGGGACGAAAGGTGAAATTCCTGTGACCGCCGAAGGTATGAAGCGGCCCATCCGCCGCGCGCTGGTCAGCGTCTACGACAAGGCCGGGCTGGAGGAGCTCGCGCGCGGTCTGCACGAGGCGGGCGTCGAGCTCGTCTCGACCGGCTCGACGGCCGGCCGGATCGCCGCCGCCGGCGTCCCGGTCACCCGGGTCGAGGAGCTCACCGGTTTCCCCGAGTGCCTGGACGGCCGCGTCAAGACGCTCCACCCGCGCGTCCACGCCGGCATCCTGGCCGACCAGCGCCTGGACTCCCACCGCGAGCAGCTGGCCGAGCTGGGCGTGGAGCCGTTCGAGCTGGTGATCGTCAACCTCTACCCGTTCCGGGAGACCGTCGCCTCCGGCGCCTCGCCCGACGAGTGCGTGGAGCAGATCGACATCGGCGGCCCCTCGATGGTCCGCGCCGCCGCCAAGAACCACCCCTCGGTGGCCGTCGTGGTCAACCCCGGCCGCTACCAGGACGTCCTCAAGGCCGTCGCCGACGGCGGCTTCGACCTGGCGCAGCGCAAGCGCCTGGCCGCCGAGGCGTTCCAGCACACCGCCGCCTACGACGTGGCCGTCGCCAACTGGTTCGCCGAGGCCCGCGGCGGAGCCGCTGATGAGCACAGCGGCGCCGACGAGGGCCCCTGGCCGGACTTCATCGGCGCCTCCTACGAGCGCAAGCAGGTCCTGCGCTACGGCGAGAACCCGCACCAGCCCGCCGCCCTCTACACGGACGGCACGGGCAAGGGCCTCGCCTACGCCGAGCAGCTGCACGGCAAGGAGATGTCCTACAACAACTACGTGGACACCGAGGCGGCCCGCCGGGCCGCGTACGACCACACCGACCCCTGCGTCGCGATCATCAAGCACGCCAACCCGTGCGGCATCGCGACCGGTTCGGACGTCGCCGAGGCCCACCGCAAGGCCCACGAGTGCGACCCGCTGTCCGCGTTCGGCGGCGTGATCGCCGTCAACAGCCCCGTGTCGGTCGCCATGGCCGAGCAGGTCGCCGAGATCTTCACCGAGGTCATCGTCGCCCCGGCCTACGAGGACGGCGCCGTCGAGGTGCTGGCCCGCAAGAAGAACATCCGCGTGCTGCGCTGCGCCGACGCCCCCGCGGCGCACCGCGAGACCCGTCCCGTCGAGGGCGGCGTCCTGGTCCAGGTCAAGGACCGCCTCCAGGCCGAGGGCGACGACCCGGCCGGCTGGACGCTCGCCACGGGCGAGGCGCTGTCCGCCGAGGAGCTGGCCGGCCTGGCCTTCGCCTGGCGCGCCTGCCGCGCGGTCAAGTCCAACGCGATCCTGCTGGCCAAGGACGGCGCGACCGTCGGCGTCGGCATGGGCCAGGTCAACCGCGTCGACTCCGCGAAGCTGGCCGTGCAGCGGGCGGGCGAGGAGCGGGCGCGCGGCTCGTACGCCGCCTCCGACGCCTTCTTCCCCTTCCCGGACGGGCTGGAGGTGCTGACGGCCGCGGGCGTCAAGGCCGTGGTGCAGCCGGGCGGTTCGGTCCGCGACGAGCAGGTCGTGGAGGCCGCGAAGGCGGCGGGCGTGACGATGTACTTCACGGGTACGCGCCACTTCTTCCACTAGGCCGTGGAACGGGCGGAGGCCCGTACCCCGATGCGATCGGGTGTACGGGCCTCCGTGTCCGTCACGGGGGCGCTCAGAAGCGCGGGCGGCGGAACCAGTCCTGAGACGCCTGCTTGGCCGCGAAGACGATCACCAGGATCGACAGGATGAGGCCGATGAGGCCGATGCCGTAGAAGACGATGCACACCAGGCCGCTGATGATGCCGAACGCCGCATAGACGATCGAGCCGACGCGGACGCCATTGGCGCCCTTGGCGTAGCGCACCGCGAGAATGATGCCGAGGATCGCAAAGATCACGGCCAGCGCGGCGAGGAACGCGAACACGCCCTTTCCGGCGTCGAAGACCGTGTCGGCGTCCACGGTGTCGCCCTGCGCGGTGGTGACCGTGCCGCCTCCGTGGGTCTTCTTCGCGTCACCGATCGCCGCGACCGCGGCGACGCACAGGCCCGCCACGATCACGTGGACCGCGGCGATCGCGTACAGCATGATGCGGGCCGCCTTGGTGATGCCCGGCATCACCTGCGGCCCCTGCGGCGCACCGGCGTAGCCGCCCTGCGCCTGCGGGTACGCGGCGTACGGCTGACCGGGCTGACCGCCCTGGGGCTGCTGCGGATATCCGTAACCGGGCGCCTGCTGGGGCGCGCCGTACGGGTTGTTCTGATCGCCGAAGCTCATGCTGGGGATTTCCTCCGTCGGTGTCGTGCGGGGACGGCGCAGGCATTCGGAGGAGAGTTGTGTCAGCGGCTCGCCCCCGATTTGCACCCGCGGCACGCGGATCATCGTTATAGGGCCTCTGACTTTTGTCCAGCTGATACCCGTATCCGAGGGGCCGCGGGGGCTGCAGGGAATAACCGAAGCGAATTCGTCACCTTCGGCGGGCCGCCCTGATTGGAACCATGGCCGCCCCATCCGCGAGGATGGGGGTCATGACCGCCCAGATTCTCGATGGCAAGGCCACCGCAGCAGCGATCAAGTCCGAACTCACCGTGCGAGTGGAGGCGCTGAAGGCCGCGGGCGTGCAGCCCGGTCTCGGCACCGTCCTCGTCGGCGACGACCCCGGCAGCAAGTGGTACGTCGCCGGCAAGCACCGCGACTGCGCCGAGGTCGGCATCGCCTCCATCCAGCGCGAACTCCCCGCCACGGCCACCCAGGAGGAGATCGAGGCGGTCGTCCGCGAGCTCAACGACAACCCCGACTGCACCGGTTACATCGTCCAACTCCCCCTTCCCAAGGGCATCGACACCAACCGCGTCCTGGAGCTGATGGACCCGGCCAAGGACGCCGACGGCCTGCACCCGATGAGCCTCGGCCGCCTGGTGCTGAACGAGACCGGCCCGCTGCCCTGCACCCCCAACGGCATCATCGAGCTGCTGCGCCGCCACGACGTCGAGCTCAACGGCAAGCACGTCGTGGTCGTCGGCCGCGGCATCACCGTCGGCCGCTCGATCGGCCTGCTGCTGACCCGCCGCACCGAGAACTCCACGGTCACCCTCTGCCACACCGGTACCCGTGACCTGTCGGCGCACCTGCGCGAGGCCGACATCATCGTCGCCGCGGCGGGCGTGGGTCACCTGATCAAGCCGGAGGACGTCAAGCCCGGCGCGGCCGTGCTGGACGTCGGCGTCAGCCGCGACGGCGAGGGCAAGATCATGGGCGATGTCGACCCGGCGGTCGCCAAGGTCGCCGGCTGGGTCTCGCCGAACCCCGGCGGCGTCGGCCCGATGACCCGGGCCCTGCTGCTGGTGAACGTGGTGGAGGCCGCCGAGCGCGCCGCCGGAAGCGGCAATGCGGGCTGAGGAGAAGCCGGGCGAAGGACCGGGCAAGGGACCGGGCAAGGAGCCGGGCGCGGGCAAGGGCCGGCGCTTCCAGCTCACGCGGGACACCGCCCGCCCCGAGGGCGGCGGGCGCGCCGCCCCGGGTGACGCCCCGGCGCCGGCGCGCCAGTGGCCGCTGCTGGCGGTCATGGGCGTGACCGGGCTCGGGCTGCTGATCGTGGCCTTCGACGCGTTCCGGGTCGGGACGCTGCTGATCGGGCTGGCGATGGCCGGCGGGGCGGTGCTGCGCTGGGCCCTGCCGTCCGTGGGCATGCTGGCCGTGCGCTCGCGCTTCACGGACATGATCACGTACGGCGGGCTGGGCGGGGCGATCCTGCTGCTGTCCCTGATGGCGCAGCCGCACCCGTGGCTGAAGGTGCCGTTCCTGGAGGACATCCTCCACTTCACGGTCTAGCTCCGACTCCACGGGCCAGGCTCGACCGGCTTTGCCTGATTTCGAGTAGTTTGATGACGAGGTGATCCCTTTCCTGCCTCCGGGGCGGGGAAGGGCCGGTGCTGCCCGCGAGAGGGACGGTCCCCGTCATGGCCAAGATCAAGGTAGTCGGCCCGGTCGTCGAGCTCGACGGCGACGAGATGACCCGGATCATCTGGCGGTTCATCAAGGACCGCCTGATCCTGCCCCACCTCGACGTGGAGCTGAAGTACTTCGACCTGGGCATCGAGAACCGCGACGCCACCGGCGACCAGGTGACCGTCGACGCCGCGCACGCCATCCGGCAGTACGGCGCCGGCGTGAAGTGCGCGACGATCACCCCGGACGAGGCGCGGGTCGAGGAGTTCGGCCTCAAGGCGATGTACCCCTCGCCCAACGGCACCATCCGCAACATCCTCGGCGGGGTGATCTTCCGCGAGCCGATCATCATGGCGAACGTGCCGAGGCTCGTCCCCGGCTGGACGAAGCCCATCGTCGTCGGCCGTCACGCCTTCGGCGACCAGTACCGCGCGACCGACCTGAAGGTCCCCGGCGCGGGCACCCTGACCGTGACCTACACCCCGAAGGACGGCTCCGAGCCGCTGGAGCTGGAGGTCTACGACTTCCCCGGCCCCGGCGTCGCCCTGGCCATGTACAACCTGGACGAGTCGATCCGCGACTTCGCGCGCGCCTCCTTCCGCTACGGCCTGGACCGCGGCTACCCGGTCTACCTGTCCACCAAGAACACGATCCTGAAGAAGTACGACGGCCGCTTCAAGGACCTCTTCCAGGAGGTCTTCGACGCCGAGTTCAAGCCGGACTTCGACCGGGCCGGGCTGACGTACGAGCACCGCCTCATCGACGACATGGTGGCGACCGCCCTGAAGTCCTCCGGCGGCTACGTCTGGGCCTGCAAGAACTACGACGGCGACGTCCAGTCCGACACCGTCGCCCAGGGCTTCGGCTCGCTCGGCCTGATGACCTCGGTCCTCATGACGCCCGACGGCCGCACGCTGGAGGCCGAGGCCGCGCACGGCACCGTCACCCGCCACTACCGCCGCCACCAGCAGGGCAAGGCCACCTCCACCAACCCGATCGCCTCGGTCTTCGCCTGGACCCGGGCCCTGGCCCACCGCGGGCGGCTGGACGGCACGCCCGAGGTCGCCGCGTTCGCGGAGACGCTGGAGCGGGTGTGCGTCGAGACCGTCGAGGGCGGGCGGATGACCAAGGACCTGGCGCTGCTGGTCGGTGCGGAGACCCCCTGGCTGACCACCGAGGAGTTCCTCGCGGCCGTCGAGGCGAACCTGCGCGGGAAGCTCGTGCCGGCAGCCGTGTGAACGGCGTGCCGGCAGTCGCGTGAGCGGCCGCGGTGGCCGGTCCTCCACCCCCGTGGGGGGACCGGCCACCGCCCCGCAGACGAGTTTCATGATCGCGTGTTCGGGCTTCAAGATCTTCAAGCCTGCTGTGGCCGGGGGGTGACGGTTCTGCGACGAGTTCGCCGTCGCGTATCAGTTGTGCAGCAGATGTGACAAGGGCGCGCGGTGGGACTCCTGATTAACCCAAATGCCACGATGCGCCCCGCCTGTGGGAACTGCCATGCTGGATTGCGGCATCCCCCTGGGTAGCCAGCACCGAGGCTGCGGAAGGGGCGCCGCGGCACGCACGGCACGGAAATCGGGTCACGGCACGGGAAGAGCACCGAAGACACCGGGGGACAGGGGAGTGCAATGCCTCGTTGGAGGGCGCTACCGGAGGAACTCGACCCGGAAGTGCGCGAATTCACCGAACAGCTGCGCAGACTCGTGGAGCGCAGCGGGCTGAGCATCGGCGCCGTCGCGGACCGCACGGGTTACAGCAAGACGTCGTGGGAGCGCTATCTCGGCGGGCGGCTGCTGCCGCCGCTGGGGGCCGCCGAGGCGCTGGCCGAGGCGACCGGGACCGACGTGGTCCACCTGAGCACGATGTGGGAGCTCGCCGAGCGGGCGTGGAGCCGCAGCGAGATGCGGCACGACTCCACCGTGGAGTCGGCGCGGATCGCCCGGGCGCGGGCCGCGCTGGGAGAGTTCGGCCCGCCGCAGGCCGCCCCGGAGACCGCGGCCCCGCAGGCCGCCCCGCACTCCGCACGGGCCGGGGGCCGGCCGGGTGCGGTGATCTCGGAGCCGCTCTGCCACGAGGTGGCGCGCCGTGCGGCAGCGACGGAGGAGAACCCGGCCGCGGGCCCAGCGGGAGCAGCGGGCCCCGCCGCAGCCGCGGGTCCCTCCGGGCCGGCCCCGCGCCCGCCCGTCCCGGACTCGCCCCGGCCGCCCGACTACCGCGCGAAGGCCATCCCGGCCGACGCCCCGGCACCCCGCCGCCGCGCGGCCCTCTTCGTCACGGGAGTGGTGGGCGCCCTCCTCGTCGTCGCGGCGATCGTCCTGCTGCTGGGCGTCGGCGACGGCGCGGGCGGGGGCCCCGGCAGCGCGCCGCCGCTCTCCTCTCCCTCCGTCGTCCTGCCCGCCGGCGTCAAGTGCACGGGCGCCGAGTGCAGTGGCAAAGACCCCGAGGCCATGGGCTGCGGCGGCGGCCGGGCGACGACCGCCGGATCCGCGACCGTCGGCACGTCCTACGTCGAGGTCCGCTACAGCCGGGTGTGCGGCGCGGCGTGGGCGCGGATAACGCAGGCGGCCCCGGGCGACGCCGTCCGGATAGACGCGGCAGCGGACGGCGGCGTGCCCGCCCGTTCGGAGTCCGGCAAGGTGGTGCGCGACGCCGACGGCTACACCCCGATGGTCGCGGTCTCCGGACCGGGGAAGGCCACGGCCTGCGCGGCGCTGACCTCGGGGCCCGAGGGGTGCACGGTGGCGCGCGCCGCCTCCGCCCCGGCCGGGTGAGCGCCCGGCGGCCGGGGCGCCGCGTGCGGCACGGTGAGGCGTCCCACACGGGGGCGGGGGTTCGGAGCGGGCCGGGTCGGATAGCCTGACGCCGGATCTCTTGATACCGAGAGAGATCCTCACTCATGGGCAGGGACACCCAACCCCAGTTCGCAGCAGGAGATCGCCATGACCCGCACTCCCGTCAATGTCACCGTCACCGGTGCAGCCGGCCAGATCGGCTACGCGCTGCTCTTCCGCATCGCCTCCGGTCAGCTCCTCGGCGCCGACGTGCCGGTCAAGCTGCGCCTGCTGGAGATCCCGCAGGGCCTGAAGGCCGCCGAGGGCACCGCCATGGAGCTCGACGACTGCGCCTTCCCGCTGCTCCGCGGCATCGACATCACCGACGACCCGAACGTCGGCTTCGCGGGTGCGAACGTCGCGCTGCTGGTCGGCGCCCGCCCGCGCACCAAGGGCATGGAGCGCGGTGACCTGCTGGAGGCCAACGGCGGCATCTTCAAGCCGCAGGGCAAGGCCATCAACGACCACGCCGCGGACGACATCAAGGTCCTCGTCGTGGGCAACCCGGCCAACACCAACGCCCTCATCGCCCAGGCCGCCGCGCCGGACGTCCCGGCCGAGCGCTTCACCGCGATGACCCGCCTGGACCACAACCGCGCCCTGACGCAGCTGGCCCAGAAGACCGGCTCGTCCGTCGCCGACATCAAGCGCCTGACGATCTGGGGCAACCACTCGGCCACCCAGTACCCGGACGTCTTCCACGCGGAGATCGCCGGCAAGAACGCCGCCGAGGTCGTGAACGACGAGGCCTGGCTCGCGGACACCTTCATCCCGACCGTCGCCAAGCGCGGCGCGGCGATCATCGAGGCCCGCGGCGCGTCCTCGGCCGCCTCGGCCGCCAACGCCGCCATCGACCACGTCCACACGTGGGTCAACGGCACCGCCGAGGGCGACTGGGCCTCCATGGGCATCCCGTCGGACGGCTCCTACGGCGTCCCCGAGGGCCTCATCTCCTCCTTCCCGGTCACCTGCAAGGACGGCAAGTACGAGATCGTCCAGGGCCTGGAGATCAACGACTTCTCCCGCGCCCGCATCGACGCCTCGGTCCAGGAGCTGGCGGAGGAGCGCGACGCGGTCCGCGCCCTCGGCCTCATCTGATCTTCCGGATCCTTGACGGGAGTGCCCCGGCAGCAACAGCTGCCGGGGCACTCCCGTTTTTCCGTACAGGCGTGTGGCCCTGCACTCGTACGGGGTCGTTTTTCCGTCCGTTATCCGAGTGCAAGTGGGGTCGGCGGGAAGCGGATTGGCTTATTGTGAGTTCTCCGAAAATCCGTCAACTCCTGCATATTCGCAGGTGAGTTCGACGATCGGAGAGCTCATGACCTTATCCGCCGGATCCGCAAGAACCGATCAGGCCACGTCTTCCGGGTCCGCGAGAACGGCCGGTACCGGCAGGTCCGACGTGCGGCCCGACGCGCGGAGCGAGGCCACCCGCCTGCTCTGCGCGGGGGTGTACCTCGATCTCGACTTCCGCCGGCGCGTCGTCGAAGAGCTGGTGGAGCACGAGGAGCGGCCGATCGCGCCGTCGCTCGGCGTCGACGTCGTGCCGGTGCTCACCCACGCGCTGCGGGCGCGTGCGCAGGACGTGCTCACGGCGGTGCTGCTGGCCTGCTTATGGGTCGCGTTCTTCGCCGTCGGGTTCGCGACCGACGCGGGCGCCGACCCGGAGACGCAGATCCCCTGGGCCGTCCTCTACGCCGTGGTCTGCGTGGTGCAGTGGATCGGGCAGGCGGCCGCCGGGCGCGGGAGCGCCGTCTACGCCGTCGACAACAAGACCCTGCGCGAAGCCGTCAAGGGGCGGACCTCGCTGCGTGCCCTGCGGGCGGTCGGGCCGCCCGTGCTGCAGCTCGGCTACTGGGGCTTCGTCCTGGTCGCCCTGTTCGAGGGCGCGGGCAACTGGGCGGCCCTGCTCTTCCCGCTGCTTCTCGTCCTGCCCGTGTGGATGCACCGCTCGCGCGTCGCCTCGATCATGCGCCTGGAGCTCGGCCGGGAGGCCTTCGCCCACCACCCCCGCGCGGTGCCGCGCTCGCGCCACCACCGCCGCATCGCGGCGACGATCGACCGCGAGCAGTACGCGGGGCTGACCATCTACGACCCCTCCCGCCCGTTCCTCGGCATGGGCCGCCCGCACGAGCCGTGGTCGCTCGTCCTGGAGCTCAAGCCCCGCGACGGCGGCAAGGGTGGTCCGCGGCCGCCGTTCACCGCCCGCGCCGTCGTGGACCTGATCCGGCCCCGCCTGGAGGCGCTGCGCGACTCCGCCGCCGCGACCAGCCGCGACCGCCTGAAGGACCTGGAGATCGAGGAGTTCGTCTACCTGCCCGTGGGCCCGCCCCGGCCCGAGGTCCGCTACGACGCGCCCGTCGTCCGGCAGCACCTGCGGGACGCCGTGGACGAGGGCGGCGAGGCCCGCCGCTACTTCCTGCGGGTCCGCGTCGGCGCCTGGGACGAGCAGGTCGTCGTCTCCCTGCTGGTCAGGGTGCACACCCAGGGCGGCATGCTGGTGCTGGAGGTCGTGCCGCACGTGCTCAAGCCGGTCAAGCCGGAGTTCCGCGCGGTCGACGTGATCGCCGCCCGCGGCGAGGACGACATCCTGCGCGACGGCGTCCGCGCCCTGCTGACCGCGCCGGCCGCCGGGTTCGCGTCCGCCGTCTCGACGGTGCGCACGGCCGTCGCCGGTTTCCGCACGTGGCTGGCCGACCCGCGCCGCGCGGTCCCGGACGGCCCCGCGGGCTCGGTGCGGGAGATCGCCGGGGTGCAGTCCGTCTCGCTGTTCCAGGAGATGGACATCAGCCGCTACGTGAAGACGGTCCAGGACCGGATCGCGAGCGGCGTACGGGACGCGCTGCGCTCCCAGGGATATGAGACCGACCAGTTCGAGCAGCAGATCGTGCAGGTCAGCGACGGCGGCGTCTTCATCGGCTCGATGAGCGGCGGCGCCGTGGCCGCGGGCAGCGGCGCCCAGGCCAAGAACACCACGAAGGACGGGGGATCATGACGGATCGCAAGCAGGGCGGCGGCAGCGGTGCCGGCAGCGGTGCGGGCGGAGGTGCCGGCAGCGGAGGCGGCATCACCATCGGCCGGATGACGGGCGGCGCCGTGGCCGCCGGGGAGCGCGCGCAGGCCGAGAACCACGCGGAACGGGCCGCGCACCACGCCGGGAAGAACGAGAGCCGCGCCGAGCGGGCCGGCCGGGACGCCCACCCCGGCACCGGCTTAGTGCCCGTTCCCGCGGAGGCGCCCGGCCACGGGGGCGTCGCGGTCGGCGAGCTCTCGGGAGGCGCGGTCGCCGCGGGCCGGCAGGCCCGGGCCGT
This sequence comes from Streptomyces telluris, assembly GCF_024519335.1. Classification (NCBI taxonomy): domain Bacteria; kingdom Bacillati; phylum Actinomycetota; class Actinomycetes; order Kitasatosporales; family Streptomycetaceae; genus Streptomyces; species Streptomyces telluris. Next base: position 340,378 of record NZ_JANIID010000003.1, read on the forward strand.
CGACTCCTCCCGGGAGGTCCTGGCCGTGCCGCCCGAGCTGCTGGAGGCCGTCGCGGAGCTGCGCCGCCAACTGCCCCTGCTCGTACGGGCCGAGGGCGACGGCGTCGACGCGGTCGGCGACGAGCTCGCCGGCCTGGAGGAGGAGGCCCGCCGCACCGGCCGCACGCAGCGCGGCCGCCTGGTGCGGCTGCGGGCCCTGCTGAGCAGCGGAACCACGGCCGCCGGCGGCCTGGCCTCGGCGGCCACGGTCGCCGAGGCGGCCGGCCGGCTGCTGACGTGAGGGGGAGGGGCACATGAGCCGCTGGGACGCGGATCTCCAGCAGTGGGTCGAGGACGACCCGCCCGGCCGGCGACCGCACGCGGCGCCGGAGGACGCCGCGGACGAGCACGACCGCCTCCACGATCCCGACGAGCCCGAGGTCCACCTGCTCCCCGGGCCGCCGGACGGCCTGCCCGAGGGGCCCTCGCACGCGGCGATCCTGGCCGGTGCGCTGGCCGGGGTGGTCCTCATGGGCGGCCTGGGCGTCGGGGCCTGGGCCCTGATGCGGGACGACGGCGGCGATCCGGGCCCGGGCATCTCCGGTGAGGCGTCGCCCGGCCCGAGCGCGAGCGTCCTGCCGAGCCCGGGCCCGTCGTACGGCAGCATCTCCGGCACCACGGGCACCACAGGCACCACGGGTGGGACGACTGGCGGGAGCACCAGCGGGTTCACGGGCGGCCTCACCGCGGGCGCCACGGGCTATGCCACGGGCGGCTACAGCCCGAGCGCCCCGCCGGGCACCTTCTCCGGAACAGGATCCGGGTCCGGCTCCGGGTCAGGATCCGGACCGGGGTCCGGTCAGAGCTCCGCCCCGGACGCCCCGGCCGGTTTCCGGCGCACGGAGGACGTCTCCGGCTTCCGCGCGGACGTCCCGCAGGGGTGGGAGCGCACCACGGAGGGCGCCAGCGTCTTCTTCAGGCGGGCGGACGGCAACAGCCTGATCCAGGTGTTCACCCTGGCGGGCCCCGAGCCGACGCCCTATGAATCCCTGGAGGAGACCGAGCGGGCGGTGTCCGAAAACAAGGGGTACCGCAAGCTGGGGCTGACCACGGTGGGCAGCCCCTCGTCCGACGCGGCGGAGCTGGAGTACACCTACGTCCGGCCCGACGGCACGGTGCGCCGCGTCGTCGACCGGGCGTTCACCGGGCCCGACCGGCGGCAGTACGCGCTGCTGGTCGCGGGGCCGGCCGGCGAGTGGTCCGGGCACCAGGAGATCTACCGGGTGCTGCTGGGGTCGTTCTGCCCTTCCGGGTACTGCGCGAGCAGCGGTGGCGGCAGCGACACTCAGTGACCCGTGTCACTCTTTGTAAAGAAAGACGCATAGCTTTTCGCCTTTTGGTTAGGCGCGTCCCGTTGCCGCCCGAGCGTCCTGCCCGGCGGCAGCGGGACAGACCAGGAACCGGAAGGCAGAGAAGACATGTCGTCAGCCGAGACCATCCACGTCGACGGGGTGTGGCGCGCAGCCGCGTCCGGTGCCCAGCGGGAGGTGCTCGACCCCGCGGACGCCAAGACCCTCGCCGTGGTCTCCGAGGGCGGCGCCGACGACACGGACGCCGCCGTCGCCGCGGCCCGCCGCGCCTTCGACGGCGGGCAGGGCGTCTGGCCGCGGACGCCCGTGGCCGAGCGGGCGGCGCTGCTGCGCCGCGTCGCCGAGCTCCTGCAGCGCGACCGCGAGGAGATCGCGCTGACCGAGAGCCGGGACACCGGCAAGACCCTCGAAGAGGGCCGCACCGACGTCGACTGCGTGACCGACGCCTTCCGCTACTTCGCCGACCTCGTCGTGAACGAGGGGGGCGGGCGCGTCGTCGACGCGGGCTCGGACACCGTGCACAGCGTCGTCGTCCACGAGCCGGTCGGCGTCTGCGCGCTGATCACGCCCTGGAACTACCCGCTGCTGCAGGCCAGCTGGAAGATCGCCCCCGCGCTGGCGGCGGGCAACACCTTCGTCGTCAAGCCCAGCGAGGTCACCCCGCTGTCCACCGTGCTGCTGATGAAGCTGCTGGTGGAGGCGGGTCTGCCGGACGGCGTGGGCAACCTCGTCACCGGCGCGGGCGACCCCGTCGGCGCCCGCCTGTCCGAGCACCCCGACGTCGACCTCGTCTCCTTCACCGGCGGCCTCGCCTCCGGCACCAAGGTCATGCAGGCCGCGGCGCCCACCGTGAAGAAGGTCGCCCTCGAACTCGGCGGCAAGAACCCCAACGTGGTCTTCGCCGACGCCTGCGCGACCGACGAGGACTTCGACACCGCCGTCGACCAGGCCCTCAACGCCGCGTTCATCCACAGCGGCCAGGTCTGCTCGGCCGGCTCCCGCCTCATCGTCGAGGAGTCCGTCCGCGACCGCTTCGTCGCCGAACTCGCCCGCCGTGCCGCGAAGATCCGCCTCGGCCGGGGCACCGAGGACGGCGTCGAGTGCGGCCCGCTGGTCTCCGCGCAGCAGCTCGACAAGACCGAGGCGTACGTCGCCTCCGCCCTCGCCGAGGGCGCGACGCTGTGCTGCGGCGGCGCCCAGCCCGAGCCCGACGAGAAGCGCCCCGCGGGCGGTTACTTCTTCGCGCCGACCGTCCTCGACCACTGCCACCGCGCGATGAAGGTCGTCCGCGAGGAGACCTTCGGCCCGATCCTCACCGTCGAGGTCTTCCGCACCGAGGACGAGGCCGTGGCCCTGGCCAACGACACCGAGTACGGCCTCGCCGGCGCCGTGTGGACGAAGGACGCCGGCCGCGCCCGCCGCGTCGCCGGCCGGCTGCGCCACGGCACCGTCTGGATCAACGACTTCCACCCCTACCTGCCGCAGGCGGAGTGGGGCGGGTTCGGCAAGTCCGGCATCGGCCGCGAGCTCGGCCCCGCGGGCCTGGCCGAATACCGCGAGGCCAAGCACATCTACCAGAACCTCGCGCCCGAGCCGGTGCGCTGGTTCGCCGGCTGAGCCAGCCTCATTCCGTAAGCGAAGAACCTTCCTGCCCCCGAGGAGTACCCCCATGCCCCCCGTAGCCCAGAAGATCACGGCCGATTACGTCGTCGTCGGCGGCGGCACCGCCGGCTCGGTCATCGCCTCCCGCCTCGCGGAGGACCCCGGGACCTCCGTCGTCGTCATCGAAGGCGGCCCGTCCGACATCGACCGCGAGGACGTGCTGACGCTGCGCAAGTGGCTCGGCCTGCTCGGCGGCGAGCTGGACTACGAGTACACCACCACGGAACAGCCCCGCGGCAACTCGCACATCCTGCACAGCCGCGCCAAGGTGCTGGGCGGCTGCTCCTCCCACAACACCCTCATCTCCTTCAAGCCCCTGCCCTCCGACTGGGACGAGTGGGAGGCCGCGGGCGCCGCGGGCTGGGGCGCGAAGGACATGGACCCCTACTTCGGCAAGCTTCGCAACAACATCGTGCGGGTCGCCAAGAAGGACCAGAACGCCATCGCCTCCGACTGGATCGAGGCGGTGAAGACCGCGCTCGGCGTCCCGGAGGTCACCGGCTTCAACGACAAGCCCTTCGACGAGGGCGTCGGCTTCTTCGACCTCGCGTACCACCCGGAGAACAACAAGCGCTCCTCCGCCTCCGTCGCCTACCTCCACCCCCACATGGAGGCCGGCGACCGGCCCAACCTCCGCCTGATGCTGGAGACCTGGGCGCACAAGCTGGAGCTGGACGGCACCCGCGCCACGGGCGTGCACGTGCGCACCAAGGCCGGCGAGGAGATCTACGTCGAGGCCGGCCGCGAGGTGCTGGTGTGCGCCGGCGCCGTCGACACGCCCCGGCTGCTGATGCACTCCGGCATCGGCCCGAAGAAGGACCTCGAAGCGCTCGGCATACCCTGCGTGCTCGACCTGCCGGGCGTCGGCGAGAACCTCATCGACCACCCCGAGTCGGTCATCGTCTGGGAGACCGAGGGCCCCATCCCGGGCAACTCCGCGATGGACTCCGACGCGGGCCTGTTCGTCAAGCGGGACCCGGAGCACCAGGGCCCCGACCTGATGTTCCACTTCTACCAGATCCCCTTCACGGACAACCCCGAGCGCCTGGGCTACGAACGCCCCGAGCACGGCGTGTCCATGACCCCCAACATCCCCAAGTCCCGCGCCCGCGGCCGCCTCTACCTCACCTCCGCGGACCCCGAGGTCAAGCCCGCCCTCGACTTCCGGTACTTCGAGGACGAGAGCGACTACGACGGCCGCACCCTCGTCGACGGCATCAAGCTCGCCCGCAAGGTCGCCGAGGCCGAGCCGTTCAGGAAGTGGCTCAAGCGCGAGGTCTTCCCCGGCCCCGAGGTCACCGACGACGCCGAGATCAGCGAACTCGTCCGCAAGGCCGCCCACACCGTGTACCACCCCGCCGGCACCTGCCGGATGGGCGCCGCCGGCGACGCCCTCGCCGTGGTCGACCCCCAGCTGCGGATCCGCGGCCTGGAGAACATCCGCATCGCGGACGCGTCCGTCTTCCCGACGATGCCCGCCGTGAACCCGATGATCGGAGTCCTGATGGTGGGAGAGAAGTGCGCGGAGATGCTTGTGGCAGGCCCCGGCACCGGGGGTGACGCCCGGTGAACGGCACCGGCGCCGGCACCGGCGCACCCACCGGCACCGTGCCCGAGGGCACGCCGCAGGCCGCCCCGGCCGACGCCCCGGCCGTCTTCTCCGTCCGCAACCTGTGGAAGGTCTTCGGGCCGAAGGCCGACCGCGTCCCCGGCAGCGAGCTGGCCGGCCTCTCCGCGGAGGAGCTGCGCGAGCGCGCCGGCTGCACCGTGGCCGTCCGCGACGTCTCCTTCGACGTCCGCCAGGGCGAGGTCTTCGTCGTCATGGGCCTCTCCGGCTCCGGCAAGTCCACGCTCGTCCGCTGCCTGACCCGGCTCATCGAGCCGACCTCCGGCACCATCGCCATCGACGGCGAGGACGTGTGCGGCATGGACAAGGGCGCCCTGCGCGAGCTGCGCCGCCACCGCGCGGCCATGGTCTTCCAGCACTTCGGCCTGCTCCCGCACCGCTCCGTCCTCGACAACGTCGCCTACGGCCTGGAGATCCAGGGCGTCGCCAAGGCCGAACGCCGCACCAAGGCCGCCGAGATGGTGGAGAAGGTCGGCCTCGCGGGCATGGAGGACCGCCGCCCCGGCCAGCTCTCCGGCGGCCAGCAGCAGCGCGTGGGCCTCGCCCGCGCCCTCGCCGCCGACCCCGAAGTCCTCCTGTTCGACGAGCCGTTCAGCGCCCTCGACCCGCTCATCCGCCGCGACATGCAGGAGGAGGTCGTCCGCCTGCACCGCGACGAGGGCCGCACCATGGTCTTCATCACCCACGACCTGTCCGAGGCGCTGCGCCTCGGCGACCGGATCGCCCTGATGCGCGACGGCCGCGTCGTGCAGTGCGGCACGCCGGAGGAGATCGTGGGCTCCCCCGCGGACGACTACGTCCGCGACTTCGTGCGGGACGTCCCGCGCGAACAGGTCCTGACCGTCCGGCGTGCCATGCGGCCCGCCGCCGCGGGCGAGTCGGAGGCGGGCGAGTCCCTCGCCCCCACGACGACCGTGGCGGAAGCGATCGAGACGGTCGCGCGCACGGGCACCCCGGCCCGCGTCGTCGACGGCGGCCGCTGCGTCGGCGTCGTCGACCACCGCAGCCTGCTGGGCGTGGTCGCGGGCCTGGACGCCGGCGAAAGGACCGCGGCGTGACCGTACACACAGCTCCTCCGCAGATGAAGACGGCGCCGCCCGGCCGCGACGCCACCGGGCCGCACCCCGCGGCCCTCGCGCTGCGCGCCCTGTGGGCCCGCCCCGCGGCCCGCAAGCTGCTCGTCCTCGCCGCCGCGGCGGCCGTCCTCGTACCCGTGGCGGCAGCGCTCCACGGCAGCGGCACCTGGCCGACCGCGCTCACCGTCGACCTGAGCAAGCCCCTGACCGGGGCCAGCGACTGGATCATCGACAACCGCGACAGCCACTGGGCCTTCCTCTACTTCTTCGGGCACATCAGCGGCGCGATCATCGGCGCCGTGCACGCCGTCTACACCGTCCTCCTGGCCCTCGGCTGGGCCGGGGTGACGGCAGCGGCGGCGCTGATCGCCTGGCGCGTCGCGGGCGCACGGGTCGCCGTGACCGCCCTCGCCTCGTTCGCCGCCTGCGGCCTGCTCGGCATGTGGGTGCCCACGATGCGCACGCTCGCCCTGATGATCGTCGCGGTGGCGGTGTCCGTCGCCGTGGGCGCGCTCATGGGCCTCGCGGCGGGCCTGTCGGACCGTACGTTCCGCGCGCTGCGGCCCGTCCTCGACACCATGCAGGCGCTGCCCGCCTTCGCGTACCTGCTGCCCGTCGTCCTCGTCTTCGGCATCGGCGTGGCGCCCGCCGTCCTGGCGACCGTCGTCTACGCGGCGCCGCCCATGGCCCGCCTGACCGCGCTCGGCCTGCGCTCCACCGACAAGGGCGTCCTGGAGGCGGTGGAGTCGCTCGGCGCGACCGGACGGCAGCGGCTGCTGACCGCACGCCTGCCGCTCGCCCGCCGCGAACTGCTCCTGGGCGTCAACCAGACCATCATGATGGCCCTGTCCATGGCCGTCATCGCCTCCGTGATCGGCGCGGACGGCCTGGGAGACCGCGTCTACCAGGCCCTGTCGACGGTCGACGTCGGCAGCGCCCTGGCCGCGGGCATCCCGATCGTGCTCCTGGCGATCGTGTTCGACAGGATCACAGCAGGCCGAAGGCTGGGGGAGGGTGGGCACAACCGAACGACGGCCCGCACCCGGGCGGTAGCCACGTGGGCGCTGGGCATAGCCCTGGCCGTGGCCCTCGGCCGTCTCGGCGGCACGGCGTGGCCCGACGGCTGGACCGTCGCCATCGCCGGCCCCGTCAACGAGGCCAAGGACTGGATGGTCGACCACCTCTACACCGGCCTCCCCGGCATCGGCGGCACCGCCGACCTCGCCGCCCACTACACCGCCTGGGTCCTCGACCCCCTGCGCGACGGCCTCCTGGCCCTCCCCTGGTGGGGCGCCCTCCTCCTCGTGGCCGCCCTCGCCTGGCTGATCGGCACGTGGCGCACGGCGCTGACGGCCGTCCTGTCGCTGGCCGCGATCGGCGTGCTGGGCCGCTGGGAGCTGTCGATGGACACGCTCTCGCAGGTGGTGGCCGCCGTGGCCGTCACGCTCGTCCTCGGCTTCACGATCGCCGTGCCCGCCGCGCGCAGCCCGCGCGTGGAGCGGCTGCTGCGGCCGGTCCTGGACGTCTTCCAGACGATGCCGCAGTTCGTGTACCTGATCCCCGTCGTGGCGCTGTTCGGCATCGGCCGGGCCCCGGCCGCCGCGGCCGCGATCGTGTACGCGCTGCCCGCCGTCGTCCGCATCGCGAGCGAGGGCCTGCGCCGGGTGAACCCCGGTGCGATGGAGTCGGCCCGCTCGCTGGGCGCGACCGGCGGCCAGCAGCTGCGCCAGGTGCAGTTCCCGCTGGCCCGCCCGCAGCTGCTGCTCGCGGTCAACCAGGCCGTGGTGCTGGTGCTGTCGGTCGTCATCATCGGCGGTCTCGTCGGCGGCGGCGCGCTCGGCTACGAGGTCGTCTTCGGCCTGGCCCAGGGCGACCTGGCCACGGGTCTCACCGCGGGTGTGGCCATCGCGTGCCTGGGGCTGATGCTCGACCGGGTCACGCAGCCGACGAAGGGAGCGCGTGATGGCGCGTAGGACGATGACGGCCGCGGCCGCGCTGGCCGTCCTGGCCGGCGCCACGGCCACCGGCTGCGGCGCGGCCGACATGACCAAGCAGGCGTCCCCGTACGCCGACGCGGCGGGGACGAAGACCGTCACCCTGTCCGTGCAGTCCTGGGTGGGCGCGCGGGCCAACACGGCCGTCGCCAAGTACCTGCTGGAGCACGAGCTGGGCTACCGCGTCGACACGGTGCAGGTGGACGAGGTGCCCGCCTGGGACGCCCTCAGCCAGGGCCGCGTCGACGCGATCATGGAGGACTGGGGCCACCCGGAGCAGGAGAAGCGGTACGTCGAGGACAAGAAGACGATCGCCTCCGGCGGCGACCTCGGCGTCACCGGCCACATCGGCTGGTGGGTGCCGAAGTACTTCGCCGACGCCCACCCCGACGTCCTCGACTGGAGGAACCTCAACAAGTACGCGTCGCAGCTGCGCTCGCCCGAGAGCGGCGGCAAGGGCCAGCTCCTGGACGGCTCGCCGTCGTACGTCACCAACGACAAGGCGCTCGTGAAGAACCTCGACCTGGACTACAAGGTCGTCTTCGCGGGCTCCGAGGCGGCGCAGATCACCCAGATCCAGCAGTTCGCCAAGGACAAGAAGCCCTTCCTCACCTACTGGTACGAGCCCCAGTGGCTCTTCAACGAGGTGCCGATGGTGGAGGTGAAGCTGCCCGAGTACACCGAGGAGTGCGCGGACAAGGGCGCGAAGGACCCGGCGACGGTGAACTGCGCCTACCCCACCACGCCGCTGAAGAAGTTCCTCAATGCGGACTTCACCCGCAAGGGTGGCAAGGCGGCCCGCTTCCTGAAGAACTTCCAGTGGTCGAAGGACGACCAGAACGCCGTCTCGCAGATGATCGCAGAGGACAAGCTCAGCGCGGACGAGGCCGCGAAGCGCTGGGTGGAGAAGAACCCGGACGTCTGGAAGAAGTGGCTGCCGTGATGGCGTAGCACGTGGCAGGAAAGCAGCCGAGCGGCGCCGTCCCCCGTTGGACGGCGCCGCTCCCGCGTGCAAAGGGGGGGATCAGGCTCAGGCGGAGTACGCGCCCGGCGCCAGGCCCGTCGTCACGCCGATCCGGTTCCAGGCGTTGATGGTGACGATCATGGCGATCAGCTGGGCGAGCTCCTCCTGGGGGAAGTGCTTCGCCGCCCGCTCGTAGACCTCGTCGGAGACGCCGGAGGGCAGCAGGGTGACCGCCTCGGTCAGGGCGAGCGCCGCCTGCTCCTTCTCGGTGTAGAAGCCGGCCGCCTCGTGCCAGGCGTTGAGGAGGTAGATGCGCTCCTCGGTCTCGCCCAGGCGGCGGGCGTCCTTGGTGTGCATGTCCAGGCAGAAGGCGCAGTGGTTGAGCTGCGAGGCGCGGATCTTGACCAGCTCGATGAGGGAGGTCTCCAGGCCCTTGCGGGCGGCCCGCTCCAGGCTCAGCATCGCCTTCTGGACCTCGGGGGCGACCTCGTGGAGCAGCATGCGGGGGGCGTGGTGGTGGGTGGGGTTCTGAGTGGTCGCGTTCGTCATGGATACGACACTAGGCCGGGGGCAGCCCACGGGTATGGTCCATTCCCATGGAGAAAACATGGGCCACTTCGGGGGGTGCGCCGGAGTCCGCGCCGGGAGCCGCGGAGGCCGTCCCGGGGGACGGCACCGGCGCGGGCGTGGACTTCCACCTGGACCTGAGCGGGCCGGGCGGCGTGCGCGCCTCCCTCATCCGGGCCCTGCGCGAGGCCGTCCGCAGCGGCAGGCTCGCGCCCGGCAGCCGGCTGCCCTCCTCCCGTACGCTCGCGGCCGACCTCGGCCTGGCCCGGAACACGGTGGCCGACGCGTACGGGGAGCTCGTCGCCGAGGGCTGGTTGACGGCCCGTCAGGGTTCGGGCACGCGGGTGGCCCGGCGGGCGGCCGCGCGGGCGCCCGAGCGCCGCACGCCGCCGGTGCGGACGCCGCCGCGGCCCGTCTACAACCTGCGCCCCGGCACCGCCGACGTCTCCGCCTTCCCGCGCGCCGCGTGGCTCACCGCGGCCCGCCGGGCCGTGGCGGCGGCCCCCAACGACGCGTTCGGGCACGTCGACGAGCGGGGCCGGATCGAGCTGCGGACCGCCCTCGCGGGCTACCTGGCGCGGGCCCGCGGCGTGCACGCGGACCCGGAGCGGATCGTGGTGTGCTCGGGGTTCACCCAGGGGCTGGGGCTGGTGAGCCGGGTGCTGCGGGAGCGCGGGACGCGGGAGATGGGGGTGGAGGAGTACGGGCTGTGGTTCCACCGGGAGGCGCTGGAGCGGGCGGGGCTGCGCTGCCTGCCGATGCCGCTGGACGATCAGGGCGCCGACGTCGGCGTGCTGGAAGGCGGCAAGGCGGCCGTCCGGTCGGTGCTGATCACCCCGGCGCACCAGTTCCCCACCGGCGTGCCCCTGCACCCCGACCGGCGCGCCGCGGTCGTCGACTGGGCGGCCCGCACCGGCGGGACGATCCTGGAGGACGACTACGACGGCGAGTTCCGCTACGACCGGCAGCCGGTGGGCTGCCTGCAGGGCCTGAGCCCGGAGCGCATCGTCTACTTCGGCACCGCGAGCAAGGCCCTCGCGCCGGGGCTGCGGCTCGCGTGGATGGTCCTGCCGGAGCACCTCGCCGGCGAGGTGCTGGCCCACAAGCGGGCGGGGGAGTGGAGCTCGGGCGCCCTGGAGCAGCTGACGCTCGCGGAGTTCCTCACCTCCGGGGCGTACGACCGTCACGTCCGCGCGATGCGGCTGCGGTACCGGCGCCGGCGCGACCGGCTCGTGGAGGTGCTCGCCGAGCGCGCCCCGCACATCAAGGTCACCGGCATCGCGGCCGGGCTGCACGCCGTCCTCGAACTGCCGCCGGGCACGGAGCACCCCACCCTGCAGGCGGCGGCGTGGGAGGGCCTGGCCCTGGAGGGCCTCTCCCGCCTGCGCTGCACCCCGGCCCCGGACTCCGCCCCCAGCGGCCTCATCGTCGGCTACGGCACCCCGCCGGACCACGCGTTCCCGGGCGCGCTGGAGGCGCTGCTGAGGGTCCTGCCGCCGGCGGAGTGACGACCGGCCCGGGGGCGGGCGCTCCGGCCGCGAGCCCGGCCGGACAGCGCCACTGCCGCAGCACCCGCAGCAGCAGGACGGGGTCCACCCCCGAGCCGCTGCCCGGCGCGGACGCCCGTGCGGCGACGGCCTGCAGGACGGACGCGGTGCCGAAACACACCGCCGAACCCAGCGCGCAGAGCATCCCCAGGAGCACCGTCCGACTGTAGGCCGCCCCACCGTCCGGCGGGCGGAAGCGCCCTTTAGGGTGAGGGGCCTCATCGCACGCCAGTGCGGGAGAAGAACGGCAGAGGCAGAACATGACGGGGGTCATCTGCATGACGGAAAAGACGGAAAAGACGGGCAGGACACGGCGCAGGCTGCGCTCGTCCACGGTCGTCCTCGGCGGGATGGGCGCGCTCGCCGCGGCCCTGACCTCCTGCGGCTCCGAGCCGGACAAGCGCTGCGTCGACCCGAACAGCTACGACGTCGGGCGCGGCGGCTACCGGGTCGTCGACTCCAAGGCGTGCAAGAGCAAGGGCGGCGGCAGCGGGAACGGCGGCGGCAGCGGCGGCAGCAGCTCTGCGGGCCGCTGGTACTACGGCTCGAACAAGTCCGGCGGCTACGCCGAGAGCGGCACCTTCAGCAAGAGCCAGGCCGCCGACCGGGGCGGCTTCGGCTGCTCGAACTCCGGCTCCGGCGGCGGCTGACCCGATGCGCCGCCACCGCACCGAGCCCCGCCCCGGCTGGCAGGCCACCGTCGAGGAGCAGGGCGTGATCTACCCCCTGACCCGCCTCCCCGACGGCTCCCTGCGCCCGTACTGGGACGAGAGCGCGTACTACTCCTTCACGCTCGCCGAGATCGAGGAGCTGGAGGAGACGGTCGCGGAGCTGCACGGGATGTGCACGGCCGCGGCCGCGCACATCGTCGAGCACGACCGCTTCGCCGACCTCGGCCTCACCGACCCGGCGCTGACCGCCCTGATCGCCGAGTCCTGGCGCCGCCGCGACGAACTCCCCTCGGTCTACGGCCGCTTCGACCTGCGCCACGACGGCCGCGGCCCGGCCAAGCTGCTGGAGTACAACGCCGACACGCCCACCTCCCTGGTGGAGGCGGCGAGCGCCCAGTGGTTCTGGATGGAGGACCGCTTCCCCGGCCTCGACCAGTGGAACTCCCTGCACGAGCGCCTCGTCGACGCCTGGAAGCGGCAGGCGCCGCTGCTGGCGCCCGGCACGCCGCTGTACTTCGCGCACTCGGCCGGCGACGAGCTCGGCGAGGACCTGATGACGGTCGCCTACCTGCGCGAGACCGCCGAGCAGGCCGGTCTGGACACCCGGGCGATCTCCATGGAGAACATCGGCTGGGACCCCCTCTCGGGCCGCTTCGTCGACGAGCGGTACGCCTTCATCCGCTCCTGCTTCAAGCTCTACCCGTGGGAGTGGCTGGCGACCGACCGCTTCGGCCCCCACGCCCTGGACACCCTCGACAACGGCGGCGGTACGGGCTCCACGCTGTGGATCGAGCCGGCGTGGAAGATGCTGCTGTCCAACAAGGCGCTCATGGCGATCCTGTGGGAGCTCCACCCCGGCCACCCCAACCTGCTCCCCGCCTACCTCGACGGCCCGCGGGAGCTCGCCCGCGACGGCGGCTGGGTCGCCAAGCCGCTGCTGGGCCGGGAAGGCGCCGGCATCACCGTCCACGAGGCGGGCACGGCCCCGGTGCCGCGGGACGAGCCGTGCTGCTACCAGCAGCTGTGCCCGCTCCCGGACTTCGACGGCAACCGCACGGTCCTCGGCGCGTGGGTCGTCGACGGCGAGCCGGCCGGGCTGGGCATCCGGGAGTCGGCGGGGCTCATCACCGACGAGTACGCGCGGTTCCTCCCGCACGTGATCGACGGCTGAGCCGCGCGGACGGTCAGAGCTCCGGCGTGGACAGGTGCAGCACCTCGTACCGCTCGGTGGCGTCCTCGTCGTCCGGGACGGCCTCCTGCCACAGCACGAAGCGCAGCAGCTGCCAGTGGTGCGGGTCGACGGCGAGGGCGGCCGTGTGCACGCCGTCGTGCCCGGCGGCCAGTTCGCGCAGCGCGGCGGTCTCCGCCGCCACCGCTTCGGCCAGCCCCTCGGCGGGCAGCTGCGTCAGCCGCCGGGACGCGGCCCGCGGCACCGCGCCCCGCGCGGGCCCGGCTTCGCGGGTGACCCCGGCCCAGTGCCGCACGACGGGCCGCCCGAAGTCCCGGACGACGCCCTCGAACCCGCCGCCGCCGACGAGGAAGCGGCTCATCGCCGCGGTGTCGTTCCACAGGTAGAACGGCGCGTACTGGTTGACGGGCGACCCGTCCACGCCGCGCTCGCGGATGACGTAGGCCTTCAGGGCCATGCCGGCGCGGTCGTCGAGGGCGTGGCCGCGCGTGGCGACGCGGTCGCGGATGATCCCCATGTCGTAGTCGGCGGGGAGGGTGATCTCGTACTGCTTCGCGTACACGGTGCTTGTGCCTTTCGCGTGCTCAGGCGATGGGCCCGGACGGGTAGCAGGCATCGGTGACGGGCTCGCCGCGCTCGGCCTCGGTGCCGTCCGGGGCGGCCGTCAGGACCGCCAGGTGGGTCATGGAGGTCGTGGGCCCGGCGCCGTGCCAGTGCCACTCGCCGGGTGCGATGACGACCCGGTCGCCGGCCCGTACGACCTCGACGGGCCCGCCCCGGCGCTGCATCAGCCCGGTGCCCTCGGTGATGTGGAGGACCTGGCCCCCGGGGTGGCGGTGCCAGTGGGTGCGGCTGCCGGGCTCGAAGCGGACGTCGTCGATGCGCAGCCGCGAGGTGTCCCCCGCGGCGGCGAGGGAGGTGACGCGGACGGTTCCGGTGACCCACTCGGGAGTGGCCGTGGAGGCGGCGGGCGGGTCGCGGTGGATCAGCATGCGGTGCGCTCCTGGAGGGTGACGGATCAGGCGGACTGCGCGGCGAGAAGCCCGAGCACCCCGTCGACGGCCTGCTCGAAGGGCGCCGTCGAACCGGCGGCGCGGGCCAGGACGTAGCCGCCCTGGAGGACGGCGACGACGGTCGCGGCGGTGACCGCCGGGTCGAGGCCCGCGGACAGCTCGCCGCGCGCGACGCCCTCTGCGAGCACCTCGGCGAGCCGGCCCCGCAGCCACACGAACGTCTCGTCCACCGGCGCCCGCAGCGCGGCGTCGGCCATCACGTCCGGATCCTGCGTCAGCCGCCCGACGGGGCACCCCTTGAGGATGTCGCGCTCGCGCCGCAGATAGGCGGTGATCCGCTCCACGGCGGTGCCGGGCCCGCCGAGCTGCTGCTCGGCCTTGCCGCGCATCTCCTGCGCCGTCCGCCGGATCGCGGCCAGCGCGAGGTCGGGCTTGCCGCTGAAGTGGTGGTACATGCTGCCCTGGCCGGCTCCGGCGCGCTGCTGGATGGCCTTGGGGCTGGTGCCGACGTAGCCGCGCTCCCACAGCAGCTCGCGGGTGCTCTCGATGAGGCGTTCCGGGGTGCTCATGAAAAGAGTGTACCTACTAGTAGGTACAGAAGATCAACTCCCGGATGTGACAGAGGGGCCGGCGCACACGCCGGCCCCTCTGTCACATCTCTTTCACTCGTGACTCTCCGTCAGGAGCCCAGCACCGCCCGCAGCTGGTCCAGTCCCCAGTCCAGGTCCTCCTTGCTGATCACCAGCGGCGGGGCGATCCGGATCGTCGACCCGTGGGTGTCCTTCACCAGCACGCGCCGCTCCATCAGCCGCTCCGAGATCTGCCGGCCCGTGCCGTGCGACGGGGCGATGTCGATGCCCGCCCACAGGCCGCGCCCGCGCACCGCCTCGACGGCGCCGCCGCCCACCAGCAGGCCCAGCTCCTGGTGGAGGTGCTCGCCGAGCTCCGTGGCCCGCTGCTGGAACTCGCCGGACTTCAGCATCGTGATGACCTCCAGCGCCACCGCGCAGGCCAGCGGGTTCCCGCCGAAGGTCGAGCCGTGCTCGCCGGGCCGGTAGACGCCGAGGACCTCCCGGGAGGCCACCACGGCGGACACCGGCACCACGCCGCCGCCCAGCGCCTTGCCCAGCACGTACATGTCGGGGACGACGTCCTCGTGGTCGCACGCGAACGTTCTGCCGGTGCGGCCCAGCCCGGACTGGATCTCGTCCGCGATGAACAGCACCCCGCGCTCGGCGGTCAGCCGCCGCACGCCCGTCAGGTAGCCGGCCGGCGGCACGAGCACGCCCGCCTCGCCCTGGATCGGCTCCAGCAGCACGGCGACCGTGTGGTCGTCCACGGCCTCCTCCAGCGCGGCCAGGTCGCCGTAGGGGACGATCTCGAAGCCCGGGGTGTACGGGCCGTAGTCCGCCCGGGCCTCCTCGTCCGTCGAGAAGCTGATGATCGTGGTGGTGCGGCCGTGGAAGTTGCCGCCCGCCACGACGATCTTCGCCCGGCCGTCCGGCACGCCCTTGATCTTGTAGCCCCACTTGCGGGCGGTCTTCACGGCCGTCTCGACCGCCTCCGCGCCCGTGTTCATGGGCAGCACCATGTCCTTGCCGCACAGCGCGGCGAGCTCGGTGCAGAACTCGGCGAAGCGGTCGTGGTGGAAGGCGCGCGAGGTCAGCGTCACCCGATCGAGCTGCGCCTTCGCGGCGTTGATCAGACGCCGGTTGCCGTGGCCGAAGTTGAGCGCGGAGTACCCGGCGAGCATGTCGAGATAGCGCCGCCCCTCGACGTCCGTCATCCAGGCGCCCTCCGCGTACGCGACGACGACCGGCAACGGATGGTAGTTGTGCGCGCTGTGGGCCTCGGCGGCGGCGATGCTGCGTTCCGTGGAAGTCACCGTGTGCTCCGTTCGTGTACGGGCATGCGTGTGCGGGCATTGCTGTGCCCCCTGTTCCACCTTTCTACTACTCACGGCCCCACCGTCGGACGGAGTCGGGCAGCGCACCTGAGAGAATGTGCGCATGGCCCTCGATCGACCGCGCGCTCTCTCCGGTATCCAGCCCACCGCAGGCTCGTTCCACCTGGGGAACTACCTCGGTGCCGTCCGCCAGTACGTGGCCCTGCAGGAGACCCACGACGCCTTCTACATGGTGGTCGACCTGCACGCGATCACCGTGCCGCAGGACCCGAAGGAGCTGCGGGCCAACACCCGCCTCGCCGCGGCCCAGCTTCTCGCCGCCGGACTGGACCCCGAGCGCTGCACCCTCTTCGTGCAGAGCCACGTCCCCGAGCACGCCCAGCTCGGCTGGGTGATGAACTGCCTCACCGGCTTCGGCGAGGCCTCCCGGATGACCCAGTTCAAGGACAAGTCCGCCAAGCAGGGCGCCGGGGCCACCACGGTCGGCCTGTTCACCTACCCGATCCTCCAGGTCGCCGACATCCTCCTCTACCAGGCGGACGCCGTCCCGGTGGGCGAGGACCAGCGCCAGCACATCGAGCTCACGCGCGACCTGGCCGAGCGCTTCAACGGCCGCTTCGGCGACACCTTCACCCTCCCGGCCGCGCACATCGTCCGCGAGACCGCGAAGATCTACGACCTGCAGGACCCGTCGGCGAAGATGAGCAAGTCGACGGCGAACCCCAAGGGCCTGATCAACCTCCTCGACGAGCCCAAGGTCTCCGCCAAGAAGATCAAGAGCGCGGTCACCGACACCGACACGGTGATCCGTTTCGACCCGGAGAACAAGCCTGGCGTCAGCAATCTGCTCACCATCTACGCCACGCTCACCGGTACGGGAATGGCGGATCTGGAGCAGAAGTACGAGGGCAAGGGCTACGGTGCGCTCAAGACCGACCTCGCCGAGGTCATGGTGGACTGGGTGACGCCCTTCCGCGCCCGCACGCAGGAATATCTCGACGACCCGGAGACGCTGGACTCTGTCCTGGCGAAGGGCGCCGAGAAGGCCCGCGCGGTCGCGGCGGAGACGCTCGCCCAGGCGTACGACAAGGTGGGCTTCCTGCCCGCCAAGCACTGAGGGCGGCCGGGCCACCGGAAGCGCTCCGGGCCCCTGGTCCCGGCCCGTACGGGACCAGGAGCTCTGGCACGGGGTGTGGCACAGCCGTCACACTGGCCACGGGGACATACAGGCGCACAGGAGGGAGAACGCAATGGGGACCGTAACGCTCGGCGTTTCGATCGCGGTCCCGGAGCCGTACGGCAGCTTCCTCCAGAAGCGCCGCGAGGGCTTCGGGGACCCGCACGCGCACGGCATCCCCACCCACGTCACCCTGCTGCCGCCCACCGAGGTCGACACCTCGTCCCTGCCCGCGATCGAGGAGCACCTCGCCCGGGTCGCCGCCGAGGGCCGGGCCTTCCCCATGCGCCTGTCCGGCACCGGCACCTTCCGCCCCCTCTCGCCCGTCGTCTACGTCAACGTGGTCGAGGGCTCCGCCTCCTGCGCCTGGCTGCAGAAGCGCATCCGGGACGCCTCCGGGCCCGTCGCCCGCGAGCTGCAGTTCCCGTACCACCCGCACGTCACCGTCGCCCACGGCATCGCCGAGGAGGCCATGGACCGGGCCTACGAGGAGCTCGCCGGCTTCGGGGCCGCCTGGACGATCGACTCCTTCGCCCTCTACGAGCAGGGCGAGGACGGCGTGTGGCGCCTGGAGCGCGAGTATCCGTTCGGGGAGGGGGAGGGGACGGCGCCGGCCGTCCCCCAGCAGACCGGCGTACGACCCCCCGCGCCTTCGCGTTAGCGCAGCTCGGCGCGGGCGTAACCGCCCGCCCGGGTGGTAGACGTACGCCATGGAATGGCTGACGCGGCTCCCCTTCATCGGGCCCCTGATCACCCGCCTCATGCGGACCCACGCGTGGCGCTCGTACGAGACCCTGGACCGGGTGAAGTGGACCAGGCTCGCCGCCGCGATCACCTTCATCAGCTTCGTGGCCCTCTTCCCCCTCCTCACCGTCGGGGCCGCCGTCGGCGCGGCCCTGCTCAGCGAGGAGCAGATGCGGGACCTGGAGCGGCGCCTCGCCGAGCAGGTGCCCGGCATCTCCGGCCAGCTCGACCTGAGCACTCTCGTCGACAACGCCGGCACGGTCGGGATCGTGGCCGGAGCGCTGCTCCTGTTCACCGGCATCGGCTGGATCGGCTCGCTGCGGGAGTGCCTGCGCGCGGTCTGGGAGAAGGAGGAGAGCCCCGGGAACCCCGTCCTGCTCCGGCTCAAGGACGGAGGGCTGCTCCTCGGCCTCGGCGGCGTCGCGCTGCTCTCGCTGGGCTGCTCGGCCTTCGCGTCGGCGGCCGTGGACTGGGTGGCCACCAGGACCGGGCTGGACGGCATCGGCGTGCTGCTGACCGGGGCCGGCTTCTGCATCGCCGTCCTCGCCGACTTCCTGCTGATGCTCTACGTGCTCTCCCGGCTGCCCGGCGTCCTGCCCCCGCGGCGCCGCCTCGTCGTCGGCGCGCTCCTCGGGGCGGTCGGCCTGGAGCTGCTGAAACTGCTGCTCGGCGGCTATCTGCGCGGAGTGGCGGCGAAGAGCATGTACGGGGCCTTCGGCACGCCCGTCGCCCTGCTGCTGTGGATCAACTTCATGGCGAAGCTGGTGCTGTTCTGCGCCGCCTGGACGGCCACGCCGACGCCGGGCGAGCCGCCCCGGGAGAAGGACCTCATGGAGGACTGAGGCCGGTCCGGCGGAATGCGGAACCGCCGGACCCGCGACGTACCGGCTACCCCTTCGGCCGCGGCCAGCGGCGGTGCACCACGAACGCTCCGGCGGCCAGCGCCACCAGCGCCCCGCCCGTGATCCCCACGGCCGTCCACATCCCGCCGGAGCCCGTGCTCGCCACCGACGCCTGCGTGCTGCTCCCGGCCTTGCCGGCGCCGTCCTTGCCGCCCGCGGCGCCTCCCTTCGGGGGAACCAGCATGCCGACCGGCTTGACGTGCCCGGCCGCCTCGAAGCCCCAGTCCAGGAGCCGCGCGGTCTCCTTGTAGACCTCGTACTGCTCCTGGATCTCCGGGTTCATCACCGTCACCAGCAGCTTGCGCCCGTCGTGCTGGGCGACGCCCGTGAAGGTGTTGCCCGCGTTGGTGGTCGAGCCGTTCTTCACCCCGGCCATGCCCTTGTACGGCATGCCGCCCGGCATGCCCTCGCCGGTCAGCAGCCGGTTGGTGTTGACGATGCCGAAGCTCTCGCGCGGCTTGCCCGGCTTCTCCTCGCCGGGGAACTGCGCCGACACCGTCGAGCAGTACTCCCGGAAGTCCGCCTTCTGCAGCCCCGAACGGGCGAACAGCGTCAGGTCGTACGCGCTGGAGACCTGCTCGTCCGCGTCGTAGCCGTCGGGGGTGACCACGTGGGTGTCCAGCGCCTGCAGATCCTCGGCGTGCGCCTGCATGTCCTTCACGGTCTTCGGGATCCCTCCGTTCATGGACGCGAGGACGCGCACCGCGTCGTTGCCCGAGCGCAGGAACACGCCCAGCCACAGGTCGTGGACGCTGTACGAGGACCCCTCCTTCACCCCCACGGCGCTGCTGCCCGCGCCCATGCCCTCCAGGTCGGAGGGCTCCACCCGGTGCGTCTTCGTCCGGGGCAGCTTCGGCAGCACCGTGTCGGCGAAGAGCATCTTCAGCGTCGAGGCGGGCGGCAGCTGCCAGTGCGCGTTGTTCGCGGCGAGGATCTCGCCAGACTCCGCGTCCGCCACGAGCCAGGAGCGCCCGCTCAGGTCCTTGGGCAGCTGCGGCGCGCCCGGGCCGAGCTGCACCTGCGGGCCCGGCCGGCCCAGCATCTCGCCGCCCACGGTGGACATCCGCGCGGGCGGCCTGCGGGGCGCGCCCCGGCCGATGCCCTTGCCGTCGTCCTCCACGGCGGTCGCGCCCCCGGGGGCCCGGAGGCCCGAGGGGCTGGGGCTCACGCTCGGCCGGCTCGGGGTCGGCGAGGGCGTGGGTTCGGCAAGGGCGGGGGCGGCGGTCGTCAACGGGACGATCAGAGAGGCGGCGGCCGCGAGCGCGGCCCCGTGACGTCGTCGCGTCGCGGCGGCCCGCGTGGGGCGTGATGTCGTCGTCGGCACGTTCGTGAAACTACCCCGCCACCTGGGGGTTCCAGTCGCCGCCTCACTGGCTCGGATGACGGCCGGGGACCCGATAGGACTAGTGCGCTGACCCGAACGCATACTGAAACCCATGCCGAGCACTACGTCCGACGCCGCCCCCGCCGCGCCCGGGGCCTCCGCGGCTCCCGCCCCCGCCGTCCTCTCCCGTCCCGTCTCCTGGTTCCTGCTCGCCTTCGGCGCGTGGAGCTGGGTCATCTGGATCACCTTCGCGAAGAATCTGTGGAAGGACGGCAGCGGTCTCGCCTTCGACGACGCGGGCGACCCGACCGCGTACTTCTGGGTGCACCTCGCGCTCGCCATCACCTCGTTTCTTCTGGGGACGGCCGTGGGGCTGATCGGGTTGCGCGGCGTCAGGGCGCTGCGGCGCAGGTCATAGAAGCCGCCGGCGTGCCGGGCCGTCAGAGCCGCCCCAGCTCCCACAGGCGCCACTGCCCGGTCCCGTCGGAGAGGTACTGCGTGCCCGAGACGGAAGCGCTGCTCAGCACGTAGTCCTTCTTCTGCCACAGGGGCAGCACGGGGACGTCCTGGGCGATGAGGTCCTGGATGGCCCGGAAGTCCTTCGAGACCCCGCTGCGCCGGGAGCTGTCCTGCGTGGCGCCGATGAGCTGCTCCACCTTCGGGTTGGCGTAGCCCGTGCGGAAGGAGGAGGACCGGCCCACGAGCGGGGTGGTGAAGTTGTCCGGGTCGGGGAAGTCGGCCAGCCAGCCGACGCAGTACGCGTCGTAGGCGCCCCGGGCGTAGCCCTGCCGGAACTCCGTCCACTCCACGTTCCGCGTGGTCACCTCGAACAGCCCGGTGCGCTCCAGCTGCCGCTTGACCAGCGCCGCCTCCTCGTCCGTGGCGGCGCCCTGCGAGTAGGCGAGGGTGAAGCGGACGGGGGTGGTGATGCCGGCGCGGCTCAGGAGGGAGCGTGCGGACTCGGGGTCCGGCTGGGGGTAGAGGTCGAAGAACGACGTGGTGTGGCCGGTGAGGCCCTGGGGGATGAGGGAGTACAGCGGCTCGACGGTGCGGTGGTGGACGTCGCGCGCGAGGGCCTCGCGGTCGATGACGGCGGCGATGGCCCGGCGGACCGGTAACTGCTTCAGCGGCGAGCCGTCGCGCAGGTTGAAGAACATCGAGCGGGTCTCGGAGCCGGCGCTCTCCATCAGCTTCACCCCGGTGTCGGACAGGGAGTGCGCGGCGATGTCGGACGGCGGCATCAGGCGCCCGGCGACGTCGAGGGAGCGCTGCTTCCACGCCTTGCTCATCGTGGCCGAGTCCCGGAAGTAGCGCACGGTCACCTCGCCGCCCCGGTGCTTCACGGCGCCCTGGTAGTTCTTGTTGGGCCGCAACTCGGCCACGGAGCGCGGGCGGTAGCTCTTGAGGGCGTACGGGCCGGAGCCGTCGGCCTCGGTGCCGGTGCGCAGCTTGTCGGCCGGATAGCGCGAGCTGTCGACGATGGCGCCGGCACCGGTGGCTATCTTGAACGGGAACGTGGCGTCCGGGACCCGCAGCCGGAAGGTGACCGACCGGCCGGCGGTGGCGACGGACTCCAGGGTGTCCAGCAGCGACTGCGGGCCCTGGGGCGACTTGATCCGCAGGATCCGGTCGAAGGAGAACTTCACGTCGTCGGCGGTCAGTTCACGGCCGTTGCCGAACTTCAGGCCCTCGCGGAGCTCGCACCGGTACGTGCGTAAGTCCTTCCCCTGGAAGTCGCACCGGTCGGCCGCGTCCGGCACGGGGGAGCCCGTGCCGGGGGAGTAGGTCAGCAATGACTGATAGAGGTTGCTGAACAGCGCCCAGGAGCCCGCGTCGTAGGCGCCGGCGGGGTCGAGGGAGGTGACGGCGTCCGTGGTGCCGACGGTGATCGGCCCCTGATCGTCGTCCCCCGGCGAGACCAGCTGACACCCTCCCGTCCCGCCCGCCAACAGCACCGCGGCCACCACGGCCGCCCCCGCCCGAAGCCCACGCATCCCCGCGCCCCCTCCGCCCAGTGATGCGCCTCACTCAAACACAGGAACGGCCGTACGTCAGGAAAACCGGCCAAGTGATCGTCAGAGTTCCTTGCGGGCAAGGAAGTCGACGATCAGCTTCTCCCACTCGCGCGGCTTCTCGGCCATCGGGACGTGGCCCGTCCCGATCTCCGCGTACTCCGCGCCGGGGATCGCGTCCGCCAGGAGACGGGAGTTGGCGGGGGAGACGAGGGTGTCCTGGAGCGTGGCTATCACCAGGGTCGGGACGGAGATCCCGGCCAGGTGGGGCCGGGTGTCGGCGGTCGCCACCACGGCGGCCTGCTCGGCGGTCCCGGCCGGGACGCCCGCGGCGATCAGGTCCAGGAAGGCCGGCACGTGCTCGGCGGGCACGGCGTTGTAGAAGTCCTCCCCGAAGCCGGACAGGGCGACGAACCGGGCGAAGGCCTTGACGTCGCCGCCCGCGAGGAAGTGCTGCCAGAGGTCCAGCGAGGCCATCGTGCGGTTGTCCGGGTGGGCCAGACCGGCCGTCAGGACCAGCCCGCGCACCCGGTCCGGGTGGCGGGCCGCCGTCCGGACGGACACCAGGGTGCCCAGCGAGTAGCCGAGGAGGGTGAACGTGTCGAGGCCCGCCGCGTCGGCGGCGGCCACGATCCCGTCCACGAGGCCGTCCAGGGTCAGCCGCTCCGCGCGGGGCGTCGCACCGGAGCCGGGATAGTCGGGGGCCACCACGGTGTGGTGCTCGGCGAGGGCCGGGAGGATCGGTGCGTAGTTGCCCTCGATGCTGCCGCCCGCGCCGTGCGCGAGGAGGATGCCGGGGCCGGAGCCGGTGACGGTGGTGGCGAATGCGGGAAGCTGTGTCATGGCCAAGAGGTTGCCGTATGACACCGGTGTCAGGGTCAAGTCCCGAGGGGCGGCGCGTGCGGAAAAGGCCGGGGCCCGCCCCTCCCCGGAAGGGAGGAGCGGGCCCCGGCCGCAGTCCGGAAGCGGACCCGAGGTCAGAAGCGGCGCGTGATGAGCGCTCGCTTCACCTCCTGGATCGCCTTGGTGACCTCGATGCCACGCGGGCAGGCGTCCGTGCAGTTGAACGTCGTGCGGCAGCGCCACACGCCGTCCTTGTCGTTCAGGATCTCCAGGCGCTGCTCACCGGCCTCGTCGCGCGAGTCGAAGATGAAGCGGTGGGCGTTGACGATCGCCGCCGGGCCGAAGTACTGGCCGTCGTTCCAGAACACCGGGCACGAGGACGTGCACGCGGCGCACAGGATGCACTTGGTGGTGTCGTCGAAGCGCTCGCGGTCCTCGGCGGACTGCAGGCGCTCGCGCGTCGGCTCGTTGCCCTTGGTGATCAGGAAGGGCATCACGTCGCGGTAGGCCTGGAAGAACGGCTCCATGTCGACCACGAGGTCCTTCAGGACCGTGAGGCCCTTGATGGGCTCGACCGTGATCGGCTTCGACGGGTTGAGGTCCTTGATCAGCGTCTTGCACGCGAGGCGGTTCTTGCCGTTGATGCGCATCGCGTCGGAGCCGCAGATGCCGTGCGCGCAGGAGCGGCGGAACGTCAGCGAACCGTCGACGTCCCACTTGATCTTGTGGAGACCGTCGAGGACGCGCTCCTTGGGGTCGATGTCGACCTCGAAGTCCTGCCAGGTGACCTCGTCCGAGACCTCCGGGTTGAACCGGCGGACGCGGAAGGTGACCTTGATGTAGGGAGAGGCCGCGGAGTCGGCCTCGACCTTGTCGAGAGTCGCGGTGCTCATCAGTACTTACGCTCCATCGGCTGGTAGCGGGTCTGGACGACCGGCTTGTAGTCGAGGCGGATCGAGTCCTTGCCCTCCGCGTCGACCTCGCGGTACGCCATGGTGTGGCGCATGAAGTTGACGTCGTCGCGGTTGGGGTAGTCCTCGCGGTAGTGACCACCGCGGGACTCCTTGCGCGCGAGCGCGGACACGGCCATCACCTCGGCCAGGTCGAGCAGGTTGCCCAGCTCGACGGCCTCCAGCAGGTCGGTGTTGAAGCGCTTGCCCTTGTCCTGGACGGACACGTTCTTGTAGCGCTCGCGCAGCTCGGCGATCTTCTCGACGGCCGTCTTGATGGTCTGCTCGGTGCGGAAGACCATGACGTTGGCGTCCATGGTCTCCTGCAGCTCCTTGCGGAGCTCGGCGACCCGCTCCTTGCCGGTGGAGTTGCGCAGCCGCTCGACCTGCTCGGCCACGAACTGCGCCGGGTTCTCCGGCAGCTCGACGTAGTCGGCCTTCGCCGAGTACTCCGCGGCGGCGATGCCCGCGCGGCGGCCGAAGACGTTGATGTCGAGCAGCGAGTTGGTGCCCAGGCGGTTGGCGCCGTGCACGGACACGCACGCGACCTCGCCGGCGGCGTAGAGGCCGGGGACGACGGTGTCGTTGTCGGCCAGCACCTCGCCCTCGACGTTGGTCGGGATGCCGCCCATGGCGTAGTGCGCGGTGGGCTGGATCGGGATCGGGTCCGTGTAGGGCTCGATGCCGAGGTAGGTGCGCGCGAACTCGGTGATGTCCGGGAGCTTGGCGTCCAGCTGCTCCGGCGGCAGGTGGGTGAGGTCGAGGTAGACGTGGTCGCCCTCGGGACCGCAGCCGCGGCCCTCGCGGATCTCCGTGTAGATGGAGCGCGAGACGACGTCACGGGACGCGAGGTCCTTCATGACCGGCGCGTACTTCTCCATGAAGCGCTCGCCGTCCTTGTTGCGGAGGATGCCGCCCTCACCGCGGGCGCCCTCCGTCAGCAGGATGCCCATGCGCCAGATGCCCGTCGGGTGGAACTGGAAGAACTCCATGTCCTCCAGCGGCAGGCCGCGGCGGTAGCAGGCCGCCTGGCCGTCGCCCGTGAGCGTGTGGGCGTTCGACGTCACCTTGAAGAACTTGCCGGTGCCGCCGGAGGCGTAGATGACCGCCTTCGCCTGGAAGATGTGGATCTCGCCGGTGGCCAGCTCGTAGGCGACCACGCCGGCCGACTTCTTGACGCCGTCGACCTCGGTGATCAGCTGGTCCAGGACGTAGAACTCGTTGAAGAACTCCACGCCCTCCTTGACGCAGTTCTGGTACAGCGTCTGGAGGATCATGTGGCCGGTGCGGTCCGCGGCGTAGCAGGACCGGCGGACCGGGGCCTCGCCGTGGTTGCGGCTGTGACCGCCGAAGCGGCGCTGGTCGATGGTGCCGTCCGGGGTGCGGTTGAACGGCAGGCCCATCTTCTCGAGGTCGAGGACCGCGTCGATGGCCTCCTTCGCCAGGATCTCGGCGGCGTCCTGGTCGACCAGGTAGTCACCGCCCTTGATCGTGTCGAAGGTGTGCCACTCCCAGTTGTCCTCCTCGACGTTCGCGAGGGCGGCGGCCATGCCGCCCTGGGCGGCGCCGGTGTGGGAGCGGGTGGGGTAGAGCTTGGTGAGCACCGCGGTGCGGCTGCGCTTCGTCGACTCGATGGCCGCGCGCATGCCGGCGCCGCCGGCGCCGACGATGACGGTGTCGTACTTGTGGATCTTCATGGTGTCGTCAGCCCCGGGCTCTAGCGGATGTTCGGGTCGAAGGTGAAGATCACCAGCGTGCCCAGCAGGACGGTGAACACCGTGGCCGCGTACAGCAGGTTCTTCAGCCAGAAACGGGTCGTCGCGCGCTCCGCGTAGTCGTTGATGACCGTGCGGAGGCCGTTGGCGCCGTGGAGCATCGCGAGCCAGAGCATGACCAGGTCCCAGGCCTGCCAGAACGGCGAGGCCCAGCGGCCGGCCACGAAGGCGAAGCCGATCTTGCTGACGCCGCCGTCGAGGACGAGCTGGATCAGCAGGTGGCCGAGGACCAGGACGACCAGGACGATGCCGGACAGCCGCATGAACAGCCAGCCGTACAGCTCGAAGTTGGTGCGGGTCGTCTTCGGGGTCTTCTTGGTGCGCTTGCGGGGCGCTTCGATGACCGGGGCCGGGTTGTCGACGTCGTAGAGGGAGACGTCGGCCGCGGCGGCGGTGGCGGGGGTGGTTTCAGCAGACATTTCGCGACTCAGCTCCCGAACAGCGTGCGCAGCGTGTGCTGGAGCACGGGGTAGAAGGCGCCTGCCATGAGCACAGCCCAGATGGCGACGACCCACCACAGCATCTGCTTCTGCTTCCGCGGGCCCTTGGACCAGAAGTCCACGGCGATGATGCGGAGGCCGTTGAGCGCGTGGAAGAGGATGGCGGCGACGAGGCCATACTCCATCACATTCACGAGGGGCGTCTTGTACGTCGCGACGACGTCGTCGTACGCCTCGGGGGAGACGCGGACGAGAGCGGTGTCCAGGACGTGCACGAACAGGAAGAAGAAAATGAGGACGCCGGTGACTCGGTGAGCCACCCAGGACCACATGCCTTCCCGGCCGCGGTACAGCGTTCCAGCCGGCACGGAAAACCCTCCGGGAGCGGGGATCAGGGCCTGCCGGCTTCTCTGTCGGTCGGGCCCGGCCGGGTACGGTCCACCGGCCCTGGCCATCGTAGCGACGCCTTGTCGGTTCGGCGTCCCGGGGTCCGCAGGTGTGATCAAACAGGCATGTGTGCGCCCGTCAAGGGCCGTACGGGGTGACTCTGCGGAGAATTCCACACCCGGTCTGGCCTGCGACGTCCGTCCGAATGGGTGTTATGTCCCGCACGGCCGGGCGGTGCGCGGCCGCATGGGCGGGGTGTCCGGGGCCAGCCGGGTGAGCCGGCCGCGGGCGAGGCGGGCGAGCTCCGCGGCGGTGACGGCGGCCTCCTGGGCCGGGGTGGCGGCGAGCCGGGCGCGCAAGGAGGCCAGGGCGCGGTCCAGGGCGTCGTCCGGGCGGCTGCCGTCCAGGCAGAGCACGAAAACATGGCCGAATCTGGCCTCGTAGGCGGCCTGGGCCTGACGCAGCGCGCCGCGGGTCGCCTCGGTGACGCCGGGGCCCGTCAGGAGGTGCTGGGGGACGGTCTCGTCGGCGAGCGCCTCGGCCAGATCGGCGGGGGCCAGCCCGCGGGCGGCGTGCTCCGCGGTGTTCAGCAGGGTGCGCAGGTCGGGGTAGGGGCGCAGGTCGGCGAGGCGGCGGGCCCAGCGGCGGCTGCCGCAGCAGGCGAGGAGGGCGGCCTCGGCCGCGCCGGGCGCGGCGGAGTTGAGCCGGTCGAGGCCGTGGCGGTCGAGGCCGTAGAGCGTGATCTCCGAACCTCCGGCAGCTGGACCCGGCGGCACCGGGCGGGTGAAGGAGTCAAACCGGGCCGCCACCGTAGCGATGCTTCTCGGCCACCGTCCGGCGTATGGATGAATTTCATTCGGACGGGGGCGGATTCCGGTGCGCGGTGGACATGGGCGGAACGCCCCGGGGGGAAAGAGGACTACCTTCGCCCCATTCAGGCCGAAAGAGCCGTGAAGACTCCGGAAGAGGAGGCTTGCTCCATGGGACTGCGCCTCAGGATGACCAGAGCGTCGGCCGTCCGGGGGACCGTCTGCGCCGGCGTCCTCCTCGCCACCATGACCCTGATGGGCTGCCCCGGCGAAGGCGGCACCCGGCCGGGCGGGGACGACTCGCGCTCCCCCGGGGCCTCCTCCGCCTCGGCCCCCGCCTCCCTGACCCGCTCGCCCGCCCGCCAGTCCTCCGCGCAGGCCCCCGTCCCCGCCGGAGTCCCGCGCGCCATCCCCGCCGTCCGCTCGGCCGAGGCCGCCGCCGGCCCCGGCTGGCGGCCCACCGACGGCGCCCGCGTGATCGCCTCCGGCCCGCTCGCCGACGAGGGCCGCCGCCTGGCCGGCGAACTCAAGCTCGGCTACGCGGCCGGCCCCGCCCGCGCCGGCGACGTCGAACTCGTCCTGCGCCCCGGCACGGGCCAGGGCCCCCTGGCGGCCGAGGCCTACGAGCTGACCGTCCGCGACGGCAAGGTGCTCGTCGCCTCGGCGGGCGAAGCCGGAGTGTTCTACGGCACGCGCACCCTCCTGCAGGCCGTGCGCTCCGGCGGCGGGCTCCCCGAAGGCGTCGTGCGCGACGCCCCCGACCGCGCCCAGCGCGGCCTCCACCTCGACATCGCCCGCAAGCACTTCACCGCCGAGTGGATCGAGGCCCGGCTGCGCGAGCTGTCCGCCCTCAAGCTCAACCAGCTCGCCCTGCACTTCTCCGACGACCAGGGCTTCCGCATCGAGAGCGACTCCCACCCCGAGATCGTCTCCCCGCAGCGGCTGACCAAGGCCGAGGTCCGCCGGATCGTGGCCCTCGCCGAGTCCCTGCACATCACCGTCATCCCGGAGATCGACTCGCCCGGCCACCTCGGCGCGGTCATCGCCGCCCACCCCACGCTGCAGCTGCGCGACGCCACCGGCAAGGCCGCCCGCGGCGCGGTCGACATCGCCAACCCCGACGCCGCCCGCATCGTCGACGACCTGCTGCGCGAGTACGCCCCGCTCTTCCCCGGCCCGTACTTCCACCTCGGCGCCGACGAGTACCGGGCGCTGATGGCCAAGAACCCCGAGGCCTCCTACCCGCGCCTGGCCGCCCGCGCCCGCGAGAAGTACGGGCCGCGCGCCCGCGTCCAGGACCTGGCCACCGGCTGGCTCAACGACCGGGCCGCCCTCGTGCGCACCCTCGGCAAGAAGGCCAAGGCGTGGAACGACGGCTTCTTCCGCGGCGGCGTCGTGAGCGCGAACAAGGACATCGAGGTCGAGTACTGGACGGGCAAGGAGATCGGCGCCCGGCTCCCGCAGGAGTACCTGAACGAGGGGCGCACGCTCGTCAACCTCAACGACGAGTACCTCTATTACGTCCTCGGCGAGCCCAACCAGTTCACCTACCCCACCGGGCAGCGGATCTACGAGCAGTGGTCGCCGGCCGTGCTGCGCGGCACGGCGCCCGTACCGGGGCAGTCCGGCCCCGACCGGGTCGTGGGCGGGCGGCTGGCCGTCTGGTGCGACCGGGCCGAGGCGCAGAACGCCCAGCAGGTCGCCGCCGGCATCCGGCTGCCGCTGGCCGCGGTCGCCCAGCGCCTGTGGGACGCCCGCCGGCCGACGATGCCGTGGCAGGACTTCGTGGCTCTGGACGCCCGGGTCCGGTGAGACGCGCGGGTCCGGTGATGGCGGGCGGGGCCGGTGATTGCGCGCGGATCCGGTGAAACGCCCGCCGCGGCGGGGCGCACCTCGGCGCCGGCGGCCCGGCGGAACGCGAGGTCACCGGCGCCGCGCGGGCCGTGCGGTGAGCGGGCCGCAGCACGGTACGTGCGGCCCGGCCGTCCGAGGGCCTAACCTCCGGGAGGAAGCACGCGCATCTGAACGAGGGCCCGATGAAGATCGAATTCCTGCTGCACAACGCGTACGGCATCGGCGGCACCATCCGCTCGACCGTCAACCTCGCCGCCGCCCTCGCGGACCGGCACGAGGTCCGGATCATCAGCGTCAACCGGCCCGTGGACGTCCCCGAGCTGGACATCGACCCGCGCGTACGCCTCACGCCCCTGGTCGACCTGCGCGAGGGCACCGACGGCGACGAGTACGAGGCCCCGCTCAACCAGCAGCCCAGCGAGATCTTCCGGGACGAGCGCATCGACAACGGCCGGATGGCCGCGACGGCCCTCACCGACCAGCGCCTGCGCGAGCACCTCGCCGGCACCGACGCCGACGTCGTCATCGCCACCCGCCCCAAGCTCATCGGCTACCTCGCGAAGTACGGCTCCGACCGCTACCTGCGCCTGGGCCAGGAGCACCTCACGCACGAGGCCCACGTCCCCGAGCTGCACGCCGTGATGGACCCGGCGATCGCCGCCCTCGACGCCTTCGCCACCGTCTCCGAGGCCGACGCCGGGCACTACCGCGAGGCCCTCCCCGGTGCCCGCGCGCGCATCCTCTCCATCCCCAACGCCGTCCCCGCCCCCGTCGCGGAGCCCTCCGACGGCACCTCCCGGCTGATCGTCTCCGCCGGCCGCCTCGTCGCCGTCAAGCGCTACGACCGGCTCGTCGCCGCCTTCGCCAAGGTCGCCGCCCAGCGCCCCGAGTGGCACCTGCGCATCTACGGCCGCGGCCCCGCCAAGGCCAAGCTGCGCAAGCAGATCGAGGAGCTCGGCCTCTACGAGCGCGTCACCCTCATGGGCGCCCGCTCGCCCATCGAGACCGAGTGGTCCAAGGGCGCCGTCGCCGCCGTCGCCTCCGACGCCGAGTCCTTCGGCATGACGATCGTCGAGGCCATGCACGCGGGCCTGCCGGTCGTCGCCACCGACTGCCCCTACGGCCCCCGCGAGATCCTCACCGACGGCACCGACGGCATGCTCGTCCCGCTCGATGACGCGGACGCCGTCGACGCCTACGCCGACGCCCTGTTGAAGATCACCGGGGACGCCGCGCTGCGCGCCCGCCTCGGCGCGGCCGCCCGCGAGACCGCCGGCCGCTACGAGCCCGCGCGTATCGCCGCCCGCTACGAGGAGCTGTTCGAGGAGCTGCGCCCGGGCTCCACCACCACCCCCGAGAAGAAGAAGGGCCTGTTCGGCGGCCTGTTCGGCGGCGGCCGCAAGAAGCAGGCGGCCGTGGCCGCCCCCGCCCCCGGCGAGAGCGCCCACCCCGAGGCCCGCTGCGCCGTCGCCGCCGACGGCTCCCTCGTCGTCCGCCTGCGCGCCGACCAGCTCACCGCCGCGGACTCGCACCTGCTGCTGCGCCACCGCGGCACCAAGGGCAAGGAGTCCGTGCGCGTGCCGCTCCCCGCCCGCCGCGAGCCCGGCACCTGGGTCGAGGCCCGCCTCGACCGCGCCGCGCACACCCTGGCCGAGGGCCGCTGGGACACCTACGCCGAGCGCTCCGGCGACAAGTCGCGCCGCCGCCTGACCGCCGCGCTGGTCGAGCAGAAGGCCCTGCTCGGGCTGGAGCTCGCGCAGGGCGCCGCCGGTGTCGCCGCCGCCGTGCCCTACGAGACGAGCGACGGCTTCCTCGCGGTGCGCACCTGGCTGCGCCCGCAGCACGCGGAGGCCACCGAGGTGCAGGTCGGCGCGGACGGCGTCCGCATCGCCGTCCGCGCCCACGGCACCTCGCTCGGCGAGGGCGCCGAGCTCATCGCGCGGCTGCGCCACGGCGACGGCTCCGCGGCCGACGTGCGGGTGCCGCTGGAGGACGGCTCGGGGAACCTGCCCTACGAGCCGATGCAGAAGCGGCAGAAGCCGGACGAGGAGCAGGACCTGTGGGACCTGTGGGTGCGGCCGCGGGCGGGGGCGGCGCTGGTGCGCGTCGGCCGGATCGCCGGCGACTTCGCCGACCGCAAGGGCATCGACACCTTCCCGGGCGCCGTGCGCGGCGAGGTGCGGCTGCGGCCGTACTTCACGGTGACCAACGACCTGACGATCACGGTGAAGGACGTGGCGCAGGAGGACGCGGCGTAGGCGCCCTCCCCGGAGCGGAGTGGCGGCGGGGCGGGCCCGGTACGGAGGACGGCCGGGGCCGCCACCCCCCACAGGAGAGGCCCCGACCGCCGTCCGGTGTGAACCCTGGTGGGGCCCACACCTCCTACAGCGCCGCAGGCCGTCAATCCGTCACACTGTCATACCGGGGTGCCGGGGACCCTTTCTGGACGAAGCCGGGTTGCTGCCCGTAACGTGCGGGTCCGCGCCGCTCAGCGTGCGCCTCTCGCTTGTCGTCCCGGTGGCCGGGTCCGGGCACACCGGACCAAAGGGAAAAACGGTCACATTCCAGGGGGTTCTCACCTATGTATCCGTGCGGTCACTGCCGCGCCGCCGCCGTCGGCCCGGACGGCCGCTGCGCCGCCTGCGGTGCCTACCAGCAGCAGGCGGCCCCGGCGCCCGCGCCCGCCTACGGGTACCCGTACGCCCCCGCGATGCCGCAGGCCCCGATGCCCGTCGGCGGCGTCGACCTGCGCCGCGGCCTGAGGATCGCGCTGATGGTCTCGCTCGGGGCGAGCGTGGCGTCGCTGCTGTTCGTCTTCTGGACCGACACCCAGACGCGCATGGCGCTGCAGGACATGCTCGACAACGGCGTGAGCTCCACCACGCAGGAGGACCTTGAGGACACGGACGCCCTGGCCACGGTCTCCGCGCTGCTCTACCTCCTGACCCTGGCCGCCTCCGCCACGTTCTGGGCCATCTGGTTCCGCCGGGCCCGGATCAACGCCGAGTTCTTCGCGCCCGGCAGCCAGCGCCTCGGCATCGGCTGGGCCGCCGGCTCGTGGTTCACCCCGGTGGTCAACCTCTGGTTCCCCAAGCAGATCGTCAACGACATCTACAAGGCCAGCGCCCCGCAGGGCGTCTCCAAGGGCCTGCTGAACTCCTGGTGGACCCTCTGGCTCGCCAGCGGGGTCTGCAACATCCTCTCGACGGCGCTGAGCCTCGGCGCCTCCACGCGGATCGCCACCAAGGGCTACGACGGCTCCACCTGGCGGGAGGACGTCGAGGCGCTCAAGAATTCGGCCAGTGTCTCCGGCCTCGCCACGCTGCTGATGATCGCCGCCGGCGTCCTCGCCGTCCTCGTCGTCCGCCAGCTCGCCCGCCTGCAG
Source organism: Streptomyces telluris (assembly GCF_024519335.1). Taxonomy (NCBI): domain Bacteria; kingdom Bacillati; phylum Actinomycetota; class Actinomycetes; order Kitasatosporales; family Streptomycetaceae; genus Streptomyces; species Streptomyces telluris. The sequence goes on from NZ_JANIID010000003.1 coordinate 372,545, forward strand.
GAGCAGCGCGCCATGGCGGGCCCCGGCGGAGCCGTCCCCGCCGGTGTGCCGTACGGCGCGCCCGGGTATGTCCCCGTGCAGCAGCCCGGCGGCCCCGCGGCCGGCTGGCCCAACCCGCCGCAGAATCCTTACGGCAGCGGGCCGGCGGGCTACTGAGCCACGGAATCTCCGAGTGGTGCAGGATGAGGGCGTGCAGGGGGACGACGCCGAGCTGACGGCCGCGGTGAACGCGGCCCAGGGTGGGGACGAGACGGCATTCCGTACGGTCTACCGTTCCGTGCACCCCCGCCTGCTCGGGTACGTGCGGACGCTCGTCGGCGAAGCCGACGCCGAGGACGTGGCCTCCGAGGCGTGGCTGCAGATCGCCCGCGACCTCGAACGGTTCGCCGGCGACGCGGACCGCTTCCGCGGCTGGGCCGCCAGGATCGCCCGCAACCGCGCCCTGGACCACATACGCATGCGCGGCCGGCGCCCCGCCATCGGCGGCGACGAGAGCGAGCTCGCGGGCCGCGCCGCCGACGCCGACACCGCCGGCGAGGCCCTGGAGGCCGTCGGCACGGGCAACACCCTCGCCCTCATAGCCCGCCTCCCGCAGGACCAGGCCGAGGCCGTCGTGCTGCGCGTGGTCGTCGGCCTCGACGCGAAGAGCGCCGCCGGGGTGCTCGGCAAGCGCCCGGGAGCGGTGCGCACCGCCGCGCACCGCGGGCTGCGACGGCTGGCCGAAATGGTGACGCCGGGAGCAGACGGGGTCGACGCGATCGACGGGACGGCCGGGACGCCCGGGACCGTGGGCGGCAGCGGAACGGTGCCGGCGCCCGGTGGCGCCGACCGGCCGGCGGGGAAGCCGGTCACCGACACCGTCCCCCAGCAGCGGCGGGCACAGCCCGGGTCACACCCCGGAGCGAATGCTTCTGCCGGTGTGACGCAAATGCGTGCGCGGACGCAGAAGGACATGTGATGGCGGACGACCACCGGTACGACTGGCTGGAAGACTGGCTGGACGAGGACGCCGTGGAGCGCTTGCTGAGCGGAACGGCGCCCGTCGCCCGGGCCGGCGACTCCGCCGACCCCGTGAACGAGTCCGCTGCGCCGACGCCTTCGGGGGCCTCCGGCTCCGACGAGGCTTCCGGGGCTCCGGGTCCGTCCGGTACGTCCGGCACCTGCGACGCGTCGGGCGCCTCCGGCGTGTCCGGCGCTGCGGGCGTTCCCGGGGTTCCCCGTACTTCCGGCGCCTCGGCCGACTCCGACGCCCCTGCGGCCGCCGGCGCTCCCGGAGCCCCCGCCGACGCAACCGGCACCTCACCCGCATCCGGCGGTCCGGCCGACCCCGTACGCGGAACCCGGCCGGAAGGCCACGCCGTGCCGCCCGAGGCCGAGCGCCTCGTCGCCACGCTGCGGTCGCTCGTGCCGCCGCCCGCCCCCGCCGGGCAGCCCCTGCCGGGCGAGGACGCGGCGCTGGCGGCGTTCCGCGCGGCGCGGGCCGCGGCAGCCGCGCCCGCCTTCGCGGCCGTGCCCGAGCGGGCCGTGCCCGAGCCGGCCGTGCAGCTCGGTGCGCCCGCGACCCGCCCCGCGGCGGGGCGCGGTCTGCTCACCCGCTGGCGGCCCGTCAAGGCCGCGCTGGCCATGGCCCTGGCCGGCTGTGCCATCGGCGGCGTCGCGGTGGCGGCCGGCGCGGGCGTGCTGCCCGGGCCCTTCGGCGGCTCGGGAGGGCATCCCGCGGCCGCGCCGAGCGTGTCCGCCTTCGGCGACGAGCACGCCGGGAGCGCGTCCCCCGACGGCAGCAGGTCACCCGGCGGCACCCCCTCCCGCGGCCCGGACGGCAGCCCGAGCCGAGGCGGGAAACCGGACGGCTCCGGCTCGCCCACGCCCGGCTCCGGCCGCAGCAGCGCACCCGCCGACCGGGACAGACCCGGCGACTCCGCGTCCCCGTCGCAGCGCCCCGGCCGCGACGAGACGGACAAGGGCGACGACGCCCGCCGCGACGGCACCAAGGCCGGCCCCCTGGCCACCCGCCTGTGCCGCGACTACCTCGCGGCCCAGAAGGCCCGCGGCGGCGTCGACGAGGACTCCGTCCGGACGCTGGAGCGCGCCGCGGGCCTCGGCAACAACGCCGACCTGCGCACGTTCTGCGAGAACGTGGTCAAGGCGGCCGACGCCGGCGGCTCCGCCCGCTCCGGCACGATCTCCGGCACCGGCGACGGCCATTCCGGTGGGGGACAGAGCTCCGGGAAGACCGGCGGCACGGGTGACGACGGCGGCGGCTGGGACACTCCGGGGCGTCTCTCCCGCCTTGTGCCGCCCGTCCACAGCGATCCCCGTTTCACCGTTCCGGCCCCCGGTGTGACGTTTTCCGACCCCACGGCGCTGTAGGTAGTGAGCCGACTGGTCATCGGCTGCGCACGAGCCGGAGTTCCCCCCATACCGTCGGCTCATGCGCATCGGCGCGGGCGGGGCTCTTCCCCCGGCTCTGCCCGCGCCCCCCTCTTTCCCACCCGTGTTCCCACCCGTGTTCCCACCGGTGTTCTCACCGGTGTTCTCACCCGTGTCGGGGCTGCCCCGGGCGCACCGGTCGGCGCATCCTGTCTGCAGGATGTGCCGAGCAGCAGCGGGAGGCGGGACGCCCATGGCGCGCGAACCGGACAGCGGCAGGCCCCACGGCGACGGGCCCCACGGCGACAGGCCCGGCGGCGGCGAGCCCGACGGCGGCGGGGGAGCGGGGCGGCACGGCGCGGGGCGCGCGCCCCGGCTCAGCGAGTCCGGGCAGGCCGTCCGGCCCGTCTACGGACCCGGGGACCTCGACGGCTGGGATCCCGCGGAGCGGCTCGGCGCGCCCGGCGCGTACCCCTTCACGCGGGGCGTGTACCCCACGATGTACACCGGCCGGCCCTGGACGATGCGCCAGTACGCGGGCTTCGGCACCGCCGCCGAGTCCAACGCCCGCTACCGGCAGCTCATCGCCCACGGCACCACCGGCCTGTCCGTCGCCTTCGACCTGCCCACGCAGATGGGCCACGACTCCGACGCGGACGTGGCCGGCGGCGAGGTCGGCAAGGTGGGCGTCGCCGTGGACTCCGTCGAGGACATGCGGGTGCTCTTCGACGGCATCCCGCTCGGCGAGGTCTCCACGTCGATGACCATCAACGCCCCCGCCGCGCTGCTGCTGCTGATGTACCAGCTCGTCGGCGAGGAGCAGGGCGTCCCGGCGGACCGGCTCACGGGGACCGTCCAGAACGACGTCCTCAAGGAGTACATCGCGCGCGGCACGTACATCTTCCCGCCGAAGCCCTCGCTGCGGCTGGTCGCCGACACCTTCGCGTACTGCGGCGCCGAGCTCCCCAAGTGGAACATGATCTCGATCTCCGGCTACCACATGGCCGAGGCCGGCGCCTCGCCCGTGCAGGAGATCGCCTTCACCCTCGCCAACGGCATCGAGTACGTGCGCACGGCCGTCGCCGCGGGCATGGACGTCGACCGCTTCGCCCCCCGGCTGAGCTTCTTCTTCGTCTCGCGCACGACGCTCCTGGAGGAGGTCGCCAAGTTCCGGGCGGCCAGGAGGATCTGGGCGCGCGTGATGAAGGAGACCTTCGGCGCCCGCGACCCCAAGTCGCAGATGCTGCGCTTCCACACCCAGACCGCGGGCGTCCAGCTCACGGCGCAGCAGCCGGAGGTGAACCTGGTGCGCGTCGCCGTCCAGGGCCTCGCCGCCGTCCTCGGCGGCACCCAGTCCCTGCACACCAACTCCTTCGACGAGGCCATCGCCCTGCCGACGGACAAGGCCGCCCGGCTGGCGCTGCGCACGCAGCAGGTCCTCGCCCACGAGACCGACGTGACCGCGACCGTGGACCCCTTCGCCGGCTCGTACGCCGTCGAGTCCCTCACCGACGCGGTCGAGGAGGCCGCCCTGGACCTCATGGGCCGGGTGGAGGACCGCGGCGGGGCGGTCGCCGCCATCGAACAGGGCTTCCAGAAGGCCGAGATCGAGCGCAACGCGTACCGCATCGCGCAGGAGACCGACAGCGGCGAACGGGTCGTCGTCGGCGTCAACCGCTTCCGGCTCGACGAGGAGGAGCCGTACGAGCCGCTGCGCGTCGACCCGGCCATCGAGGCCCGGCAGCGGGAGCGTCTCGCGCGGCTGCGGGAGGAGCGCGACGGGCGGGCGGTGGAGACGGCGCTGGCGGCCCTGCGCAAGGCCGCCGCCGGGACGGACAACGTCCTGTATCCGCTGAAGGACGCCCTGCGGGCGCGGGCGACGGTCGGGGAGGTGTGCAACGCGCTGCGGGAGGTGTGGGGGACGCACGTCCCGGCGGACGTCTTCTGACCGACCACTGTGCTCCGTAGGAGACACTGGAGGGTATGTCCGCTCCCCGCCGCGCCTGCCCCGTATGCACTCGCGAGATCGCCGTCGTCGGCGGCCGCTACGCCCGTCACGACCCGCCGGGCCGCCGCCCCGCCTTCTCGTACGAGCTGGTCTCCTGCCCGGGCTCGCGCCGCTCGGCCCCGCTGCTGGCGACGGAGCCGCGCCTGTTCGACCCGGAGGAGCCCCCGACGGACGGACAGCAGCAGCTGTTCTGACCGGCTGCTGCTGCGAACAGGGGAGTTTTTCCCACCGACGTCCGGCCGCACGACCCCCGAGAATGACGGGACGGGACGTACGACAACGGCATGGGGGAAGCTCGCATGGGGCGGGACGAGACACAGAGGGAAGAAGAAGGAGAAGGACGGAGAGGAGACGGACGCGGCGGAGAAGGACGCAGCGGGGCGGCGGCCGCCGGGCTGCTGGCGCTGCGCCGCTCTCTGATCCTCGGCGGGCTGTCGGTCAGGGAGACCCTGGTGGGCCTGGTGTTCGGCTTCGCCGTCCTCACGCTCGGCTCCGGCCTGGGCTTCGCGCTGCTGCCGCGCGCCGCGCGCGACGTCCGTCGGCTGGCCGACCGGCAGCGGGAGCTGGCCGCCCGGTGGTCGGGGGTCGAGGTCCCCGACCCGTACGCGGACGGTCCGCCGCTTGCCGGAGCCGGGGCCGGAGCCGGGGCCGACGCGCCGCGGGGCGCGGGCGCGAAGGACCGCGCCCGGCGGGTCCTCAAGGACGGCAGGACCTGGCGGTACTGGCGCTGGGTCACCCTCGACCCCGTCGTGGGCGGGGCGCTGGCCTTCGCGCCGGTCGCCCTGATTTTGAGTGGGCTCTGGGGCGTCTTCCTCGGCTTCGAGGGGGAGCGGCTGGCGGAGCTGTGGGGCGGGGTGTGGTTCGGGTTCCTGCCGGTCGAGGGCCCGGTCACGGCCGCGCTCGCCGGGGTGCTCGGCGTCGGCGAGCTGGGGCTCGCGCTCTGGGTCGCGCCCCGGACGGTGCGCGCCCACGCGCGGTGGACCCGCCGGATCCTCGCCCCGAACGAGGCGGAGCGGATGGCCCGGATGAACGACCGCATCGAGCACCTCGCCACGACCCGCTCGCACGCCGTCGACGTCCGCATGGCCGAGATCCAGCGCATCGAGCGCGACCTGCACGACGGCGCCCAGGCACGGCTCGTGGCCATGGGAATGACCCTGGACGCCGCCGCGCACCTGCTGGAGAAGAACCCCGGAGCCGTCAAGGTCCTGCTGGAGGAGGCGCGCGAGTCGTCCGCCAAGGCGCTGGAGGAACTGCGCGACCTCGTCCGCGGCATCCACCCGCCGGTCCTCGCCGACCGCGGCCTGCCCGACGCCGTACGGGCCCTGGCCCTGGTCAGCCCGCTGACGACCGAGGTCTCCTTCGAGGTGCCCGGCCGCCCCGAGCCGCCCGTCGAGTCCGCCCTGTACTTCGCGGTCTCCGAGGCCCTGACCAACGCCGCCAAGCACGCCGGCGCCGACCGCGCGTGGATCGACGCCCGTTACGAGGCCGGGGCGGGGGCTGGAACCGTAGCGGGGGCCGGGATGCTGCGGATCACCGTCACCGACGACGGGCACGGCGGCGCCGACGTGGCGCGCGGCACGGGGCTGCGCGGCATCGAGCGGCGGCTGGCCACCTTCGACGGCGTGCTGGCCGTCAGCAGCCCCGCGGGCGGGCCGACGATCGTGACGATGGAGGTGCCGTGCGGGTTGTCCTCGCCGAAGACCACTTCCTGCTGAGGGACGGCCTGATCCGGCTGCTGCAGGCCTTCGGCCACGAGGTCGTCGCGGCGGTCGACAACGGCCCCGGCCTGCTGGCCGCGCTCACCGAGCACCGCCCCGGCCTCGCCCTCGTCGACGTCCGCCTCCCCCCGGGCTTCGCCGACGACGGCCTGCGTGCGGCCCTCACCGCCCGCCGCGCCCTGCCCGGCCTGCCGGTGCTGCTCCTCTCCCAGTACGTCGAGCCGCTCTACGCCCGCGAACTCCTCGCCGACGGCGCGGGGGCCGTCGGCTACCTCCTGAAGGACCGGGTCTCCAACGGCGCCGAGTTCATGGCCACGCTGGAGTGCGTGGCGGAGGGCGGCACCGCCATGGACCCCCAGGTCGTCTCCCAGCTCCTGGGGAGCAAGGACCGCGACCGCGGGGTGGCCGCCCTCACGCCGCGCGAGCGCGAGGTCCTGTCCTGCCTGGCCCAGGGCCGCTCGAACGCGGGCATCGCCGAGGACCTGTTCATCACGGAGAAGGCGGTGGCCAAGCACATCGGCAACATCTTCGCCAAGCTGGACCTGCACGCGTGCGACACGGACAACAGGCGCGTACTGGCGGTGCTGGCCTACTTGGAGCGCTGACCCTCCGCCGCGCAGAGGGTGTCCCCGGCGGGCCGCTGCCCCGTGACGAGGAACCGGCTGACGACACGATCGCTGCACGCGTTGCCGGTGTCGAGCCACACGCCGTGCCCGCCCGCGTCCACCGAGACGAGCCGGGCGCGGTCACCGAGCGCCGCGCGCATCTTCAGGGCCCCGCGGTACGGGGTCGAGGGGTCGCGCAGGTTCTGGACCATGAGGATGTTGGACGGCCCCCGGGACGTGATGCGGGTGGGCTTCTCCGCGGGCTCGCCCTTCCAGAACGCGCACGGCGTGATGCTCGCCGGCATGCCGGCCGTGAGCGGGTAGCGGGCACGGTCGGCGGCCACGCCCCGCTCGTACGAGGAGACGTCGCGCGACCAGCTTCCGTCGTTGCAGACGATGCCGGCGAACACGGCGGCGTCGCGCTGCGGCAGCGGCTCGGGGAACGGGTCGGGGGCGGTGAGCGGGCCGTCACCGCCGCTGCGGGCGGCCCGGATGAGCGCGGCGGCCTGGGGATAGCGGTCGGGGTCGTACAGGCTCAACTGCAGGGACTGCCGCAGGACGTTGCCGGTCAGCCGGTGGCCGGTGTCCTTGAAGGTGCGCGGCTTGCGGTCGAGCTCGGCGGCCAGGGCGAGGAACATGGGGCGGACCTCCTCGGGCCGCTCGGCGATCCGGTCCTTGCCGCGGGCGGGGTCGGTGGCCCACCGCGCGAAGTCGGGAAGGCTCTCCTCCGCGCCGGGCGCCATGTTGGCCAGCCAGCCGCGCCCGACGCGGGCGGGGTCGGGGTCGACGCTGCTGTCGAGTACCCAGCGGTCCGTGCGCTCGGGGAACATCTGCGCGTAGACGCCCCCGACGTACGTCCCGTAGGACACGCCGACGGCGGACAGCTTCTCCTCACCCAGCGCCTTGCGGAAGCTGTCGATGTCCCGGGCCTCGTTGCGCGTCGTCAGACTGCGCACGATGTCGCCGCCGTTGCGGGCACACGCCTCGGCGATGCGCCGGGCCCGGGCCACGCCCTCCGAGATGTCCCCGTCCGGCCGCGGCCAGGCCCGGAAGTCGACCATCTGCCGGTCGCTCTCGGCGATCCCGCAGTCGGCCGCGGTGCTGCCGCCCACGCCCCGCGGATCAATCCCCACGACGTCGTAGGCCCCGTTGGTCGCCTTCCGTACCTTCTCCCCCTCCTGCGCCACAGCCCCCACTCCCGACCCACCCGGACCACCCGCTATGAGCAACAACGCCCCACGCCGCGCCCCGGGCCGCTCCGAACGAAGCCGGGAGACGGCAACGTCGACGGCGGGCCCGGAAGGCTTCCGGTAATCGAGCGGAACGGGAAGCGTGGCGCACTCGGACCCGGGGGCACTGTCCTTGGCGGCACAGGGGCCCCAGTGAAGGGAGCCGGTGTGCGGCGCGGCGGCACCCACCGCCTGCGCGGGGGCGGTGAGAGCGGTGGCACAGGCGGCGGCGGACAGGGTCAGGAGAATGCCGGTACGGCTACGGGATCTCATAGGGATGAGGGTGGCTGACGGGGCGTTGGACAACTATGGGGACAACTGGCCAAGCGGGGTGGGGCTAGCTGCAGGGTCACTTGAGGGTGGGCTCGCTGCAGTGGAAGCCGATGTACTCGTACTCCTCCTCGAACACCACGACCAGTGATCGCTTGTCATGGGAGATGAAATAGATGTCGTCTCCGAGTGCTTCACGGACTGACCGGATCCACCCGTCTTCCGTGACGAGACACTCCACCCATGGGAAGTTCGTCATCCTTGTGCTGCAGTAGAACCGTTCCTTCACGCCTGCGGTGTGCAGGAGGCTCGCGTACCAGGAGTCCACATCTGTGCTGCTGGCAGAGCAAGGGATCTGGGTGTCGGGGGTGGAAGCGATGCCGAGGCATGCTTTCCGGGCATCGTCCGTCCAGCTTGGCATGCTTGTCGCATCGGCGTATCCGAGAACCCGAACCCCGGTCAGTCTGCTGGGGAGCAGTTCGGCTTCCTTGCGTTCCTTGTTCAGTTGGATCTTCCGCTGAAGGTCGCTCATCGGCACGTCAGTTCCCCGGGTAGTAGAAATGATGTTTCTCTCCGACCTGCTGGTATCGCTCTCCCATCATGTCGACATCATGGCCTCCGCTCTTCGACTGGCCGGCGTGAAAGTGAGGGTCAGGGGCTTTCGGGTCATTGGTGTGATTGACGATGACGCGAGTGCCCTCCGGGGTTTCGAACTGGTAGTAGCGCCCGTGTGAGCCTGGGCTCTCGTCGTAGACGTAATTGCTCACCCTGTGGCGTTGTGTCGGGTCAGCGCCGACCGTCCATTGCTTTGTCGGCTGCTGGCTATGAGGAATGCCTGCCCAGTCCTTGGCTGCGTTGAAGGCCTCTCTCCGGTTTTCGAAGTCCTTGTTGCAGGGTGCAAGGCCCAGCGGATCTGCCCACGTGTGCGGGTTCTCGACGTACGTCGCCGGGTTCGGGGCCGGGGTCAGGCCCAAGGGGTCCGGGGAGGTGTAGCGGGCCGTTTCCGGGTCGTAGTGGCGGTGGTAGTTGTAGTGGAGGCCGGTTTCCGGGTCGAAGTATTGGCCCGGGAAGCGGAGCGGGGTGTACGTCGTGCTGTCGCGTGACCACGCCGTCGTGCCCCAGAGGGTCGCGCGGGTGCGCCACGCCGTTCGGCCGGTCTCGTCGACCAACTCCGTCGGTGTGCCGACGAGGTCGGTGACGATCGCGAAGAAGCGGCGGTCCACTTCTCTTTGGGGCGCGTCCGCCGCCGATATGCGTTCCGTCTGGGCTATCGGGTGGAGGCCGTTGTGGTCCCAGGTGAGGGTTATGGGGTTCGGCAGCGACGGTGACCACGACGTCTGTTCCGTCAGTGTCGCGCCGTCCCATGTGAAGTCCACGCGTTCCGCGACCTCGTCCGCCGCCGCCGTCAGGCGTTCCTTGGATATGCGGCGGCCCAGCGGGTCGTACGCGTAGCGCCATTGCGTGCCGTCCGGGGTGGTGACCCCGGTCAGGCGGTCCTCCGGGTCCCACTCGTAGCGCCATGTGTCCGGTTTCCGCGAGAGGCGGGTCTTCTGCCGGAGGGTTACGCGGCCTTGTTCGTCGTGTTCGTAGCGGATTCCACCGGCGCGGGATATTCGCGTGCCCGTGTACGCGCGGACGCCTTGCGCCTCGGCGCCCGGGTGGGCCGCCGGCCACGTGGCCTCCGTCTGGTTTCCGGCTTCGTCGTAGACGTAGCGTTCGGTCCAGCCGGGGGCGTGGACGGCGGTGACCCGTCCCGCCGTGTCCAGGTCGAAGGTGCGGGAGCCGGTGGTGGTGTCCGTGACGCCGGTGAGGTGGCCGTCGCGGCGGTAGGTGTAGGCGCGGTGCTGGAGCAACTCGCCCGCGCCTTCCAGCCCCTGTGACACCAGGCGCCCTACCGCGTCCCACGCCGACGACAGGGTCACGCCCTCCCCGAAGTGCCGGGCCACCTCCCTGCCCGCCGCGTCGTGCTCGACGTCGATCACGCGCCCCGACGCCGTCAGCGACGTGCGCCGCCCCGCCGCGTCGTACGTCCAGGTGCTCACCGCCCCGCCGGGCGTCACCCGGCGCGTGCGCCGCCCGAGTGCGTCGTACGCGAAGGTCAGCGTCCGGCCGTTCGTCGTCTCGGACTTGACGCGGCCGAGGCGGTCGCGGCTGTAGACGAGCGTCGCGCCGGGGCCGACGGCTTCCACCAGCCGGCCCGCCGCGTCGTGGACGTATGCCGTCTCCCTGCCCGCCGCGTCCTTCCGCACCACCCGCCCCAGCACGTCGTGCTCGTACGTGATCGTCTCGCCCATCCCGTTCGTACGGGACACGAGCCGCCCCGCCGGGTCGTGCGCGTACGTCAGCGTGCGGCCGTCGAAGTCCGTCTCGGTGGCCGGGCGGCCTGCCGGGTCGTAGGTGTAGTCCCAGGTCAGGCCCTGCGGGTTGGTGACGCGGGTGAGCTGGAGGCGGGTGTTGTGCGTGAACTCGTGCCGTACGCCGTCCGGCCCGGTCCGGGCGGTCATGAGGTCGAAGGGGCCGTACTCGTAGCGCGTCACGCCGCCCAGCGCGTCCGTGTACGCCGTGCAGTTGCCTTCGCCGTCGTAAGTCCAGCGTTCTTCGGCGCCGTCCGCGGAGATGCGGCGGGCGAGCCGGCCTTCCACCGTCCAGGTGAGGCGGGTCGTGGAGCCGAGCGGGTCGATGACGGTCGTGACGCGGCCGAAGGAGTCCCGGCGGTAGCTGGTGACGGCTCCCAGGGGGTCGGTGATCTCGACGGGCAGGCCGGCTCTGTTGCAGGTGAGCCGCGTGGTGTTGCCCAGGGCGTCCGTGACCGAGGTGAGGTGGCCGACGCCGTCGTAGGCGTACGTCGTGACCGCGCCCGCCGGGTCCGTCGTCGACGTGCGGTTGCCCGCCGCGTCGTACGTGTGGCGCCAGAGCGTCCCGTCCGGGCCGGTCGTCGTCTCGGGCAGGCCGAGCGCGGTGTACGTGGCCGAGACCTGCCGCCCGTCCGGGCGGAACACGGACACCAGGCGCCCGTCCTCGTCGTAACGGAACTCCGTCCTGTGACCCAGGGGGTCCGTGCGCGAGAGGAGGCGGTCGTGACGGTCCCACGTGGACAGTGTCGTGGCGCCCGTGGGGTCGGTGGCGGCGACGATCTGCGAGCGCCGGTTGATGGTGAAGGTGTTGGTGTTGCCGAGGGCGTCGGTCACCTTGGTGACGCGCACGCCGGTGCCGGGGTCGGGGCTTCCGTACTCGAGGGTGCCGCGCATGTGCCCCTCGGTCCCCGACTGGAAGACGCAGCGGTCCTGGTCGTCGTACTCGTACGCGTAGTGCGCGCCGTTCCGGTCGGTCCACGACGTCATCCGGCCGCGCTCGTCGTACGCGAAACGCAGCGGCTGACCGGACGAGTTGACGACCTCGGTCAGGTTGCCGCCCTCACGACCTTCCTCACCCTCACCCTCATCCCCATCCCCATCCCCGCCCCCGTACCCGTAGCGGATCACTTCCGTGTCCGCCAGGTGCAGCGCGGTGATGCGGCCCGCCTCCGGATCCGTGGTGATGCGGATGCGGTAGCCGGAGTCGTGGACGATCGCGGTCGGCGTGCCGCCGGCGTCGTACTCGAAGGCGATCCAGTGGCCGTTGCGGTCGCTGAGCTGGTGCAGAAGCGCCCGGCCGCCGTCTCCCCGGAGACCGGAGGAGTGATGAGGGTAGGGGGTGAAGTGCTTGGTGTGACCCGTTTCCGGCTCGGTCACGCTGTACGTGCCGTCGGGCTCGATCGTCAGCGGCCACCGCGGGCCCTTCGCCGGATACGTGGCCACGCCCGGAACCGGATGCGGGTACTCCAGCAGCCGCGCATGCTCGTCGACGAAGATCACGCCCTCGTCGTCGATCTCCAGCCGCTGGTCCACGGTGCTCGCCCACGACGGGCCGAACCACCGGCCGCAGCCGTAGCCGGACTTCACGTGGCGGGAGAAGACCAGGGGCAGCGCACCGGGGAGCGTGACGTCCGTCTGCGGGAGGAACATGCGACCCGTGACGATGTCCACGGGGTCCGTCTCGCAGACCTCGACCTCCTTGGGGTCCTTCTTCGGCTCCTGCCGCTCCTCCTTGGCCGCCCGCCGCGCCGCGCTCTCCGCCCCCTCCTTCCCGGCGTCCCGCGCGCCCGCCTTCACCCCGGCGCGCGCCCCCGCCCGCGCTCCGGCCCGCGCTCCGGCCTCCGCGCCCTGCCGGGCCGCGCCCGTGCCCATGCGGGTGCCCGCTCCGGCGACGCCGCCGCTGGTGAGGCCCATGAGGAAGTTGCCGGTGAGGCGGCCCGCGGCCTCGGAGGGGTCCGAGCCCCAGCCGGGGCCGAGCAGCGTCCCCGGAATCCGCTCGGGGTGGGACGCGAGGGAGACGAGACCGGCAGCGGTGTTGTTGATGCCGGTGACGTACTCCGCGGGGTGCGTGATGTTGTACGGGTCGAGCGGATCGAGGCTGCGGGTGAACTTCACCAGATCCGTACCGGCCCGGAAGACACCGCCGCCGAAGTGGAGCAGCTCGACGTTCGAGGCGGCCGCGAAGTCCTGGATGTCGCCCTTCATGCGGTTGTGGAAGGCCGGCTCCTTCGGAGCGAGTTCGACGGCCTTGTCGATCCGGGACTTGGCCTCGCCCGCCGCCGTGTTCCGCTGCTTGCGGGCCTCGCCAAGGATGCGGTGCGCCTCCTTGATGTCGGCGGCACCGGGGTCCTCGAAGGCGCCGGGCCGGGTGCCCGGGTCCTCGCCCGCCTTCAGCTTCGCGTTGTACGCGTCGACCTTGTCGTTGTAGGCCTTGGTGGCCTTCTCCGTCGCCTTCGTGCCCTGCTTGTAGAGGCGGACGGCCTCCAGCGCCTGCTTCTGGGCCCAGCGGACGGTGTGCGCGTACGCGGTGAGCGCGCTCGCGGCGCTCTCGCAGGCGTCGGCGGCCCGCGCCCACTTCTTCGGCTCCGGCGCGAAGTGGGTGTCGAAGCCCTTCGCGCCCTCGCCCTTCCACTCCCCGGAGCGGACCCGCTGGAGGCCGGAGTGCGTGGTGTCGAAGGCCTTGTGGAAGGCCTGCAGGTGCTTGGCGGCGGCCTCGATGCCCCAGGGTTCGCCGTGGACCAGGGCCAGCGGGTTCTCGGTCTGACCGAGCTGCTGTTCCTTGATCTCGGCGCCGAGCTCCGATGCCGTGCGGTCGCCCAGGTACCTGACGGCGAGCGCCTCGTCGTGGGCGCCGATCTTGTCCAGCCCCTTGGCGGCCTGGTCCGCGCCCCACTCGACGGCCTCACCCGCCTTCTTCTCTATCTTGTCCAGGCCCTTTTCGGCGGCTTCGCCGACCTTGTCGAGGCCCTTGACCAGCGGATCGAAGACACCCATCAGTCGCGGCCCTCCGGCTCGCCGCCGCGTTCGCCGCCGCGTTCGCCGCCGTGCTCGCTTGCGCGTTCGCCCGCGTGCTCGCCGCCGCGCCCTCCGTCGAGCTTGTCGGCGAGTCGGTTCGCCGCCTCCGTGCCCTGCCGGCCGAGCGGGCCCTTGCCGTAGCCGTTGGCGGCGCCGGTGGAGGCGTCGCGGGCGGTGTCGGCCCAGACCCGGCGGATGTTCGCGTCCGCCTGGCGGAACGATTCGGCGCTGTAGTCCGGGTGGCTGAAGTCGTTGACGGGGTTGTCGGCCAGGATCTCGGACATGGACTTCTTCTCCACGTCCTCCTCCATGAGGTGCGGGTTGCCCATCACGGCGTTCACGCCGACCTTGAACGTGTCCCGGATGTACGCGTCCTGCTCGTGGTAGTAACCCGCGGCGAGCCCCACGCGCTGCGCGAACTGGCTGCCGTCGTGGACCAGGGCGCGGACTCCCCAGTCCCACCGGGAACAGAAGGTCTTGAACGCCGCGGCCAGTCCCTCGTGTCCCAGCTCGACGCCGCTGAGGGCGAGCTCGTCGAAGCCGCGGCCGACCGCCGCGTCACCGGGCGAGCCGATGGACTTGAGTTCGCCGATGGCACCGTTGATGCCCTTGGCGATGTTGTCGAGCGCGGCGGAGTCGGCCGCGAGGCCGTCGCCGGGGCCAGAGCCGGGGCCGTCGCCGGGGCCGGTGCCGGTCATGCGGCGCCCTCCGCGCCCGGGCCGCCGACGGCGACATTGACGGCGACGTCTACGGCGGCATCTACGGCGCCATCGACGGCGTACGCGTCCGGCACGATCCCGACGACCGGCGGGAACAGCATCGGATGCTCACTGCCGACGTCGAGAGCGACCCCGGTCGGTACGCCGACGGCCGGCACGACCACGTCCAGCAGCCGTGCGCCCAGGACCGTGCGGTACGTCCAGTCGGTCGTCCCGTCCGCACGCGGCGCCGTCCCCTGGGCGAGCGCGAACCGCGCGAGCGCCCTCTCGTCCGTGAACGCGCAGATCCAGCGGATCCCGCCGTACTCGACGGACCACAGACCGTCCTGACCGCCCTGACCGCCCTCTCGGTGCTGTCCGTCCGACGGCACCAGCACCGCCGTCCTGCGGAACAGGCCGACCAGCGCCGCCGGCCGCCCCTCCTCCGCATGCAGTGCGCGTATTTCGTCCGTCAACGCCGTCGATGACGTCACTCTCGCCTCCCCAAGCCAGAGGAAGGGTACAAAATGAGGCCAGAGGTGCACTCACGGTATTCGGAGCGAAGAGTTCCGAACCACGGGGGAGGGACCCGATGGCAGACACCACGGGCTTAACGGATCTGACGGGCAGTGGACTGGTCGAGCAGGTACGGGCACTGGCCGCAGGTGACGTCACGTCACGCGCACTCGTAGAACGCTCGCTGGCCCGCATCGCGGAGACCCAGCCGCTGCTCAACGCGTTCCGGCGCGTACGGGCCGAGGCGGCGCTCGCCGAGGCGGACGCGGCGGACCGGCGGCTGGCGGCGGGCGAGGCCGGGGAGCGGCTTCCGCTGCTCGGCGTCCCCGTCGCGGTGAAGGACGACGTCGACGTCGCGGGCGAGCCCACCGCCTTCGGCTGCGCGGGCGATTTCCCGCCGAAATCGGCGGACAGCGAGGCGGTACGGAGGCTGCGGGCCGCGGGCGCGGTCGTCGTCGGCAAGACGAACACGCCGGAGCTCGGGCAGTGGCCCGTCACGGAGGGCCCGGCGTTCGGGGTGACGCGCAACCCGTGGAGTCCGGAGCACACGCCCGGCGGCTCCTCGGGCGGCGCCGCGGCCGCCGTCGCGGCGGGGCTCGTACCGGCCGCGCTCGGGTCGGACGGCGCCGGTTCGATCCGGATCCCCGCCGCCTGGACGCACCTGGTCGGCATCAAACCGCAGCGGGGCCGCGTCTCGACCTGGCCCGAACCGGAAGCCTTCCGCGGCATCACCTGCCACGGCCCGCTCGCCCGTACCGTCGCCGACGCGGCCCTGCTGCTGCAGGCGGCGAGCGGCAGCCACGACGGGGACCTGCACCGGCCCCCGCCCGTGGACGTGGTGGCGGCCGCCGGACGCGACCCGGGCCGACTGCGGATCGCCCTCTCCCTGCGCCCCGCCTTCGCCGCCGCCCGCCAGTGGCTCGACCCCGAGGCCGCCGCGGCGACCCTCCGTATCGCGGAACGGCTGGCCTCCCTGGGCCACGAGGTGATCGAGGAAGAGCCGCGCTACGGACTGATCGGCCTCACGTTCGTACCGCGCTCCATGTCCGGCATCCGGGAGTGGACCGGCCGCGTCCCCGACCCCGCCCTGCTGGACGCCCGCACGAAGGTCAACGCGCGCGGCGGCCTGATCCTGGGCGGCGGAGTGCTGCGCGTGGCCCGCGCCGCGGAGGAGCCGCTGCGGCGGCGCGTGGGAGAGATCTTCGACCGTTTCGACGTGGTCCTGACCCCGACGACCGCCGTGCCCCCGCTACGGAACGGGGAGCTCTCGGACCTCTCCAGCAGCCGCACGGACGCGACCATGATCGCGGCCTGCCCGTACTCCTGGCCCTGGAACGTCCTCGGCTGGCCGGGCATGAGCATCCCCGCGGGCTTCACGGAACAACACCGCCTGCCCTTGGGCGCCCAGCTCCTCGGCCCGGCCCACAGCGAACCGCGCCTCATCTCCCTCGCCGCCCAATTGGAGGCGGAGGAACGCTGGTTCGAACAGTGGCCCGAGCTCACACGGGCGGGCGCGACGACGGCGACGGCCTGCGCGTGATCGAACACCAGACGGCCTTGGAGGGACGGCACGTGAACCCGTGAGGCGAGGCGAAGTGCCCCCAGTTGTCCGCGAGCGAGCGGAGAAGCGTCAGGCCACGCCCGTTGTCGTCGTAGGGATGAGAGTCCGGGCGCGGGGCGGGCGGGAGGTCACCGCTGTCCCACGCGGTCAGCGTCAGGACCTCCCACTGCGACCAGGAGACGCGCAGCTCGGCGGCGTCGGTCGTGTGCACGATGGCGTTGGTGAGCAGCTCACACGCCAACAGCTCGGCCCGGCCCGTCAGTTCCCCCAGGCCGTGGGCCGCCAGGAAGGCGCGGGTGGCACCGCGCGCGATGGGGACGGCGCGCGCGTCGTTCGGGACGCGCAGACGGTATTCGAACGGCTCGATCTCATCGGGAACGGAGAGAACTGGCTTCGGGACAGGCAGGAGCAGCATGTCGCCTCCGGCGGGGTGGGGTGAAGTGACCTGACGCCCGGTGTCATTGCCGCGGGCGCCACTGCGTGGGGGCAGGGCGGGGCGGTGCGCTTCCGGGACGGTGAGCTCGTGGTGTGAGCTGCGCGACACTCAACCTAGGGTGCTAGGTAGCACCCCCGCAACGGGATCGGAGGAGTTAGCCCGTAGGGGTGTGCCGTGGCATCGTGACGACCGTTGACGCCTCAGGACAGGGAGAGTTGGCGCATGGCGCCCAGGAACAACCCGACCGCCCGGCAGGTCCGGCTGGGAACGGAGCTGCGCAGGATGCGCGAGCAAGCAGGCATGAAGGCCAGCGAGGCCGCTCGCCTGCTCGGGGTGAGCCCCATGCAGATGAGCCACATGGAGACGGCACGCCTCGGCGTCGGTAAAGAGCGCCTACGCACCCTGGCTGCGCAGTACGGCTGCGCCGATGCCGCATACGTGGATGCGCTGGTCGCCATGACGGGACGCCGGGGCCCGGAGTGGTGGCAAAAGTTCCGGAATTCAGTACCTCCCGAGGCCTTGGACCTTGCCGCGCTGGAGTGGTACGCCAAGAGCATCCAGGGGCTGCAAACCGTGCACGTTCCCGGACTGCTGCAGACCACCGCCTACACACGTGCCCTGTTCAGCTACCTGAGCCCTGGCACCATGCCGGCCGACCTTGATGCCGAGGTGGAATTCCGCAAGCGACGTCGTGCGGTTCTGGAACGAGACGATCCTCCGCCGTACTCAGCGATCATCCATGAGGCGGCGCTGCGCGTGCTGGTCGGCGACCGGGATGTAGCGCGGGAACAGCTCAACGCCCTCTTGGAGCAGTCCGAGCAACCAGGCGTGACCATCCGCGTCGTTCCGTTTTCGGCCGAGCGCTTCGCGGGAATGGGCTACTCGATGCTGTATGCAACGGGTCCCGTGCCGCAGCTGGACACCGTACAGATCGACCACGTACACGGCAGCGTCTTCCTGGACACCGAGGAGCAGCTTGCCCACTACCGGGACCGCTGGCGAACGGTCGAGCGCTCGGCCCTGGGCCCCGGGGAGACGCGGAATGTCATTCATCGCGTTGCGCGCGAGCTCTGAGGGGTCGAAGATGCGCCAAGTAGCGTGGCAGAAGTCCTCTTTCTCCGGCAACGGCCCGGGTAATGACTGCGTTGAGGTGGCTGACCTGCTTGGCGCGGTGGCGGTCCGCGAAAGTGACGAGCCCAGCAGATCGATAGCAGCCTCACCGGAGGCATTCGCGGCACTGATACGTCGGCTCAAGGCGGGAGAGTGTCATGGGTAGTGCCTGGCAGAAATCCACGTACTCGGGAACGGGAGACGGCAACGACTGCGTGGAAGTAGTCGCGGAGGGCGACGTGATCGCCCTCCGCGAGATCGACACCCCCGTCACCGTGGTGCGGGCCACCCCACATGCCCTCGGCGCGCTGATACGCACCCTCAAGGCAGGAGCGGGCCATGAGTGATGGCTGGCAGAAGTCCACCTACTCGGGAAACGGCGACAACAACGACTGCGTGGAGATCGCCTCAGCAGGCGACCTGATCGTCCTCCGCGAGAGCGACACCCCCCGCACCGTAGTGCGGACCACCCCACCCGCCCTCGGCGCCCTGATACGCACCCTCAAGAGGGAGGCCATGGCGCCTCCGCATCCGGTACCGTGAAGGCGAAGGGCCCCCGCCAAGGGCCGGGAAACCACAAGGCGGGAGCCTGGAGCCAAAGCAAGGGCTTTGACCTGAGCCTCGTGTGTTGGGGCTCAGGTCAGCCCTTGAACCACCTCCCCAGCTTCCACGCGGCGCGGACCAGAAGGTCCTCGACGCGCTTGCGGATGGGCAGCTTCGGCTTCCTGCGACGCCCCATGGGCGCCTCCCCTCAGACCGGCCGCCGAGATCCCGGTCGACGACCTTTCCTCAGGGTCGGGCCGGGCCCCGAGGGCCGGGGTCCGGAGACGATCCATGAGGGGAGGCGCACCATTGGCGCGCTGAGATCACCCTATCGGCTCAACTCGGCGGAGATGCGCCTCTGTTGGGTGAACTTGGTCGTGGCGCGGCGCGCGCATGAGTGCGCGCTTTTCCGCCGGGCCCGGCCCGCATCGGTAGGAAACCGTGCCCCGATGCATCCGCGGTGCGCCGGAGGCGTTAGCGCCCGCCCCGTGTCATCAGCAGCAGCGCTCCGATGGCGAGGATCGGCGTGATCACGATGAGGGCGAGGCCCATCGGGTTGCGGTGGTTGTAGACCCAGCGGGTGCCGTAGCGCTGGCGCATGAAGAGGGGCTGGTCGTCGTCGGCGGGGGTGCGGTCGCGGTGGGGATCGCCGGCGTGGTCGTTCTCGGGGCGCATAGGGTCAGGCTACGGACGGCCGTTCGATGTGGCGATCATTTTGTCGCACCCCTGTTGCTTTGTGGCGTGGCTGGTACATCCGGGTCAGGGGGCGAGGATGTCCAGCTCCGCCATCGCGCCGGCGGTGATCTCGCGGGTGAGGGCCTCCGCGCGGGCCGCGTCCCGTTCCCGTACGGCTTCGGCGACGCGTACGTGGAGGGTGACGGCGGCCGGGTCGGGGTCGGTGAACATGACCTGGTGTTCCGTGCGGCCGGTGAGGACCTCGGCGACGACGTCGCCCAGGCGGGCGAACATCTCGTTGCCGGAGGCGCGCAGGATCACCCGGTGGAAGGCCACGTCGTGGACCAGATAGGCGGACAGCTGCTGGCCGCGGGAGGTGGCGACCATGCCGAGGGCGTGCCGGGTCAGCTCCTCGCACTGCTCGGCCGTGGCGAGGCGTGCCGCGAGGCCCGCCGCCACCGGCTCGACGGCCGAGCGCAGGACGGTGAGGGAGCGGAGCTGGCGCGGGCGGTCCGCGCCGGCCAGGCGCCAGCGGATGACCTGCGGGTCGTAGACGTTCCACTCCTCGGTGGGGCGGACGGTCACGCCGACCCGGCGCCGGGAGACGACCAGGTGCATGGACTCCAGGACGCGTATCGCCTCGCGGATCACCGTGCGGGAGACCTCGAAGCGCTGTTCCAGCTCGTCAGTGCGCAGCACGCTGCCCGGCGGGTACGCGCCCGCCGTGATCGCGGGCCCGAGGGACTCCAGCACGCGTCCGTGCAGCCCCTGCCCCTGGTTTTCCATGGGGCAAGCCTACGGTCCTCCGCCGCGGCAAATTAAGTATGACGTTTGAGTCACAGAGTCTTGAATATGTCGTACGTAATGGGTTTCAGTGTCCGCACCCCCCGTCAACGGAGACAGCGAGGCCCCGATGAGCAGCCGTCCGGCATACCCCCACGTCGTCGTCGTGATGGGCGTCGCCGGCACCGGCAAGACCACCGTCGGCCCGCTCGTCGCGGAGGCCCTCGGCGTCCCCTACGCCGAAGGCGACGACTTCCACCCGGCCGCCAACATCGCCAAGATGTCCGCCGGGACCCCCCTCGACGATGCCGACCGGGCCCCCTGGCTCGACGCCATCGGCGCGTGGGCCGCGGGCCGGGCCGGCCGCGGCGGGGTCGTCAGCTGCTCCGCGCTCAAGCGTGCGTACCGGGACCGGCTGCGCGCGGCCGCCCCCGGTCTCGTCTTCCTCCACCTCACCGGCGATCACGAACTGATCGCCGGCCGCATGGCCGCCCGCAAGGGCCACTTCATGACCACCCGGCTGCTGGACTCCCAGTTCGCCACCCTCGAACCGCTCGGCGCGGACGAGGCGGGCGTCGACGTGGACGTCGAGCCCGGGCCGGAGGTCATCGCGGAGCGGGCCGTTCACGGCCTGCAGCAGTTCTGATCACTCCTGCCCTTCTCCTTCCTCCTCCCCCTTCTCCTTCCCCCCTCCCCCCTTCCTCCCTCCAAGGAAGCCCCGTGAGCACTCTCAGCGTCGAGATGCTGGCCGCGGCCCCCGCCGAACCGATCACGTCGGCGGGTCACGCACAGCTGGGGATCGCCGTCCTCGTCGGCATCGCCGTCATCGTCCTTCTCATCACCCGCCTCAAGCTGCACGCCTTTCTCTCCCTGACCATCGGTTCGCTGGTGCTGGGGGCCGTGGCGGGCGCGCCCCTGGACAAGGCCATCGCGAGCTTCACCACCGGGCTCGGGGCGACCGTCGCCGGCGTCGGCGTCCTCATCGCGCTCGGCGCGATCCTGGGCAAGCTCCTGGCCGACTCCGGCGGCGCCGACCAGATCGTCGACACGATCCTGGCGAAGGCGGGGCCGCGCTCAATGCCCTGGGCGATCGTGCTGATCGCGAGCGTCATCGGCCTGCCGCTCTTCTTCGAGGTCGGGATCGTCCTGCTGATCCCGGTGGTGCTGCTCGTCGCCAAGCGCGGCAACCACTCCCTGATGCGCATCGGCATCCCCGCGCTCGCCGGACTGTCCGTCATGCACGGCCTGGTGCCCCCGCACCCCGGCCCGCTGGCCACCATCGACGCCATCGGCGCGAACCTCGGCGTCACCCTCGCCCTGGGCGTGCTCATCGCCGTGCCCACCGCGGTGATCGCCGGCCCGCTCTTCTCCCGGCTGGCGGCCCGCTGGGTGGACGTCACGCCGCCCGAGAAGCTCATACCTCAGCGGCCCTCGGCCGAACTGGAGCGGCGCCCCAGCTTCGCCGCCACCGTCGCCACGGTCATGCTGCCCGTCGTCCTCATGCTGGCCAAGGCCCTCGTCGACATCGTCGTGGACGACCCCGAGAACCACGTCCAGCGCGTCACCGACGTCATCGGCTCGCCGCTGATCGCCCTGCTCGCCGCCGTCCTCGTCGGGCTGTTCACGCTCGGCCGCGCCGCCGGCTTCGGCCGCGACCGGCTCGCCGTGACCGTGGAGAAGTCCCTCGTCCCCATCGCCGGCATCCTGCTGATCGTCGGCGCCGGCGGCGGCTTCAAGCAGACCCTGATCGACGTGGGCGTCGGCCGGATGATCCTGGACTTCTCCAAGGACTGGTCGGTCTCGGCCCTGCTGCTGGCCTGGCTGATCGCCGTCGCCATCCGGCTCGCGACGGGCTCGGCCACGGTCGCCACCATCTCGGCCGCGGGCCTCGTCGCCCCGCTGGCCGCCGACATGAGCACGACGCACGCCGCGCTGCTCGTCCTGGCCGTGGGCGGTGGCTCGCTGTTCTTCAGCCACGTCAATGACGCCGGGTTCTGGATGGTGAAGGAATACTTCGGCATGGACGTCGGGCAGACGGTCAAGACGTGGTCGCTGATGGAGACCGTGATCTCCGTCGTCTCCCTCGTGTTCGTGCTGCTGCTCTCGCTGGTCCTCTGACGCGCCGGGGGCCCCGGCCCCCGGTCCGTTGCTCCTCTCGGCCGTGGTTGCGCCGTCCGCTCTGCGTTGCTGCCGCTCCGATGGACATATCGGACCTTAGGCTTCGCGCATGCGCATCGGAAGACCTGTCGCCGTACTGCTCGGCGCCTCCCTGCTGGCAGCCGGCTGCTCGGGCAGCCCCTCCCCGAAACACGCGGACGCGAAGAGCACCCCGAACGGCGGCGCCACCGCCCCCGCGTCCCCCGACGCGGCGGCGGGCCCGCTCGGCGCCTCCGACCTCCAGGGCCGCTGGTGGACCTGGGCGGCCTCCAGCCCCAGCGGCTCCAACCCGGTCGAGGACCGGGACGGCAGCCTGTGCGACCGGGGCCAGAAGGACGGCGTCTGGTTCCTGGCCGGCACCTTCGGCGAACGCGCCAAGCGCACGTGCGCCGTCCCGGCCGGGCGGCGGGTGGCCTTCCCGCTGGTGAACCTGATGAGCGACCAGGCCGGCTGCTCCGAGTTCATGGCCCCCGCCAAGGGCACCGCCACCCTCGACGGCAAGCCCCTGCGGGCCGAGCGCTACGACGCCACGCCCGTACGGGTCACCGCCGAGGAGGGCAACCCCCTCACCGACGGCGGCGGCAGCTTCCGCACCCACGCCTGCGGGCTGTGGGTGCAGATGGAGCCGCTGCGCCCCGGCAACCACACCGTGCAGATCCGGGGATCCTCCGGGCGCTTCACCGTCTCGGTCGACTACACGCTCAAGGTGCCGGCGGCCGGGTCGGCCACGGACCACGACGCCGCCTGAGCCCGCAGGCCCCGCCCGTACCACCGCTCAGGGGCGTATCCCCGGCGCCGCCCCTATCCCCGACACCTCCGCCAGATACGCCCGAACGTCCGCCGCGTCGTCCGTGGCCAGCCCGACATAGCCGTCCGGGCGGACCAGGAACAACCCCGTGCCGTACGCCGCCTTGGCGTGCTCGCCGGCATCGATCAGATCCGGCGCGGCACCGCCGATCCGGTACGTACGCACCCACTCCACGTCCGCCACCGCGGCCGCCGCCGAAGCGCCCTCGGCATCCGACCCGGTGAGGTCCAACAGGGTGAAATGCGGGCCCCGGAAGGCGTCGAAGAGGCTGAAAGGCGCGCCCGAGGGGTCGGTGCAGGGCGCGTCGGGCGCCCGGTCGCCCGCCCGCAGGACGTCCTCCTCCGGGCCGGACTTCGAGCCGGACTTCGAGCCGGCCTTCGACGCGCTCTCCTCCGCCCCCTCCGGCAGGCCCCGGCGCAGCTCGCGCGCCAGCGGGCCCGTCCGGTAGTGGAGGGTGAGCTGGTGGGTGTCCTTCCCGCGCCGCGACAGGCCCCGCTCGACGCCGAGGGAGCGGTCCTGCGCATGCATGCGCGTGCTCAGGGCCAGCACGTCGGAGGCCACCTGCATCCGCTCCGCGTCGTACGTGTCGAGCAGGGCGTCCGGCGCGCCGTGCCGCAGGACGGCGCCCAGCTTCCAGCCGAGGTTGTAGGCGTCCTGCACGCTGGTGTTGAGGCCCTGCCCACCGGCGGGGGAGTGGATGTGCGCGGCGTCCCCGGCGAGGAAGACCCGGCCGGTGCGGAAGCGCTCGGCCATGCCGGCCTTCGGCCGGAAGGACGACGCCCAGACGGTCTCCTCCGGCACGAGGCCCGTGATCCCCGTGCGTTCGGCGATGAGCCGGGCCAGCGCCTCCGGGGTGGCGTCGCGCTCCGGATCCGGCTCGTAGGAGGTGTCGGACCAGAAGGCCATGATCTGGACGGTGTCCGCCGAGGCCTCCAGCGGGCGCAGGCCGATGAGCCCGCCGGGCGCCGTGGGCCACATGTGCCAGTGATCGCGGTCGATCCCCGCCTGCTCGAAGCCGCTCATCCTCACATCGGCGATCTGTGCCGCACGGGCGTCGACGACCTCGACCTCGAAGGGCACGCCGAGCGCCTTCCGGACGGTGCTGCGCCCGCCGTCCGCCGCGACGAGGTAGGCCGCCCGCACCGTCTCCACCGTGCCGTCGGCATGCCGCAGCTCGGCCGTGACACCGGAGCCGTCCTCGTCCTGAGCGAATCCCGTCAGCTCGGTGCTGAAGTCCACCCGGCCGCCCAGCTCTTCGAGGCGCGCGTACAGCACCTCCACCGTGCGCCACTGGGGGCACATCAGCACATGGGGATACGGCACGCCGGGTGAGGAATCGCCGGGCTCGACGAGATCCCACTCGCGCAGGCGCTCGGTGCCCTCCCACGTCTGCATGGGCGGGACGGGGCCGCCGGAGGCCATCAGGGCCGCCACCGTGCCCAGGTCGTCCATCACCTCCAGGCTGCGCGGCTGTATCCCCGTGCCGCGCGAGCCGGGGAATCCGCGCCCGTCCCGCTCGACGAGCCGGTGGCGGATGCCGCGCCGCGTCAGGTCGATGGCGAGGACGAGGCCGGTGGGCCCGGCTCCGGCGATGAGTACTTCGGTGTCCAGCGCTGCGGTGTCCGGTGCTGTGATGCCCGGTGCTGCGGTGCCCATGGCTGTGGTGCCCAGTGCTGCGGTGTCCACGAGAATCCCCCTTAACGTTGTTAAGTTCGCGCTGTACCCAGACTGAACTGAACGCCGTTAAGCTGTCAAGGTGGCAACTCGCATCGACCGCGCCCAAGTGGCCGAAACCGCCCTCCGCCTGCTCAACGAGGTGGGCCTCGAAGGCCTGACCCTGCGCAGGATCGCCCAGGAGCTGGGCGTCCAGGCCCCGGCGCTCTACTGGCACTTCAAGAACAAGCAGGAGCTGCTCGACGAGGTGGCCACCGAGATGTTCCGGCGCATGGCCGGATCGCTCACCGCCGTCGACACCGGCACGTGGCAGGAGTTCCTGACCGGCGCGGCCCGCGCGATCCGCAGCTTCCTGCTCGGCTACCGCGACGGCGCCAAGGTCTTCAGCGGCACGCGCTTCACCGGCATGGGCTACGCGGGCCCGGTGGAGGAGATGATGCGGGTGATCGTGGACGCGGGCTTCACCCCGCAGGCCGCCGCCCGCGCCTGGTTCACGATCAACACGTACACGATGGGGTACGTGATCGAGGAGCAGTCCGTCTACCCCGACCCCGGCGGCGAGCGCGACCCCGCGTACGAACTGGCCGAGCGCGCCCGGAAACTGGAGGGTTACCCCCTGGCCATACAGGCCGGAGAGGTGTTCTTCAGCGATCTCGACGCCGGCTTCGAGGACGGACTGCACGCCGTCGTCGCCGGCATCGAGGCGACCCTGCTACCGCCGTCCGTCAGAGGATCCGCGGGCGGTTCCCCCGGCGTCGAGTGACCTGCGCAGGACGGGCGTGAGCCGCTGCTCCACGCACCGGTGCAGCAGCCACGCCAGGCCCAGCATCAGGGCGACGGTCAGACCGAGCGTCGCGTACGAGGGGATGCCGAGGCTCCGGTGCAGGGCGCCGATCACCACCCACCCCAGGTGCTCGTGCACGAGGTAGAACGGGTACGTCAGCGCGCCCGCGACCGTCAGCCAGCGCCAGTTGGCCCAACAGAACCGGCCCAGGGCGACGGCCGCCACGGCCGCGTAGCCCAGCGCCAGGACGGCCACGATCACGTACGGGGAGCGGTACGAGAAGTAGTGCGGGCTCGGCGGGTGCCACAGCCCCGCCACCGCGTAGTGCTGCCCGACCAGGAAGCTCACGGCGACGATCCCCCAGTGCAGGAGGTCGTGCCCGAAGCGGTGGAGCAGATACAGGCCGATGCCGCCGATGAAGTACGACGAGTACTCCGGCATCACCACGACCCGCAGGAACTCCACGTGCGAGGCCGTCGTCACCACGGTCGCCAGCGTCCACACCGCACAGAACAGCACCACCCGGTGCCGCGTCGCCCCCGGCAGCACCACGAACAACGCGAAGAGCGCGTAGAACCGCAACTCCGCCCAGAGCGTCCAGCACACGCCCAGCACGCGCTGCGCGCCCACCGGCTGCTGCAGCATCGTCAGATTCACGAGCGCGTCGCTGAACGACACCGTCTTGTACGCGACCCACGGTAGCGCGAACGCGACGGTCACCAGCACGATCGCCGCCCAGTAGGCGGGGTAGAGGCGGGCCGCGCGGGAGGCGAAGAACGAGCGCAGGGGGCGTCCCCAGCCGCTCATGCAGATCACGAAGCCGCTGATGACGAAGAAGATCTCGACGCCGAGGCAGCCGTAGGCGAACGCGCCCGACAGGGTGGGGAATTCGTGCCGCGGCGATGCGCCCCACGCGCGGCTCACGTCGCCGTCGCGGCCGCCGTAGTGGTAGAGGGCCACCATCAGGGCGGCGATGATGCGGAGGGCGTCCAGGGCACGGAGGCGGCTGCCGCCGTGGGGCTCCCCTAACGGCGCCGGCCGCTCCAAGGGTGCCTTGCGGCGCAGCCGCGGCTGGGTCGGGGCCGTCACGTGGTCACCGTCGCCTTCGTCGCCTTTGCTGCCCTCGCCTTGGACAGCCGCCGCTGCAGAGCGCGCGCCCTCCGGGCCACCTTCCGTACGGTCGGGTTGCGCGGCAGGAACGCCAGTTGCGACGGGATCGCGCCCGGCAATGCCAGGGAGGTCAGGCGGCGGCGCTTGAAGTAGCGGCGGGTGTGGGGGGTGAGGTGGGTGGTGAGGTAGCGCTCGGCGGTGCCGCGCAGGTTCGGGTAGATCTGGGGCTGCATCGCGAAGCCGACCGCGGCCAGGAGGTCGTTCAGGTCGGGGTGCTCGCCGACGCCTGCCCACAACGTGGGCTGGGAGGAGTCTGTGTGCAACGCAGGCAGCAGCGCATCCACCAACGTCACCGGCACCCGATTGCTGTTCTGGTACGGGCTCAGGCGTTCCAGGAGGAGGTCCGTGCCCGTGTGTGCCGCCGGGAGGCCGTAGAAGGTCGTCGCCGTCAGGAGGGCCGTTGAGAAGCAGCCCGCCACCAGGGCCGGGCGCAGTTGCTGGTAGGCGACCTCGGCCAGGACGGGTGTGCCGAGGACGGTCAGGGTGACGCCCAGCCGGCCGGCCTCCTCCTCCAGCATCTGCGACCAGCGGGCCGGTGCCGCCGGGTGGGGCTTGAAGACGAGGTCGCGGTGGCCGCGCCCGGCCGCGCCGCGCAGCATCCGCACGTGCAGCTGTTCCTCTTCCTCGGGGGTGAGGATGTCGAGCGCCGACAGATACTGGCCGAGCAGCAGCGCGGCGCCTTCGGGGGCGTCGAGAGCGGGTGCGGCGTCGGCGAGTTCGGCCAGCACCTTGGTGAAGACCTCCGTGGGGACGGTCTCCGGCGCGACGCCGAACTCCGAGAGCAGCAGCGGCCGCAGCCCGGGGACGAGGTCGAGGTGGAGCAGCCGCCCGACGCGGGTGCCGATCAGCGGGTCGAGCTTGTTGCGGGTGGGGCCGTAGCTCATGAGGCCGTCGGCGTAGACGTCGAGAGGGGCGTCGGGGAAGCACTGCACGATCGCGAGCGCGGGGCTGACCTGGAGGGACTCGACGACGAGGGAGACGTCGTCGTCGCCCAGGTCCCAGAGCAGCCGCAGATGCCGTTCCCACAGGGGCGCGTCGTCAGGGCGGGGCGACCAGCCGGACGGGTGGAAGGGGCGGATCGCGTCGTTCCAGGAAAGGACGCCGTCGAAGCGGCTGCGCAGCCGCTCGAAGCCGGGGGCTTCGTCCAGGGCCGGGGTGGTCTCCGGTACGGCCGCGGTGTTGGCGACGAGCAGCAGCCGGCGGTCGGCGGGGGTGAAGCACCCGGCGTCCAGGGCGGCGGCGAGCGTCGCGGCTCCGTAGAGCGTGGACGCGAGGAAGATCTGTGTGCGGTGGCGCGCGGAGGGCGGCAGGGCGGGCATCAGGCGGCCGCCCCGCCGGCCCCGCCGGTGCCCGCAGCACCCGCAGCACCCGCAGCACCCGCAGCACCCGCAGCACCCGCAGCACCCGCAGCACCCGCAGCACCCGCAGTGCCCGTAATACCCGGCCTCCCGCCCGGCCGTCGCCTCAGCCTCCGCAAGCGGATCGCACGGTCGTAGTCCATGGAATTCACGGCGTCCTTGACGAGTTCCGGTGGCAGTCGGCGCAGTGCGGCCGCGCTCTTCGTGCGCAATGCACGGGCCACCTGCGGCTCAAAACGTTCGATATTCGTCAGATGATGGGCAATGATTGCGCAATATGTTCGAACGGCCTTCGGGAGGAATTCCTCCGAGTCCCGGTCCCGGGCCGTCTCCTCGATGACCTGATCGAATGCGCGCAGGAAATCGAGCTGGCGCACGTCGCCGATCTGGGTGAGCGACGTCGCGACTCCGCGCCGGTAGAAGACGCCCAGCAGCCCGGCCACGGCGAACGTGCGCGCCTCGCGGTGCAGGCGCCAGATCCAGGGCCGGTCCTCGGCCGTCCGCAGGCCGTCGGTGAAGTGCAGCAGCCCGGCGTCCAGCAGCCGCCGGTGGTAGATGCCGGCCCAGGCGTACGGATAGTCGACGGACGTCGAGCGGTCCGCCGGCAGGATCGCGCCGCGGGGGTCGAGCACCACCCCGCGGCGGCCGTGCGGCACGCGCTGCACGGTGCGGGTGCGGCCCGTGCACTGCACGTGGTCCGTGCGGACGAAGTCGACGTCCAGTCCCTCGATGAACGAGACGAGCTGCTCGTAGTAGCCGGGCGCGAGCCAGTCGTCGCCATCGAGGAAGGTCAGGTACTCGCCGCGCGCCGCGTCCAGTCCGGTGTTGCGGGCGGTGGCGAGGCCGCCGTTGCGCTCGTGGCGCACGACCACGGCGCCCGGCAGCTCGCGCCCGGCGCGCTCCAGGAGCGCCGGCGTGCCGTCGGTCGAACGGTCGTCCACGAGAATGAATTCGAAATCCCCACGGGCATTCGCACGCAGACTTCTCAGCACATCGGGCGCAAAGGTCTGAACATTGAAGAACGGGACGATGACGGAGAGCTTGACCACCCCGGCGACATTAGGCGGCCCCCCGGCATTCGTCTTGTCCACGGGCGGGCGCGGAGGTGAACGAAGCGCGGCGGAATGATGAACCCGACCCGCTCCCGGGCCGATTCGCCGATCGTCGGTGTGCTGTTTACCGGCTGTTGCCCTCGCGTTGGGCAACGAAACGGAATGGATTTCTATCGTCGGCGACGTGCCATCACGTACCGAACCTCCGCTGCGGATCGCCGTGCTCGCCGACTCCGACACCCGGTGGAAATGGGGGGCGCTCACCGCGCACCGCCTCGCCCCGGGCGCACGGCTCGACGGGCGCCTCCTGAGAGGCCGCGCGACCCCCACCGCCCGCCAGCTCACCGAAGTGGGCGTGGCCGCGGCGGAGATCGCCGAGGTCACCGGGACGGAGTTCGTCCGCTCGGCCGGACGCGACCGCTGCGACGTCGTGGTGCTCGCCTGCGTCGGCGGCGCCGTCCAGGCCATGGTGCACGGTCTCGCCGCGGCCTGGGCGGGGGAACCCCGCAGGCCCGTCGTGGTGACCGGCTACGTGGGCGTCGTCTACGAGAAGCTCGCCGACGGGCTGCTGCTGCGCCACGGTGCCGACCTCGTCCTCGCCAACTCCCCGCACGACGCCGTCCGTTTCCGCGAGGTCTACGAGGGGGTGGGTGCGGACGCGTCGTGCGTGACCGCATGGGCGCTGCCGTTCCTCGGCGACCGGAACGGACCCGAGCGCGATCAAGTGCGCCCGTTCACCGTCGTGTTCGCCGCCCAGCCCTCCGTGCCGGAGAGCCGCGCCGACCGCACCTATCTGCTGCGGCGCGCCGTCGCGCACGCCCGGGCGCACCCGGAGCGCGAGGTGCTCATCAAACTCCGCAGCAAGCCCGGAGAGCACACCACCCACATCGAGGAACTCCCGTACCAGAAGCTCGCCCTGCGCCTGCCCGGCGGACTCCCGGCCAACTGCCGCCTCGTCTACGGGCACATGGGCGAGGTGCTCGACCGCACGGACCTCCTGGTCACCGTGAGTTCCACCGCGGCCCTGGAGTCCCTCCACCGGGGGATCCCCACCGCGGTCCTCACCGACCTCGGCATCCGCGAGGCCCTCGGCAACCACCACTTCCTCGGCTCGGGCTGCCTCGCCTCCTGGGACCGGCTCGACGCGGGCCACCTGCCCGAGGCCGACCCGGAGTGGGCCGCCCGCCAGGGCGTGCCCTCCGACGGCTCCGGGGAGGCCGCCTTCGCCGCCGCCCGGCAGCGCGTCGAGGACCTCGCAGCTCGGCCGGCCCTCCCGCCCCTCGACCCCTACTACACCGCAGCCACCGCACCCGGGTACCTCCCCGCCGTCCTCGCCCGCCACGGCCTCGACCACCGAGGCCGTCCCCTTCCCGGCCGGGCGGGAACACCCCGCGAGGAGAGCGCCCTGCGCCGCGCGGGCCGCGCCGCCCTGCGCGACGCGGCCCGCGGCGCCTACCGCCACGGCGTCCAGCGGGTGGCTCCGCTGATCCGCCGGGCGGGCGAGCTGTGACCGCCGGAGCGGCAGTGCCCCGCCGCCGCTCCGGACACCCCGAACCCCGGACACGCAAGGAGCCCGTCATGCAAGCCGCCCCGGCCGACCGGGCCGACACGGCTGCCTCAGCCGCCGTCCCGGCCGACTCCGCCGTCCCGGCCGACTCCGCCGTCCCGGCCGACTCCGCCGTCCCGGCCGACTCCGCCGTCCCGGCCGACTCCGCCGTCCCGGCCGACTCCGCCGTCCCGGCCGACTCCGCCGTCCCGGCCGTCCTGGCCGTCATCCCCGCCCGCGGCGGGTCGAAGGGCGTGCCCGCCAAGAACCTCGCCGCGATCGGCGGTGTGCCCCTCGTGGCCCGCGCCGTCCGCGCGTGCCGCGCCGCCCGCCTCGTCACCGACGTCGTCGTCTCCACCGACGATCCCGGCATCGCGGCCACCGCGCGCGGCGCCGGAGCCGTCGTCGTCCAGCGCCCCGCCGACCTCTCCGGGGACACCGCGACCAGCGAGGCGGCCGTGCTGCACGCGATGGACGCGTACGAGGCGCTGCACGGCACCGGAGTGGGCACGGTCCTGCTCGTGCAGTGCACGAGCCCGTTCCTGACCAGCGGGGACGTCGACGGCGTGGCCGCGGCGGTCCTCGAAGGGGGCGCGGACAGCGCCCTGACGGTGGCGCCGTTCCACGGCTTCGTGTGGCGCGAGGACGGCGGTGAGGACCGCGGTGAGAACGGCGGCGAGGACCGCGGTGAGGGCCGCGGTGAGGACCGCGGTGAGGACGCCGGCACCCCGGCCGCCCGCGCCGCAACCCCGCCCCCCTCCGGCGCCCTCGGCGTCAACCACGACAAGGCCCACCGCCCCCGCCGCCAGGACCGCCCCCAGGACCTCCTGGAGACCGGCGCCGCCTACGCCATGCGCGCCGACGGCTTCCGGGCCGCCCGGCACCGGTTCTTCGGCCGCACCGAGCTCGTCCGCTCCGAGACCGCCCGCGTCCTGGAGGTCGACGACCCGCACGACCTCGCCCGCGCCCGCGCCCTCGCGCCCCTCCTCGACGGCCCCGACCCCGCCGCCCGCCCCACGCGCGCCGACGTCGACGCCGTCGTCATGGACTTCGACGGGACCCAGACCGACGACCGCGTCCTCATCGACGCCGACGGCCGCGAACTCGTCGCCGTCCACCGCGGCGACGGCCTCGGCATCGCCGCCCTGCGCCGCGCCGGACTCGGCCTGCTGATCCTCTCCACCGAGGCCAACGCCGTCGTCGCCGCCCGCGGCCGCAAGCTGCGCGTGCCCGTCCTGCACGGCGTCGACCGCAAGGACCGCGCGCTCAAGCAGTGGTGCGAGGAGCAGGGCATCGCCCCCGACCGCGTGCTCTACGTCGGCAACGACGTCAACGACCTCTCCTGCCTCGGGCTCGTCGGCTGGCCGGTCGCGGTCGCGGACGCCCACGACACCGTGCGCGGCGCGGCCCGGGCCGTCACCGCCGCGCGCGGCGGTGACGGCGCCCTGCGCGAGATCGCCACCTGGCTGCTGGGCCCCGGCCTGGCCATGCCCTGAGCCCTCTCCGCCCGGGCCCGGCCCCCTTACGACCCCCCGTCCCCGTACCGCGAAGGAACCGCCCCGCATGAACTCCGTGCTCACCGCCCCGTACGCCCCCGTCCGGACCCTCGGCGCCAAAACGGCGGGCCCCGGCCACCCCGTCTACGTCACCGGCGAGATCGGCATCAACCACAACGGCGACCTGGCCAACGCCTTCGCCCTCATCGACGCCGCCGCCGACGCGGGCTGCGACGCCGTCAAGTTCCAGAAGCGCACCCCCGAGATCTGCACGCCGCGCGACCAGTGGGACATCGAGCGCGACACGCCCTGGGGCCGGATGCGCTACATCGACTACCGCCACCGGGTGGAGTTCGGCGAGGACGAGTACCGCGCCATCGACGCCCACTGCCGCGAGCGCGGCATCGACTGGTTCGCCTCGCCCTGGGACACCGAGGCCGTCGCCTTCCTGGAGAAGTTCGACGTCCCCGCCCACAAGGTGGCCTCCGCCTCCCTCACCGACGACGAGCTCCTGCGCGCCCTGCGCGCCACCGGCCGCACGGTGATCCTCTCCACGGGCATGTCCACCCCGAAGCAGATCCGGCACGCCGTCGAGGTGCTCGGCAGCGAGAACATCCTGCTCTGCCACGCCACCTCCACGTACCCCGCCAAGGCCGCCGAGCTCAACCTCCGGGTGATCCACACCCTCCGCGCCGAGTACCCCAACGTGCCGATCGGCTACTCCGGCCACGAGACGGGCCTGCAGACCACCCTCGCCGCCGTCGCCCTCGGCGCCGCCTTCGTCGAGCGCCACATCACCCTCGACCGCGCCATGTGGGGCTCGGACCAGGCCGCCTCCGTCGAGCCCGGCGGCCTGGCGCGGCTCGTGCGCGACATCCGCGTCGTCGAGGAGTCCCTCGGCGACGGCGTGAAGCGCGTCTACGACAGCGAGCTCGGCCCGATGCGCAAGCTGCGCCGGGTCGCGGGCGTCGTCGCCGAGGGCGGCGACCGCGAGCCGGCCGCGGTCTGACGGGCCCCAGGTGACCCCGAGCCCCGCCCCCGAGGGCGGCCCCCCGCCGGAACCGGCCCCCGAGCCGGTCCGTGCCCCTGCCCCGGCCCGCGATGCGGCCCCCGGCCCCGCCCGCACCCTCGCCTTCGTCGAGAGCCCCGTCCAGCTCCTCAACGTCCTCGAATGGGCGTACGCGACGGGGGCGGACGGGCAGCGGGCCCGGCCGGCCTCCGCGGCCCGGCACCCCGGACCGCCCGGCCTGCCCTTGGCGGGCGGCGTCCCCCGGCAGCCCGGGCCGCGCGACCAGGACGCCGGCACCGGGCCGGGGGCGTCGCCCGTCCGGCCCGAACCCAGCGGGCTCCTGGTCGTCGTCCTCGCGCCCCACGACCCGATGTCGCGCGGCCAGCTGCGCCGGATGGCCGAGCTGGCCCGCGACCAGGGGCACGAGGTGCGCTGGGAGGAGGCGCGGGGCGGGCCGACGGCGCCGGTGGCCACGGTCGGCGGCCTCGCGGGCCCGCTGCGCCGGGCGCAGCGGATCGTGATCGGCGACCCGTTCTCGCGCTACGTGCAGCTGCTGCTGACGATCACCCGCGCCCGGGAGCTGGTGGTGGTGGACGACGGCACGGCCACCATGGAGTTCGTCGCCCAACTCGGCCGGGGCGAAAGCCTTGTACGGTGGCACCGCCGCGGCAGTAAAGGGGCGCGCGATCTCATCTTCGCGCCGGTCTCTGCTTCAGCGCGCCGGATGCTGACGCCCAACGATCGCCGGAGCGTAGAGGTGTTCACCTCGATGCCGGTCGAACCGCCACCCGGCGTAGACGTCCGGGCCAACGACTTCGCCTGGACGCGCGCCGCCTTCGGCCCGCCCCGGCTCACCGGCGGCACGGACCTCGTGGGCACTTCCCTGGTGGAGACCGGGGTCGTGGACCCGGAACGCTACCTCGGGGCCGTGGCCTCCCTCGCCCGCGCCCACGGCGCCACCCGCTACTTCGCCCACCGCCGCGAGAGCGCGGAGAAGCTGCGCCGGATAGCGGACGCGGTGGGGCTGGAAGTCGTGCGCCCGGAGCTCCCACTGGAGATCGTCGCCCGCCGCGGCCCGGTCGGCCGCACGGTCCTGAGCTTCCCCTCGACCGTCGTGCACACGCTGCCGCTGGCCCTCGCCGGCACCGGGATCACGGTCGCGGTCTGCGACATCGACCCCGTTTGGCTCACCGAGCACGCCTCTCCTC
This sequence comes from Streptomyces telluris, assembly GCF_024519335.1. Classification (NCBI taxonomy): domain Bacteria; kingdom Bacillati; phylum Actinomycetota; class Actinomycetes; order Kitasatosporales; family Streptomycetaceae; genus Streptomyces; species Streptomyces telluris. Next base: position 406,701 of record NZ_JANIID010000003.1, read on the forward strand.
GGGCGGAGGGATTCCTGGCCGAGGTGACGGACACGGCCCGGGATGTGCGGCGACTTCCGGCCAGCCCGCTGACCGCTCCCTGAGCCGTAAAGACTGGTCATACCCCTCAGGTGAGCCATCCATGCGGCTGAACTTTTCTTGATCGGGGGGCAGTTGCCCGGGTGGGGGCTCTACTCTTCCCTGCGTGAACCATCTGATGCCTTGCGACGCCGGGACTGCCACTTCTCAGGGGACGGGCGAGGGGGTGCTCGCCGGTGCGCTCCCCCCGGGGCTGCGCGACGAACTCATCGCGTTCCGGCGGGATTTGCACATGCACCCCGAGCTGGGCAACCGCGAGTTCCGGACCACCGCGGCCGTCAAGGCGAGACTGCAGCGGGCGGGCCTCTCCCCGCGGACGCTGTCCACGGGCACGGGGCTGTTCTGCGACGTCGGGCGGGAGCCGGGCGTGCCCGCCCGGCCCATGCTGGCGCTCCGCGCCGATCTCGACGCGCTGCCCATCCCGGACACCAAGACGGTCCCGTACCGCTCGACGGTCCCCAGGATGGCGCACGCCTGCGGCCACGACGTGCACACCACCGCGGTCCTCGGCGCCGGCCTGGTCCTCGCCGACCTCGCCGAGCAGGGCCTGCTGCCCCAGCCCGTCCGGCTGATCTTCCAGCCCGCCGAGGAGGTGCTGCCCGGCGGCGCCCTCGACGCCATCGAGTGCGGGGCCCTGGACGGCGTCGGCAAGATCATCGCGGTGCACTGCGACCCCAAGGTCGAGGTCGGCCGCATCGGCCTGCGGGTCGGCCCCATCACCTCCGCGTGCGACCGGCTGGAGGTCACGCTGGGCGGCCCCGGCGGCCACACCGCCCGCCCGCACTTCACCACCGACCTGGTCACCGCCGCCGCCCGCATCGCGATCGACGTGCCCGCGGTGCTGGCCCGCCGGGTGGACGCCCGCTCGGGCCTCTCCCTCACCTGGGGCCGGATGGAGACGGGTCACGCTCCCAATGTCATCCCGCAGCACGCCGAGCTCTCCGGCACCGTCCGCTGCCTGGACCTGCACGCCTGGCGGGACGCCCCCGACCTGGTGCACGCGGCGATCGACGAGGTCGCGACGCTCCACCGGGCCAAGTCGGAGATCAATTACGTCCGCGGGGTGCCCCCGGTCGTCAACGACGCCGAGGTCGTGGGCCTGCTGCGGCGCGCCATGGCCGCCCGCCGCGGGGCCGCCTCCGTCGAGGACACCGAGCAGAGCCTCGGCGGCGAGGACTTCTCCTGGTACCTGGAGCACGTGCCCGGCGCCATGGCCCGCCTGGGCGTCCGCCCGGTGGGCGACACGACCCGACGTGACCTGCATTGCGGGGATTTCGACGTGGATGAGGGTTCCATCACCGCCGGCGTGGAACTCTTCACGGCCGCCGCATTGCTGGATGGGCAGCCGGTTTAGCTGTAGTAAGCACCGGCTTTTGGGTGCGTATTGATTGCACATAGGCGTGCACATTGGGCGTGTTGATGCCGGACTCGGGTCCGGATCGAGAGTTCCAGGTCACGTTGTACGTAAAACCTGGGTGGTTCGGGGTCAGATCACGTTGTACGTAAAACCCATCGGGGGTGCGGACGGCCGATCCCAGCCCTGACTGGGCTGGATGGATGTATCCCCGACGCAATCGGGTCAATAGTGCTTCGCGACGATCCGATAACGGCTTTGATGTACCCCTTTTCAGTCCATCTACGCGCGTTACGATTCCGGCGTCCAGCGCCAATGGAGGCGCTTCGAGTGAAGGGGCCCCTCGTGCGCCGGGTATCCACAATCACTGCCGCGGGTATCACCACCGCAGCTCTCGCGTTCACCCTCACCGCTTGTGGTGAGTCCTCCACCGAATCCGGTGGCGGCAGCAGCAAGGGTGTCGGTCTCGCCTTCGACGTCGGTGGTCGTGACGACCACTCCTTCAACGAGTCCGCCGCTCGTGGCCTGGACAAGGCCGAGAAGGAACTGGGCATCAAGGGCAAGATGATGACCGCCAAGAACGGCGAGACCGAGGCCGAGCGCGAGCAGCGCCTCAGCTCCCTCGCCGACGCGGGTTACAACCCGGTCATCGGCGTGGGCTTCAACTACGCGAAGTCGATCGAGAAGGTCTCCAAGGAGTTCCCGAAGACCAACTTCGCGATTGTCGACTCGGTCGTCGACAGCCCGAACGTCGACAGCATCACCTTCGGTGAGCACGAGGGTTCCTACCTCGCGGGCGTTGCCGCGGCCCTGAAGTCCAAGACCAACAAGGTCGGCTTCATCGGCGGCGTGGACAACGAGCTGATCAAGAAGTTCCAGGCCGGCTTCGAGCAGGGCGCGAAGGCCGCGAACCCGAAGATCGAGGTCACCTCCGAGTACCTCGGCAGCAGCGACAAGGGCTTCAACGACCCGGCGGCCGCCAAGGACAAGGCCAAGGGCATGCTCGACCGCGACATCGACGTGATCTACACGGCGGCCGGTCTCTCCGGCAACGGCTCCATCGAGGCCGTCGCCGGCAAGAAGGACGCCTGGGCCATCGGTGTCGACTCCGACCAGTACCAGCAGCCGGGTCTGGCCAAGTACAAGGACCACATCCTCACCTCGGTCGTGAAGAACGTGGACGTCGCGGTCTTCGACATGATCAAGAGCGTCAAGGACGGCAAGCCGCTGACCGGCCCGCACCCGTACCTGGTCAAGGACGGCGGCGTCTCGCTGGCCACCTCGGGCGGCTTCATCGACGACATCAAGGCCAAGATCGAGGAAGCGAAGAAGGACATCGTCGACGGCAAGGTCAAGGTCAAGACCACCCCGTGACGCGGTGCCGGTCCCTGACCGGCACCGGCCCGGCCGGTCCCCGCGACCGGCCGGACCGCAAGGCCTCGGGCCCGGCGGAGAGAGGACCTCTCCACCGGGCCCGTACACACGCCCCCGGCCCCCGGCTGGGGGCGCTGCGGCCAACGCTACGCGCGTAGCATCCCGTTGACGCGTGTAGCGTCGCCCCCGCCCCAAGGAGCTTCACCCGGTCCCCGCCCGGGCGGTTCCTCTTCTTCCTCCCGCTCCCTTCCCCGAGGAGAGTGCGCCATCAAAGCGTCCACCAGTACCGAAGCCGCAGGTACGCAGGCCCCCGCAGTAGAGCTCGAGGGCATCACCAAGCGGTTTCCCGGTGTCGTGGCCAACCACGACATCCGCCTCACGGTCCGCCGCGGCACCGTCCACGCCCTCTGCGGTGAGAACGGCGCCGGCAAGTCGACCCTGATGAAGATCCTCTACGGCATGCAGAAGCCGGACGAGGGCACCATCACGCTCGACGGCGAGCAGGTCACCCTGCACAGCCCGAGCGACGCCATCGCGCGCGGCATCGGCATGGTGCACCAGCACTTCATGCTCGCCGACAACCTCACCGTCCTGGAGAACGTCGTCCTGGGCGCCGAGAAGCTGCACGGCATCGGCGGCAAGGCCCGCGCGAAGATCAAGGAGATCTCCGACGCGTACGGCCTGGGCGTGCGCCCCGACGTCCTCGTGGAGGACCTCGGCGTCGCCGACCGCCAGCGCGTGGAGATCCTCAAGGTCCTCTACCGCGGCGCCCGCACGCTGATCCTCGACGAGCCGACCGCGGTGCTGGTCCCGCAGGAGGTCGACGCGCTCTTCGACAACCTGCGCGAGCTCAAGTCCGAGGGCCTCACGGTCATCTTCATCTCGCACAAGCTCGGCGAGGTGCTCTCCGTCGCGGACGACATCACCGTCATCCGCCGCGGCACCACCGTCGGCACCGCGGTCCCCAGCGAGACCACCCCCAAGCAGCTCGCCGAGCTGATGGTCGGCAGCGAGCTGCCCTCGCCGGAGACCCGCGAGTCGACGGTCACCGACGTCGAGATGCTGAAGGTGGACGGGCTGCACCTGTCGGCGACCGACCCCGACGGCGTGGTCCGCGCGGTCCTCGACGGCATCTCCCTGACCATCCACAAGGGCGAGGTCCTGGGCATCGCCGGCGTGGAGGGCAACGGCCAGGCCGAGCTCGTCGAGGCCATCATGGGCATGCGGGAGCCGGACGGGGGCGTCGTCACCCTCGACGGCGCCGACATCAGCCACGTGCCGACGCGCAAGCGGCGCGAGGACGGCATCGGCTACATCCCCGAGGACCGCCACCGCCACGGCCTGCTGCTGGAAGCCCCGCTGTGGGAGAACCGCATCCTCGGTCACGTCACCGAGAAGCCCAACAGCAAGCGCGGCGTCCTCGACAACAAGGCCGCCCGCACCGACACCGAGCGCATCGTGCGCGAGTACGACGTGCGCACGCCCGGCATCGAGGTCACCGCGGCCTCCCTGTCCGGCGGCAACCAGCAGAAGCTGATCGTCGGCCGCGAGATGAGCCACGCGCCCAAGCTGCTCATCGCCGCGCACCCCACCCGGGGCGTGGACGTCGGCGCGCAGGCGCAGATCTGGGACCAGATCCGCGAGGCGCGCCACGAGGGCCTGGCGGTGCTGCTGATCTCCGCCGACCTGGACGAGCTGATCGGGCTCTCCGACACCCTGCGGGTGATGTTCCGCGGCCGCCTGGTCGCCGACGCCGACCCCGCCACGATCACCCCGGAGGAGTTGGGCTCGGCCATGACCGGCGCCGCAACCGGCCACCTCGAGCACACCGAGGACGGCGAGGAGACCGCCACCGGCGGAGAGAAGACCACCGCCGAGGGCGTCGCCGACGTCGCCGGCGACGAGAAGAACGCTACCGACGAGGCCGCGGGGGAGGGTGACGAGAAGTGAAGAAGTTCGACAAGAACAAGGTAATTCTGGGCATCGCCGCCCCGGTCCTGGCCGTCGTGGCCGCCCTGGTGCTCACGTCGATCATCATCGCCGCCACCGGCAAGGACCCGTTCCACGCCTTCGAGGTGATGGTCGACTACGGCTCGAAGAGCGACAGCCAGGTCTGGATCATCAACAAGGCCACCCCGTACTACCTGTCCGCGCTGGCCGTCGCCATCGGCTTCCGGATGAACCTCTTCAACATCGGCGTCGACGGCCAGTACCGCATCGCGGCCTTCTTCGCCGCCGTCGTCGGTGGCGCGCTCACGCTGCCCGGCATCATCCAGATCCCGGTCATCATCATCGTCGCGATGCTGGTGGGCGCCCTCTGGGCGGGCATCGCCGGTCTGCTGAAGACCACCCGCGGCGTCAGCGAGGTGATCAGCACGATCATGCTGAACGCCATCGGCGCCTCGGTCATCGCCTACTTCCTGAAGGACGGCCGTCTCGCGGAGAAGGAGGGCAACCTGGTCCACACGCCCTACCTGCCCGACGCGGCGCACTTCTTCGAGATCCCGACCCAGCCCAAGCCGATCTACGGCTTCGTGGTCGTCGCGGCGCTGGCCGGCCTCGCCTACTGGTTCGTGCTCGGCCGCACCCGCTTCGGCTTCGACCTGCGCACCGTGGGCCAGTCCGAGTCCGCCGCCCACGCCTCCGGCGTCAGCGTCAAGCGCATGGTGATCACCGCCATGCTGCTCTCGGGCGCCATGGCCGGCCTCGTCGGCATGCCGACCCTGCTCGGCGTTTCGTACAACTACGGCACCGACTTCCCCACCGGCATCGGCTTCACCGGTATCGCCATCGCCCTCCTGGGCCGCAACCACCCCATCGGCATGGTGGCCGGCGCCCTCCTGTGGGGCTTCCTGGACCGCACCAGCACCCAGCTGGAGTTCGAGGGCTACGCCCAGGAGATCGTCGGTGTGATGCAGGGCGTCATCGTCCTGTGCGTCGTCATCGCCTATGAGCTCGTGCGCCGGTACGGCCTCAAGATGCAGCAGCGCAAGGTCGGCGAGGAGCTCGCCGCCCAGGCCCGTAAGAGCGACAAGGCGGAGGTTTCCGCGTGAGCACCACCTTCACCGCCGCCCTCGCCGGGCGACTGAGCAGCAAGAACAAGGACGGCAAGGAGCGGCGCAAGCTCTCCTACCCCGTCGTCCTCCTGATGATCGCGGGCGCCCTGCTCCTGCTCTCCGCCCTGCGGATGATCACGGACGCCAACGACCTGACCTCCTCGGGCCAGTACAGCTCCGCGCTGGCCGCCGCCGTGCCGATCGGCCTCGCCGGCCTCGGCGGGCTGTGGGCCGAGCGCGCGGGCGTCGTCAACATCGGCCTCGAAGGCATGATGATGCTCGGCACCTTCTGCGCCGGCTGGATCGGCTGGCAGCACGGCCCCTGGGCCGCGGCGCTCGCCGGCATCGTCGGCGGTGCGCTCGGCGGCCTCGTGCACGCCGTCGCCACCGTCACCTTCGGCGTCGACCAGATCATCTCCGGTGTGGCCATGAACATCCTGGCCCTCGGCGTCACGCAGTACCTCGCCAAGCTGTGGTTCGGCGCGGAGGGCAGCGCGGCCCAGGAGGCGGGCGGCAACGACAAGCAGTCGCCCGTCATGGAGAACATGCCGGACTTCTCCATCCCCGGCCTGTCCGACTGGCTCGGCGACATCGAGAAGCACCACTGGTTCTTCGTCTCCGACGTCGCCGGCATGGTCCGCGGCCTCACCACCGGCGTCTCGTGGCTGACGATCGTCGCCGGACTGCTCTTCGTCCTCACCTTCTACGTGCTGTGGCGCTCCGCCTTCGGCCTGCGCCTGCGCTCGTGCGGTGAGAGCCCGGTGGCCGCCGAGTCCCTCGGCGTCAACGTCTACACGTACAAGTACGCGGCCGTGGTCGTCTCCGGCGCCCTCGCGGGCCTCGGCGGCGCGTTCCTCGCCATCGGCACGCACATGTACTCCGACGGCCAGACCGCCGGCCGCGGCTACATCGGTCTCGCGACCATGATCTCCGGCAACTGGCGGCCGGGCGGCGTGGCCATGAGCGCCGGCCTGTTCGGCTTCATGGACAGCCTCCAGCTGCGCGCCGGCGGCCCGACCGTCCACGCGCTGCTGCTGCTCCTGGCCGTCATCCTGATCGGCGTCGCCGCCTGGCGCCTGAAGGTCGGCAAGATGCGTGCCGCGGTCATCGCCGGCGTGATCGGCGTCCTGCTGGTCGTCTGGTACGCCACGACCGACACCGTGCCGCTGGAGCTCGTCGTCGCGACCCCGTACGTGGCCACGCTGCTCGTCCTGGCGGTGTCCTCGCAACGCCTGCGGATGCCCAAGGCGAACGGCAAGCCCTACCGGAAGGGCCAAGGCAAGTGACCTCTTCCCCCAACTGGGAGGAGCTGCGCGGGCAGGCCCGGGACGCGATGTCCCGGGCCTACGCCCCGTACTCCGGCTTTCCCGTCGGCGCGGCCGCCCTCGTGGACGACGGCCGCACCGTGACCGGCTGCAACGTGGAGAACGCGGCCTACGGCGTCGCCCTGTGCGCCGAGTGCGGGATGGTCTCCGAGCTGGTCGCCACGGGCGGCGGCCGGCTCGTGGCCTTCACCTGCTGCGACCGGCACGGCAACGTCCTCATGCCCTGCGGGCGCTGCCGCCAGCTCCTGTGGGAGCACGGCGGCCCCGAGCTGGCCGTGGACACCACCACCGGCATCCGCCCGCTGGCGGAGCTCCTGCCGGATGCGTTTGGGCCCGCTGACCTGAATCGTTAAAGATGTCCCTAAGCGCCGGAGGGGTTGCTGATGCAACCCCTCCGGGTCACTTTCCGGCCCCGGAAAGACCTGAGGACTACGAACTTAAGGAAAATGTGCTGATGGACGCCATTTCCGTGATCCGCGCCAAGCGCGACCGCGCTCGTCTGACCGACGAGCAGATCGACTGGGTCATCGACGCGTACACGCGCGGCGAGGTCGCCGACGAGCAGATGTCCGCGCTCGCGATGGCCATCCTGCTCAACGGCATGGACCGGGCCGAGATCGCCCGCTGGACCGCCGCGATGATCAAGTCCGGCGAGCGCATGGACTTCTCGTCGCTCCCCATGCCGACCTCGGACAAGCACTCCACGGGCGGCGTCGGCGACAAGATCACCCTGCCGCTGGCCCCCCTCGTCGCGGCCTGCGGCGCGGCCGTCCCGCAGCTGTCCGGGCGCGGCCTCGGCCACACCGGCGGCACGCTCGACAAGCTGGAGTCCATCCCCGGCTGGCGCGCCCTCCTCTCGAACGACGAGATGATGGACGTCCTGCGCAACGTCGGCTCCGTCATCTGCGCCGCCGGCGACGGCCTGGCCCCGGCCGACAAGAAGCTCTACGCCCTGCGCGACGTCACCGGCACGGTCGAGGCGATCCCGCTGATCGCGTCCTCCATCATGTCCAAGAAGATCGCCGAGGGTACGGGCTCGCTCGTCCTGGACGTGAAGGTCGGCTCCGGCGCCTTCATGAAGAACATCGAGGACGCCCGCGAGCTGGCCTCCACGATGGTCGGCCTCGGCACCGACCACGGCGTCAAGACCGTCGCCCTGCTCACCGACATGTCCACCCCGCTCGGCCTCACCGCGGGCAACGCCCTCGAGGTCCGCGAGTCCGTCGAGGTCCTCGCCGGCGGCGGCCCGGCCGACGTCGTCGAGCTGACCATCGCCCTGGCCCGCGAGATGCTCGACGCGGCCGGCATCAAGGACGCCGACCCGGCCAAGGCCCTGCGCGACGGCACCGCCATGGACCACTGGCGCCGCATGATCCAGGCCCAGGGCGGCGACCCGGACGCGGCGCTCCCGGTGGCCCGCGAGCAGCACGTCGTGAAGGCGACCGCCTCCGGCGTCCTCACCAAGCTGGACGCCTACGCCGTCGGCGTCTCCGCCTGGCGCCTGGGCGCGGGCCGCGCCCGCAAGGAGGACCCGGTCCAGTTCGGCGCGGGCATCGAGATGCACGCCAAGCCGGGCGAGAAGGTCACCGAGGGCCAGCCTCTGATGACCCTCCACACGGACACCCCGGAGAAGTTCGACTACGCGCTGGCCGCGCTCGACGGCGGCGTGGAGATCGCCCCGGCGGGCACGGACTTCACGGCGAACCCGATCGTGCTGGACCGCATCGCCTGATTTCCTGGCGAAGGGACGGGCCCGGCGGAGTCTTCCGCCGGGCCCGTTTCGCGTTTCCGGGGCCTGCCCGGCTCAGGCTTGGTACTCGGTGAGGTCGATGGCGTGCACCGTCAGCGGAAAGCCGTGCACGGGGTGGGTGGTCTCGCGCTCCGGCGCCATGCCGAGCTTGCGGGCGACGTTCTCGGACGCCTCGTCGCCGGTCCGGATGACGGCGACGACCCGGTCGAGGCCCCGGTCCTGGAGCGCGAACTCCAGCGTGGCGTGGGCGGCCTCGGACGCGTACCCCTGCCCCCAGAACTGGGCGCCGAGCCGCCAGCCGATCGCCACGTCGGGCAGCTCCTCCGGGGAGAACTCCGTCCAGGACAGGCCCGTGAAGCCGATGAGCTCGCCCGAGCCCAGCAGCTCGACGGCGAAGACCCCGAAGCCCTCGTCGTCCCACTCCTCCTCCCACCGCTCGACGTCCTCGGCGGTGGTGCCGGCGCCGATCACCGAGCCGTCGCCGACCCACCGCATGACCCGGGGGTCCGCGTTGATGTCCGCCAGGAAGGGGACGTCGTCTTCGTGCCAGCGGCGCAGGAGGAGACGGGGGGTGTGGATCTCGGTCATACGGTCCATCCTGCGCGACGGCGGGGCCTCGGCGGTAATCGGCGGTCGCCCCCTACGCCTGGGCAGGGCCGAGGCCGTCGGCGACCCGTATGGGTGAACGGCATCGGTGGACCTCTGGAGGCCCCGTTCGGCATGCTGGAGTCGGTGATGTTCCGACAAAAGGAGACCGCCATGAGTGCACTCCCGGCCGACCCTGCCCCGGGGCGGCACTGGGACGAGCTCGTCCGATTCTGGGAGGAGTCGGACTGGCCCGAAGGCAGCAAGGTGGAGATCATCGATGGGATCATCACTGTGACACCACCGCCTGCCGCCAGGCACAACCGCATTGCCGCGAAGGTCCAGCGCCGCCTGTACACGGTCCTGCCGGAGGACTGGGAGGTCTATCAGACCTTGGGAGTGGCCCACCCCTCCCACTGGTCTATCTACATTCCGGACCTGGTGGTCATGCCGGACGCTGTTCTCACCGGTCTCGAAGGCGGGGAGGCGGCTCCGCTGCCGGCGGCGGAACTGATCGTGGAGATCACGTCGCTATCCAACGCGAACCATGACCGGATCAATAAGACGGCGAGGTACGCACAGGCCGGTGTTCCGCTGTACCTGCTCATCGACGGCTATGCATCGTCAGGGCCGACCGTCACGCTCTTCGAACAGCCGAAGGGAGACGTCTATCAGGTGCAGCGGTCTGTGAAGTACGGCGAGGAGATCCACCTGCCGGAGCCGTTCGACCTGACGCTCGACACGAAGGAGTTCCCCTTCGGCTGAGCGCAGCGAAAGGCCGTCCCCCACCAGGAAAGGTGATGGAGGACGGCCCCTTCGGGTTCGAGGCCCGAGTCGGTCACGCGCGGGCCGTCACGCCCCGGCGCCGCTCCACGAGCGCCTGCCGCGTCGCGTACAGCGTGATCGACGCCGCGCCCACCATCGCCAGCAGGCCCAGGACCACCGTGCCGTCCCAGCCCGCCGCGCCGAAGGCCATCGCGCCGAGCGTGCCGCCGACCGACGAGCCCAGGTAGTAGGCCGTCTGGTAGAGCGCCGACGCCTGGGCGCGGCCCGTCTTCGCGGCGCGGCTGACCGAGGACGACGCCACCGCGTGGCCCGCGAAGAAGCCCGCCGTGATGAGGACCAGACCCGCCAGGACCGCGAGCAGAGACGACGTCAGCGACAGCAGCAGGCCCAGCGTCGTCGTGCTCACCGCCAGGTAGAGCGCCCCGCGGCGGCCCAGCCGGCCGACCAGCTTCCCGGCCGCGGCCGAGGACGCCGTGCCGACCAGGAAGACCACGAAGACCGAGCCCACGATGCCCGGGGGGAGGGAGAACGGCGCCTCCGCCAGGCGGTAGCCGATCACCGTGTAGACCGCGCCGAAGACCGTCATGAAGAGCGCGCCGATCACGTACAGGCGGCGCAGCAGCGGGTCGGAGAGGTGACCGCCCACCGTCCGGGCCAGGCTGCGCGGCGACAGCGGCGCCGGCCGGAAGTGGCGCGCCCGCGGGATCATCGCCCGGAAGACCAGCGCGCAGACCACCGCGAGGGCGCCCACCGCGGCCAGGCCGGCCCGCCAGCCCCACGCCTGGGCCACCCAGCCCGCGAGGATGCGGCCCGTCATGCCGCCGATGCTGTTGCCCGCCACGAACAGTCCGATCGCGCCGATCAGCGCCTTCGGCCGGACCTCCTCCGCGAGGTAGGCCATCGCCGACGCCGGCACCCCGGCCAGCGCCGCGCCCTGCACCGCACGCAGCGCCACCAGCCAGCCCAGGCTCGGCGCGAGCGGCACCAGCAGGGCCAGGCACGCGGCGACGCACAGCGAGGCGGTCATCATCGTGCGGCGGCCGAAGCGCTCGGAGAGCGCGCTGAGCGGGACGACCGCGAGGGCGAGGCCGCCCGTCGCGGCGGAGACCGTCCAGCTGGCCTGATCGGCCGTCACCCCGAGGCCGGCGGAGACGGCCGGCAGCAGCGCCTGCGTGGAGTAGAGGAGGGCGAACGTGGCGACGCCCGCGGCGAAGAGGGCGAAGCTCATCCGGCGGTAGCCGGGGCCGCCCGGATCCAGCCGGGTGTCATCGGAGTGAGAGGAGTGAAGGGACGACAGAGCAGAGGCACCCGAGCGCACGATGACGCTGGATGCCCCGGTATCGGCAGGAGGCATGGAAAAACCGTAGGCACCCTGGGCTGATGCGTCCAATGCACAGAATGGCGATAATCGATCCTGTGTTGCATGAGTACAGGTCGCGGCGGTCCTTGTCACCGGGCGGCAACGAAAAAGACATCCCCGTAACAGTCGATGTCGAGGCCGATTCCTGGGCGGTCACGCTCACTCCGCGGCTCGCTCAGTTCGTGGCCGTCGCCCGCCACGAGCACGTCACGCGCGCCGCGCAGCAGCTCGGCATGCCGCAGTCCACGCTCAGCCGCTCGGTCGCCCGCCTCGAAGATGACCTGGGCGTCGCCCTGTTCGCCCGCCACGGGCGCACGGTCTCCCTGACCGCGGCCGGCCGCACCTTCCTGGCCACCGTCGAGCGCGCCCTGTCCGAGGTCGACCGCGCCGCGGAGTCCGTACGGGCGGACGCCGACCCCGCCGCCGGCAAGGTCGCCTTCGGCTTCCTGCACACCCTCGGCTCCGAGACCGTACCCGAGCTCATCCGCGCCTTCCGCGCCGACCACCCGCGCGTCCGGTTCCAGCTCGTGCAGAACTACGGCGAGTCGATGCTGGAACGCCTGCGCGACGGCGAGCTCGACCTGTGCCTCACCTCGCCCGTGCCCGACGCCCCGGACCTGGTCTCCCGCCGCCTGGACGAGCAGAAGCTGCGCCTGGTCGTCCCCGACGACCACCCCCTCGCCTCCCGCAAGCGCATCCGCCTCGCCGAGGCCGCCTCCGAGCTCTTCGTCACCCTCGAACCCGGGTACGGGCTGCGGCGCATCACCGACGCGGTGTGCGCGGAGGCCGGGTTCACCCCGAAGATCGCCTTCGAGGGCGAGGAGGCCGAGACACTGCGCGGCCTCGTCGCGGCGGGCCTGGGCGTGGCCCTGCTGCCCCCGCCCGCCGTCCCGCGGCCCGGCGTCGCCGAGCTCACGGTCACCGCGCCGCGCGCCTTCCGCGAGATCGGCGTGGCCTGGCTGGACGGCCACCCCGACACACCGCCGGTGGCGGCCTTCAAACGCTTCCTGCTCTCGCGCAGGGGCCAACTGCTGCCCCGCTGAGGCCCCTCAGTACCCCAGGCTCGCCCCGAACCCGGAGGCGAGCGGCATGCGCAGGCCGAGGGGCGGCGGAGCCGCCAGGGCGTCCGCCACCGGCCGGGCGAAGTGGTGGCCGAAGAGCGCGCCCCGGACGAAGTCGACCACGAGCGACTGGACTTCCGCCCGGTGCTGCCGCAGCCCGTGCCCGTCCGAGTGGACCTCGAAGCGGCACACGTCGCGGTTGGCCTTCTTCGCCCGCTGGGCGAGCCGGAAGGACAGGTCGGGGTCCGTGAGCTCGTCGTTCGTGCCGTGGACGATCAGCACCCGCCGCCCGCACAGCTGCCGCACCGGCTCCGGCTCCGGCAGCTCCCCGGGCTCCGGCAGCCACGGCGCGACCGCCAGCACCGCGGCCACCGCCGGGTGCCCCGCGGCCCGCAGTGCGGCCCGGCCGCCCATGCCGGTGCCGACGAGGCAGACGGGCACGTCGCCGTAGCGCCGCACCACCTCGTCCGCCGCCCAGCCGGCGTCCCGCACCGGGTCGGCCGCCGAACCGTTCCATCCACGCCGCCGGTAGTGGACGACGTGCGTGACCAGACCCTCCTCGGCGCACGCCCGGGTCAGCCGGCGGGCCAGGGGCCGCTGCGCCGCGAGCGTCAGCGGGGAGGGCCTGCCGGTGCCCTCGGGGCGGCCGCCGGGGAGCAGCAGGGCGACCCCGTGCACCGTGCGTCCGGCGCCGAGCGGCTTTCCCAGCCGCGCCGTATCCCCGCTCTCCCGCGGCGCGTTCGGCCGTCCGTGCGTTCCTTCCGGGTCCCGTTGAGGCAACGCTTGCTGAGCCATGGCAGAAACGATGACAGAAGGACCGGTGGTGTCCACCCCGCCGACGGGTCACCGTTCCGTATCGTTCGCCGATATCTACGCGCGTAGGGGCTAGAGTGCCGAAATGACGACCGAGACCAACTCCCAACCGAACCCCGAACAGATCCGCCGCGCCCCCAAGGTCCTGCTGCACGACCACCTGGACGGCGGCCTGCGCCCGGGCACGATCGTGGACCTGGCCCGCGAGACGGGCTACACCGGTCTGCCGGAGACCGACGCGGACAAGCTTGGCGTCTGGTTCCGCGAGGCGGCCGACTCCGGCTCGCTGGAGCGCTACCTGGAGACCTTCGCGCACACCTGCGCCGTGATGCAGACCCGTGACGCCCTCGTCCGGGTCGCCGCGGAGTGCGCCGAGGACCTGGCCGAGGACGGCGTCGTCTACGCCGAGGTGCGCTACGCGCCGGAGCAGCACCTGGAGGCCGGCCTCACCCTCGAAGAGGTCGTGGAGGCCGTCAACGAGGGCTTCCGCGAGGGCGAGCGCCGCGCGAAGGCCAACGGCCACCGCATCCGCGTGGGCGCGCTGCTGACCGCCATGCGGCACGCCGCCCGCGCCCTGGAGATCGCCGAACTCGCGAACCGCTACCGCGACTCCGGCGTCGTCGGCTTCGACATCGCGGGCGCCGAGGCGGGCTTCCCTCCCACCCGTCACCTGGACGCGTTCGAGTACCTCAAGCGCGAGAACAACCACTTCACCATCCACGCGGGCGAGGCGTTCGGCCTGCCGTCGATCTGGCAGGCGCTCCAGTGGTGCGGCGCGGACCGGCTCGGGCACGGCGTCCGCATCATCGACGACATCGAGATCGGTGAGGACGGGAAGGCCGAGCTGGGCCGCCTCGCCTCCTACGTCCGGGACAAGCGCATTCCGCTGGAGATGTGCCCCACCTCGAATCTGCAGACCGGTGCGGCCACCTCGTACGAAGAGCACCCGGTCGGACTGCTCCGTAAACTGCATTTCCGGGCGACCATCAACACCGATAATCGCCTGATGAGCGGCACCAGCATGAGCCGCGAATTCGAGCACCTGGTGAAGGCCTTCGGCTACACGCTGGACGACATGCAGTGGTTCACCGTCAACGCGATGAAGTCCGCATTCATCCCATTCGACGAACGTCTGGCCATGATCAACGACGTGATCAAGCCGGGTTACGCCGAGATCAAGTCGGAGTGGCTCTTCCAGTAGGCCCGAGCGGGCCCTTTCTGACCAGCGAAGTCTTCACCGGCCGCAACGGACGGTGAATTTGCGGGGAATACCGTGCGACGGCCGGGACTTTCGGGTCCCGGCCGTGTCACTGATTGCGGCGGCCGGGAAGTCGTGGCTAGGTTTCAGTGCCGCTCAAGAATCCCCCGTCGCGAGGACAGAATTCAGATGAAGCTCGGAACCTTCAGGACTCTCGGTGCCGCCGCCCTCGGAGTCGCCTTCGCCGCCGCCGCGGCGGGGAGCGCGCAGGCGGCCGGCAGCGCCGGTGCCGTCGAATCGCTCACGACCACCGCCCGCACCACGACGGCGGGACTGCCCATCCAGCAGGTCGCCCAGGTCGCCCCCGCGGGCGGGCCGGTCGTCTCCGCGGCGGACCGCGCGATCCAGAGCGGCATGCTGCAGGCCCCGGCCCAGGCCGTGGACAAGGCCGTGGCGCCGCAGCTCCCGACGCAGGAGCTCGCGCCGAAGAGCGCGACCAAGGCCGCCCCGGCCGACAACAAGGGCAACGGCGGCCTGCTGGCGCCCCTGTCCGGGCTGCCGCTCGGCAGCCTGCCGGTGTCGGGCATCGGCGGCTGATCCTCGCGGGCCGTCCCGCCCGCCCGTACGAGCCGTACGACGGCGGGCCGTCTCCCGGACGTGATGTCCGGGAGACGGCCCGCCGTTTTGCGTACAGAAGGCTTTTGGCAGGAACCCTTACCGGGATCCCTTACCAGGGCCCCTGCCGCGATCCTTTACCAGGAATGCGCCGCCCCGCCGTGGCCCCGGTGCGAGTTCTCCGAGGGCAGCAGGATCCACAGGGCGATGTAGAGCAGGAACTGCGGGCCGGGCAGCAGGCACGAGAGCAGGAAGATCACCCGCATCGTCGTGCGGGACATTCCGAAGCGCTCGGCCAGACCGGCGCACACCCCGGCGATCATCCTGTGGTTGCGGGGACGGACCAGCTTGGCGGACATGGCGGCGACTCCTCGTCTGACGGGGGACCGATACGGCGCGGGAACGTTTTTCCCGTCTCTCCCGTCGGCTTCCCGATGACTCCACGTTATGTCCGCGGGCCCGGCCGGAACGTCGGCCTAAGGGGCGATCCCGACCCTGGGGATCGTCGGGGTGACACCCTGAGGGGTCTCCTCCCGGCGTATGGGTTCCGGGCGGGGGCTCTCACCCCTGCGACGGAGACGGGCCCTGACCGCCGGGACGACGGCCAGGTGCACGGCCGCCACCCCCGTCACGTTCAGCAGGAGCGCGTCCACGTCCAGCACCTGGCCCACGACGCCGCTCTGCACCACCTGCAGCGTCAGCGAGACCATCGCGGCGGTGAAGACGGTGCGGGTCAGCGAGCCCAGCGACGACGCGGCCACCCGGCCCCTGGCCCAGGGCAGCAGCACGCCCAGCGGGGCCAGCGGCAGCACCCCCGCCCCTATGGCCCGTGCGGCCTCCCACGGCCCGAGGGCGAGGTCGGCACGGATCGTGGCC
The DNA here is from genome assembly GCF_024519335.1 of Streptomyces telluris. Lineage (NCBI taxonomy): Bacteria > Bacillati > Actinomycetota > Actinomycetes > Kitasatosporales > Streptomycetaceae > Streptomyces > Streptomyces telluris. The sequence goes on from NZ_JANIID010000003.1 coordinate 422,932, forward strand.
AGCGGCTCCAGGTGCGAGGCGGACACCCAGGGCACCGTCAGCGGCCGCAGGGCGAGCCAGACGACCGCCAGCAGATGGGCGACGAGCAACACGCAGCCGGCGACGCGGTAGCGGTATCGGAGGGCGGGCGTACCGCCGTAACCATGACCCTGCACGCCCCACATGACGCGGTGCGCCGGTCGCACGGTTCCGGCCGACGGCGACGGGGAGTGGCGACGGAGCGCGGACACGGAGCGTCACCGGTGACATGCGGAGCCCGCGGGCCCGCCGCGGCCCTAGGAGACGGGGGTGCCCGTGATGTTCGCGCTGTCCGGGTGCACCCTGAGCTCGTCGGTGCAGGCGAAGCTCTTGGGGGGCTCGTCGGCCGGCCCGCCCAGGATCACCGACCGCTTGCCGTCGGCCGCGGCCGTCCCGGCGTACGTGCACACGAGCTGGGCCAGGCCGGCCTGCGGCAGCTCGCCCGGCTCCCGGCTCAGCCGCAGCGTGCCCGCCGGGTCGCCGGGGCGCTGCCCGGAGACCGTCAGCCGCTGCGGCACGGACGTGGACATCCCCGCCTCGGCCTCCTCGTTCGCGGGCGCCTTGCGCAGCTCCTGCAGCAGGACCCGGGCGACGGCCACGCTGTCCTCGGAGGTCTCGGCGACGGCGCGCGTGACCGGCACCAGCTGCGAGGTGCACTCCAGCTGGACGGTCACGGTCGCGGCGCCCGAGGGGATGGCGTGCTCGGGCCGCACGACGCACGACGCGCGGGAGGGCGCGCCGCCCGCGTCCACCGGCACGGCGGTGCCGCGGATGCCGCACGCCGTGGCCGAGCCCAGCAGGGCCAGGGCCAGGGCTGCGGTGCGCAGGGTTCTTCTCACCGGCCGCCCTTCCCGTTGCCGCCGTCCCGGTCGCCGGCCGGCTGGTCCTCCAGGCCCGAGACGTCCCGCGGCAGGGTCAGGGTGAAGACCGCGCCGCCCTCGGGGGAGTTGGCCGCGGTGATCTCGCCGCCGTGGATGTGGGCGTTCTCCAGGGCGATGGACAGGCCGAGGCCGCTGCCCTCCGACCGCGGACGGGAGGCGCTCGCCTTGTAGAAGCGGTCGAAGACGTGCGGCAGCACTTCCTCGGGGATGCCGGGGCCGTGGTCGCGCACGTCGATGCGCAGCGCGTCGTCCTCGGTGCGGACCGAGACGCGCACCGGGGAGCCGCCGTGCTTGAGGGCGTTGCCGATGAGGTTGGCCAGGATGACGTCCAGGCGGCGCGGGTCGAGCCGGGCCACGATGCCGCGCTCGGCGTCCAGCTCGACGGCGTCCAGCCAGGCGCGGGCGTCGATGCAGGCGGTGACCTGGTCGGCGACGTCCACGTCGTCCAGCACGAGCCGGGCCGTGCCCGCGTCGAAGCGGGTGACCTCCATCAGATTCTCCACCAGGTCGTTCAGCCTGCGGGTCTCGCTCACCACGAGCTGCACCGCCGGGGCGATCATCGGATCGAGGTTGTCCGCCTCGTCCTCCAGCACCTCGGTCACGGCCGTGATGGCCGTGAGCGGGGTCCGCAGCTCGTGCGACATGTCCGCGACGAAGCGGCGGCTCGCCGCCTCCCGGGCGCTGAGCTCCTCGACGCGCTTCTCCAGGGACTCCGCGGTCTTGTTGAAGGTGCGCGACAGGTCGGCCAGCTCGTCCGTGCCCGACACGTGCAGCCGGGTGTCCAGCTTGCCCTCGCCGAGCCGGCGGGCCGCGTCGCCGAGCCGCTGCACGGGCCGCAGCACGGTCGAGGCGGCGGCCTGCGCCAGCAGCGCGGAGCCGATCAGCGCCAGCGCCGTGGCGATGCCCAGCGACCAGGCCAGCGAGTTGAGGTCGGCGCGCTCGTTCTCCAGGGACTTCAGCAGGTAGCCCGTCGGGCCGCCGCCGATCACCTTCGCGCCGCCCACCAGGTACGGCTTGCCGTCCAGCGTGATCCGCTGCCAGTACAGGTGGTACGCGTAGCGGTTGGAGTCGTCGACGCGCCGCTCGCGGTTGACGGCCGCCTGCAGCGACTTCGGCACGACCTTGAGCGAGAACAGGTCGCGGTCGGAGGGCGCGGCGCAGGCCCGGCCGCCCTCGCCGGTGTCGATCAGCAGCACTTCGTACTTCTGCGAGGTGGCCGCCATCCGCTCGGCCGCCGCCTGCAGCTCCTGGCAGGTCGGCCCGAGCGGCAGCGTGCCGGTGTTGTCCTGCAGGGACTTGCGGAAGTCGTCGAGGGCCGCGTCCTGGGTGCGGGTGAGCACCGCGTCGCGGTTGAGCCAGTAGGCGATGGCGGACGCGGAGACGGCTGCGGCCAGGGCGACCAGCGCGAAGACGAGCATCAGCCGCAGCCGCAGGCTTATCCGGCGCAGACTCAGCTTCATCACGTTACGGGCGGCCGTCCAGCGTCGTACGCGTCCGGTCACTGCGGAGCGTCCAGGCGGTAGCCGACGCCGCGCACGGTGCGGATCAGGGTCGGGGACGAGGGCACGTCCTCGACCTTGGCCCGCAGCCGCTGCACACAGGCGTCGACCAGCCGGGAGTCGCCGAGGTAGTCGTGTTCCCAGACCAGCCGCAGCAGTTGCTGCCGGGAGAGGGCCTGGCCGGGCCGGCGGCTGAGCTCCAGCAGCAGCCGCAGCTCGGTCGGCGTGAGCTGGAGCTCCTCGCCGTTCTTGGTGACCGTCATCGCGGAGCGGTCGATCATCAGCGAGCCGAACGCGGCCGAGTCGTTGGTCTCGCGCTCGCCGCGGCGCAGCACCGCACGGATCCGGGCGTCGAGCACCCGGCCCTGCACGGGCTTGACCACGTAGTCGTCGGCACCGGACTCCAGACCCACGACGACGTCGATGTCGTCGCTGCGCGCGGTGAGCAGGATGATCGGCAGCTGGTCGGTGCGGCGGATCCGCCGGCACACCTCGAAACCGTCGATACCGGGCAGCATCACGTCCAGCACGATCAGATCCGGCCGCTGCTCGCGCAGCAGTTTCAGGCCGTCCTCGCCCGTCGCCGCGGTCACCACACGGTGGCCCTGACGGGACAGGGAGAACTCGAGAGCGGTGCGGATGGCGTCGTCGTCCTCGATCAGCAACAGGGAAGGCACGGTGGTCATTCTGGCCTACGACGGGCAGGTGGTTCGACCGCCGCCCTCCGCGCCCGTCCCCGCCGCCTGTTGCAGGGCTGTGACAGTCGGCGGACAACGCGATGAAACTGGCCCGGCAGGCTTTTGGTCATCGGGCAGCGGAGCCCGGTACGGAAATCGGACCGAGGCTGGCTCCACCGACGGGGGGCGCGAGATGAACACACTGCACAGCACCACTACCAGCGCAGTCATTCGCACGCGCCTGCACGACGCCGGACGGGGCCCGGAGAAGTCCGGTGCCGTGGGCGGGCGGGGGTGCGCCCGCGGCACCGGACGTGTGCGGCCGCCCTACATGGTGGCGATCGACGCGGTCACGTACGGGGAGCCCAAGGGAGCCGCGGGGGCGGCTCCGGGGGCATCGGGGGAGAGCAAGGGGGCGTCCCGGGCCGAGGCGGAGTTCACCGCCTACGTCCAGGAGCGCCGGGCCTCCCTGTACGCGACCGCGTACCACCTGACCGGCGACCGGCACGAGGCGGAGGACCTGCTGCAGAGCGCGCTGTTCTCCACCTACCGGGCCTGGGACCGGATCACCGACAAGGCGGCCGTCGGCGGCTACCTGCGCCGCACCATGACGAACCTGCACATCAGCGCCTGGCGCCGGCGCAAGCTCAACGAGTATCCGACCGAGGAACTGCCGGAGATGCCCGGCGAGGGCGACGCGATGCGCGGCACCGAGCTGCGCGCCGTCCTCTGGCAGGCCCTCGCCCGGCTGCCCGAGCTGCAGCGCACGATGCTCGTCCTGCGCTACTACGAGGGCCGCACGGACCCGGAGATCGCGGAGATCCTGGACATCAGCGTGGGCACGGTCAAGAGCAGCATCTGGCGCTCGCTGCGCCGCCTGCGCGACGACGAGGTCATCGGCTCCGGCCGGGACCAGCTGGAGTCCTTCGGCGAGCTCGTCGCTTGAGGGCGGGGCGGAGCGAGGACGCGGCACAGCACGGACACAAGGGGCCCTGAACGGGGGGCGCTCGGGGGAGCGCGGACAGGGCCGTGGGGGAGCGGAAGCGGGTCGGACAGCCGGGGGGCCTGTCCCGACCCGCTTCTGCGCGTCCGGGGCCCGCCGCGCGCCCCGCAGTGCGACTGTGCGCCGCTAGATCTTGATGGTCTCGCGGTGGCCCGCTGCCGCCGCCGCGATCCGGCCCATCGCCGTCTCCCCGCCGCACGCGTACGCGCCCAGCGCCGTCTGACGGGCCACGATCCCGCGCTCGGCGCGCATCAGCCGCAGGCCGCGGCGGACCAGGTACGGCACCGGCTTGCGGGCCTCGCGCAGGTCGCGCACCAGGCGGCGGCGGAAGGTGGTGGAGGGGCGGCCGCGCAGGCACAGGGCGTCCGCCAGCACGCCCAGGTCGCGGCAGCGGTCGATGATGTCGGCCGCGAAGATGCCCTCGGCTATGAACAGCGGGGTGCGCCCGATGTCCAGAACGCTCGCCCCGGTGATCGAACTGCTGGAGATGTCGTAGAGCGGCACGTCCGCCCGCGACGTCCGGCACAGGCCGTCGATCGCGGCGACGGCGGCGTCCGCGTCCCACGACAGCGGGGAGTCCCAGTCGGTGCCCGAGCCGTCGGCGAGCAGCGGCAGCGTCGGGTCCGTGCCCTCCTTGTAGAAGTCGTCCAGGTTGAGGACGGGCAGCCCGGTGCGGGCCGCGAGGGACGACTTGCCGGAGCCGGAGGGGCCGGTCAGCAGGATGACGCGCGCGGGGGTCAAGTGGGGAGTCACGGGACACCAGTGTGAGGCATTGGGCCGGATGGGGGATCCCCATGGGTTGCATGGTGCGCGCAGCGTCACCGCTCGCATACTGTGCGTTGTCGTTCGTCCGCCCTTCACGACCCCGGCAGGTGGCCATGGCTTCGCACGCTCGACACGCACGCTCCGCCAGCAAGGAGTCGAGGGCGCTGCGGCGCCGGATGCTCCTGCGCGTAGGGCTGACCGTCTCGGCGGGTGCGGCCTTCGCGGCGGGCGGCGCGGCCTCCGCGAGCGCCGACACCGGCATGGACGGCGGCACGAGCACCGGCATGGCCCGCGCCCAGTTCGGCGAGACCAACATCCCCGCCGCGATCGAGGGGGCCAACAAGGGCCTGGGGGCGGGGGCGGAGGCCGTCTTCGACACGGCCAAGACCCTGCGCACCAACCCCTTCGCGGGCACGCCCGTCGACCCGTTCGACAACACGGTGGGCACCAAGGTGGGGAACATGAAGCCGGTCACCACCAAGCCGGCCACGCAGCCGATCTCCAACGGCGGCAGCCTGACCGACCTGCCGGTCGCGGGGAACCTGACGTCGCTGCTGCCGACCGGACGGCCCGCGGCGGCCCCCAAGGCGCACTGAGCCCGGACGCACGGAGGCCGGGGCGGGTCGCACGACCCGCCCCGGCCTCCGTGCGTCGTCAGGCCGCCACGGCTCAGTACGACGAGCCGCCCGCGCCGAGCGAACCCGTCGGGTGCCAGACCGTCCGCGTCTCCAGGAAGGCCGTCATGCGGTCCGTGCCCGGGGCCGCGGCCCAGTCCACAGCCTGTGGACGCAGCACGCGCTTGAGGTTGTCCGCCGCGGCGATCTCCAGCTCCTTGGCGAGGCCGGCGTCCGCCCCCGCGAGGTCGATCGCGTTGACGTCCTGGTGCGCGGCCAGCGACGGCGCGATCTCGGCCGTACGGCCCGACAGGACGTTCACGACGCCGCCCGGGACGTCGGAGGTGGCCAGCACCTCGCCGAGCGACAGGGCGGGCAGCGGGGCCTTCTCCGAGGCCACCACGACCACCGTGTTGCCCGTGGCGATCGCCGGGGCGATCACCGACACCAGGCCCAGGAACGACGACTCCTGCGGCGCGAGCACGGCGACGACGCCGGTCGGCTCGGTGGAGGAGACGTTGAAGAACGGGCCCGCGACCGGGTTCGTCCCACCGGTGATCTGGCCGATCTTGTCGGTCCAGCCCGCGTACCAGACCCAGCGGTCGATCGCGGCGTCCACCTGGGCCGCGGCCTTCGCCTTGGACAGGCCCTCGGCGTCGGCGACCTCCGCGACGAACTGGTCGCGGCGGCCCTCCAGCATCTCGGCGACGCGGTAGAGGACCTGGCCGCGGTTGTACGCGGTCGCGCCGGACCAGCCGCCGACGGCCTTGCGGGCCGCGACGACCGCGTCACGGGCGTCCTTGCGCGAGGACAGCGGGGCGTTGGCCAGCCAGTTGCCCTTGGAGTCGGTCACCTCGTACACCCGCCCGCTCTCGGACCGGGGGAACTTGCCCCCGACGAACAGCTTGTAGGTCTTGAAGACAGTCAAGCGCTCAGACATCGAGGTACGCCTCCAGGCCGTGGCGGCCGCCCTCGCGGCCGAATCCCGACTCCTTGAAGCCGCCGAACGGCGACGTCGGGTCGAACTTGTTGAACGTGTTGGCCCAGATGACACCCGCGCGCAGCTTGCTCGCGACGGCCAGCATGCGCGAGCCCTTCTCCGTCCAGATGCCGGCGGAGAGGCCGTACTGCGAGTTGTTCGCCTTGGCGACCGCCTCGCCCGGGGTGCGGAACGACAGCACCGACAGGACCGGGCCGAAGATCTCCTCGCGGGCGATCCGGTGGGCCTGGGTGACGCCCGTGAACAGCGTCGGGCGGAACCAGAAGCCGTTCTCCGGCAGCTCGCACGACGGGGCCCAGCGCTCGGCGCCCTCGGCCTCGCCGCTGTCGGCCAGCTCGGTGATCCGGGCCAGCTGCTCGGCGGAGTTGATCGCGCCGATGTCGGTGTTCTTGTCCAGCGGGTCGCCGAGGCGCAGCGTGGACAGACGGCGCTTGAGGGCGTCCAGCAGCTCGTCCTGGATCGACTCCTGGACCAGCAGGCGCGAGCCCGCGCAGCAGACCTGGCCCTGGTTGAAGAAGATGCCGGTGACGATGCCCTCGACGGCCTGGTCGATGGGCGCGTCGTCGAAGACGATGTTGGCGCCCTTGCCGCCCAGCTCCAGCGTGAGCTTCTTGTCCGTGCCCGCGACCGTGCGGGCGATGGCCTTGCCGACCGCCGTGGAGCCGGTGAACGCGACCTTGTTGACGCCCTCGTGCGCGACGAGCGCGGCGCCCGTGGTGCCGTCACCGGTGACGATGTTGACGACGCCCTTGGGCAGGCCCGCCTGGCGGCAGATGTCCGCGAAGAACAGCGCCGACAGCGGGGTGGTCTCGGCCGGCTTGAGGACGACCGTGTTGCCCGTGGCGAGCGCCGGGGCGATCTTCCACGCCAGCATCAGCAGCGGGAAGTTCCACGGGATGACCTGGCCCGCGACGCCCAGCGGGCGGGGGTTCGCGCCGTAGCCTGCGTGGTCGAGCTTGTCGGCCCAGCCGGCGTAGTAGAAGAAGTGGGCGGCGACCAGCGGGAGGTCCGCGTCGCGGGTCTCCTTGATCGGCTTGCCGTTGTCCAGGGTCTCCAGGACGGCCAGCTCGCGGCTGCGCTCCTGGATGATCCGGGCGATGCGGAACAGGTACTTGGCGCGCTCGGCGCCGGGCAGCGCCGACCACTTCTCGAAGGCCTTGCGGGCGGCCTTCACCGCGCGGTCCACGTCCTCCGCGGAGCCCTGGGCGACCTCGGAGAGCACCTCCTCGGTGGAGGGGCTGATCGTCTTGAAGGCCTTGCCGCCGGACGCCTCGGTGAACTCGCCGTCGATGAACAGGCCGTAGGACGGGGCGATGTCGACGACCGCGCGCGACTCGGGTGCGGGAGCGTATTCAAATGCCATGTCGGTCAGTCCACCGTCACGTAGTCGGGACCGGAGTAACGCCCGGTGCTCAGCTTCTGCCGCTGCATCAGCAGGTCGTTGAGGAGGCTGGAGGCGCCGAAGCGGAACCAGGTGTTGTCCAGCCACTCCTCGCCCACGGTCTCGTTGACCAGGACCAGGAACTTGATCGCGTCCTTGGTGGTGCGGATGCCGCCGGCCGGCTTCACGCCGACCTGGACGCCGGTCAGCGCGCGGAAGTCCCGTACGGCCTCCAGCATCAGCAGGGTGTTCGCCGGGGTGGCGTTGACCGCGACCTTGCCGGTCGAGGTCTTGATGAAGTCGGCGCCCGCGAGCATGCCGATCCAGGACGCGCGGCGGATGTTGTCGTACGTCGACAGCTCGCCCGTCTCGAAGATCACCTTCAGGCGGGCCTTGTCGCCGCACTCGGCCTTGACGGCGCGGATCTCCTCCAGGACGTCCATGTAGCGGCCGGCGAGGAAGGCGCCACGGTCGATGACCATGTCGATCTCGTCGGCACCGGCCGCGATCGCGTCGCGGGTGTCCGCGAGCTTGACCGGCAGCGCGGCGCGGCCCGCCGGGAACGCGGTGGCGACGGAGGCGACCTTCACGTCCGTGCCGGCGAGGACGGCCTTGGCCGTCGCCACCATGTCGGGGTAGACGCAGACGGCGGCGGTGCGCGGCGTCGTGCGGTCGGTGGGGTCGGGGTGGACGGCCTTGGCGGCCAGGGCCCGGACCTTGCCCGGGGTGTCGGCACCCTCGAGCGTCGTGAGGTCGATCATCGAGATCGCCAGGTCGATGGCGTACGCCTTCGCCGAGGTCTTGATCGAGCGGGTGCCGAGGGAGGCGGCGCGGGCCTCCAGCCCGACCGCGTCGACCCCCGGGAGTCCGTGCAGGAAGCGGCGCAGCGCACTGTCGGAGGCGGTGGCGTCCGCCAGCTCCTTCAGCCGCCCCGCGGCGTCGTTGCCGTGTGCGGAAACTGTGGTGGGCATGGTCACCAGATGAGCATATCTACGCGCGTAGCGCGTGTACACCCCCGCTGGTGCGGGGTGGTTTTCGGCTTGGTTCCGGCTTGGTTCCGGCTCGGTCTCGGGCGGCCCCGCGGGAGGCGTCAGGCACAATCTGCCCATGACGAGCCCTAGCCCCGAACAGGAATACGCCGACAGGCGCTACCGCTCGCCCGCCGGCATCGCCGGTGGCGTGCTGATGCTCGCCCTCGCCGGCTGGCTGGGCGGCGACGCCGCCGTCCGCGGAGAGGGCAGCACGCCCTGGCTCGCGCTGGCCGGGCTGCTGTGCGTCGTGCCGCTGATCATCGCCTTCACGCTGCGGCCGGCCGTCTTCGCCGGGGCCTCGCGGCTGCTGGTGCGCAACCCCTTCCGGACGATCACGCTGCCGTGGGGCGCGGTGGACGCGGTGCGCGCCGGTTACTCCAGTGAGGTGCTGGCCGGGGGCTCCACCTACCAGCTGTGGGCGGTGCCCGTGTCGCTGAGGAAGCGGAAGCGGGCGGCCCGGGGCGGGGCAGCGGAGGCGGCTCCGGCCGACCAGACCGTCGCGGAGCTGCAGGAGCTCGCCGAGCGGAACGCTTCGCGGGAGGACGCGCAGGGGGACGTCGTCGTGCGGTGGGCGTACGAGGTGCTGGCGCCCGCGGGGGTGGGGCTGGTGTTGTTCGTGGTGTTGCTGGTGGTCGGCTGACGGTTGTTCTTACGGACATGCGAGAAGGGCCCGGGGCGTCCGCCCCGGGCCCTTCTCGCATGTCACGGGCTCAGATGCCCGCGGCCTTCGACAGGTCGGCCTTGATCTCGGCCAGGACCGCCGTCGCCTTGGCGCGGGCGCCCGCGAGGGCGGCCGCGTCGGCGACCGGGATCACGACCTCCAGGTAGCACTTGATCTTCGGCTCCGTACCGCTCGGCCGGACGATCACCCGGGCGGCCGAGACGGCCCCCGACTCGTCACCGGCCAGGTGGTAGCGCAGGCCGTCCGTCGGGGGCAGGGACTCCGTGCCCTTCGCCAGGTCCTCGGCGGACGTCACGTGCAGGCCCGCGAGCACCGTCGGCGGCTGCTCGCGCAGGCGGCGCATCGCGTCCGCGATCAGCGACAGGTCCTGGACGCGCACCGACAGCTGGTCCGTGGCGTGCAGGCCGTGCTCGACCGCCAGGTCGTCCAGGAGGTCGGTCAGCGTCCGGCCGGACTCCTTGAGCTCCGCGGCCAGCTCGGCGACCAGCAGGGCCGCCGTGATGCCGTCCTTGTCGCGGACGCCCTCGGGGTCCACGCAGTAGCCGAGCGCCTCCTCGTAGGCGTAGCGCAGGCCGTCGACACGGGCCAGCCACTTGAAGCCCGTCAGCGTCTCCGTGTAGGGCGTGCCGGTGCTCGCGGCGGCGATGCGGGAGAGGAGGGAGGACGAGACGATCGTCGTGGTGAACGTGCCGCGGGCGCTCTTGTGCACCAGGTGCGTGGCGAGCAGCGCGCCGACCTCGTCGCCGCGCAGCATGCGCCAGCCCTCGACGCTGTCCGCGTCGGGCACGGCCACGGCGCAGCGGTCCGCGTCCGGGTCGTTGGCGATGATGATGTCCGGCTGGGCCTCGCGGGCGGTGGCGAACGCCAGGTCCATGGCGCCCGGCTCCTCCGGGTTCGGGAACACCACGGTCGGGAAGTCCGGGTCCGGCTCGGCCTGGGCGGCCACGACCGTCGGGGCGGGGAAGCCCGCGCGCTCGAAGGCGGCCGTCAGCACGTCGCGGCCCACGCCGTGCATGGGCGTGTAGACGACGCGCACGTCGCGGGCGGAGCCGCCGGTCAGGACGGCGTCCGTGCGCTCCAGGTAGGCGCCCACGATGTTCTCGTAGCGCACGGTCTCCCAGCCGGCGGACGGGCGCGGGACGTCGTCCAGGGTCCGGACGGCGGCGATCTCCGCGGCGATCTCGGCGTCGGCAGGCGGCACGATCTGGGAGCCGTCGCCCAGGTAGACCTTGTAGCCGTTGTCGCGCGGCGGGTTGTGGCTGGCCGTGACCTCGATGCCGGCGACGGCGCCGAGGTGGCGGATCGCGAAGGCGAGGACGGGCGTGGGCAGGGGCTTGGGGAGGAGCGCGGCCTTCAGGCCGGCGCCCACCATGACGGCCGCCGTGTCGAGGGCGAAGTCCGCGCTCTTGTAGCGGGCGTCGTAGCCGATGACGACCGTGCCGCCGGTGTGGCCCTGCTTCTTGAGGTACGCGGCCAGGCCGGCGGCGGCGCGGATGACGACGGAGCGGTTCATGCGCATGGGGCCGGCGCCGAGCTCACCGCGGAGGCCGGCGGTGCCGAACTGGAGGGTGCCGGCGAAGCGGGCGGCGATCTCGGCGGTGTCCCCGGCGTCGATGAGCCGGGCGAGCTCTTCGCGGGTGTCGGGGTCGGGGTCCTCGGCGAGCCAGGACTTGGCCTGGGCGATGAGGGCGTCTCGCTCTCGCTCCACGGTGTCTCCTCCGGAGGGGTGGCTGGGTGGGTAGGGGTCTGTGGGTGGTGGGCCGGGGTCGGGTCGGGGTGGACCGGGCCTTCCGGGGCTGCATGATTTACGGGCCCTCCGGCCCGAGCTTTGGGTGCCCGGAAGCAGGGCCCACAAATCACGCTTTACGCCCCTTGCCAGGCCCGGCCCACCCCGCCCCGCCCCCTACGGCCGGTGGCCCGCTGCGGGTCCGTGGTGCCTGAGCCGGGGGCTCGGCCCGCAGACCCGCCGTACGGGCACGGTCCCACCTCAACGGGTGGGCGGGCGTGTCGCGCGCCGCAGGCGCGCGGGGAACGCCAACGGCGCCGCACCCGGGTGTGGGGAACGGCGCCGTACCGGCTGGGTCAGAGCTTCGGGAGGACCCGGGCCAGGAGCTGGCCCATGCGGGACGCGGAGTCGCGGCCGGCCTGGAGGACCTCTTCGTGGTTGAGGGGCTCGCCCGTCATGCCCGCGGCGAGGTTCGTCACGAGGGAGATGCCGAGGACCTCGGCACCGGCCTCGCGGGCCGCGATGGCCTCGAGCGTGGTGGACATGCCGACGAGGTCGCCGCCGAGGGTGCGGACCATGCGGATCTCGGCCGGCGTCTCGTAGTGCGGGCCGGGGAGCTGGACGTAGACGCCCTCCTCGAGGGTCTCGTCCACCTCCTTGCACAGCGCGCGCAGGCGGCGCGAGTACAGGTCGGTGAGGTCGACGAAGTTGGCGCCGACGATCGGCGAGGTCGCCGTCATGTTGATGTGGTCGCTGATCAGCACGGGCTGGCCGGGGCGCATGCCCTCGCGGAGGCCGCCGCAGCCGTTGGTGAGGACGACGGTCTTGCAGCCGGCGGCCACGGAGGTGCGCACGCCGTGGACGACGGCGGCGACGCCGCGGCCCTCGTAGTAGTGCGTGCGGCCGAGGAAGACCAGGGCGCGCTTGTCGTTGATCTTGTACGAGCGGACCGTGCCGGCGTGGCCGGCCACGGCGGCGGCGGTGAAGCCGGGGAGCTCGGTGACCGGGAACTCGGCCTCGGGAGCGCCGAGCGCCTCGGTCGCGGGGAGCCAGCCGCTGCCCATGACCAGGGCGACGTCGTGGGTCTCGGCGCCGGTCAGCTCGCGCAGACGGGCGGCGGCGGCGTCCGCCGCGGCGTACGGGTCGGCCTGGATGTCGGGAGTAACTGATGCGTTCACGCGGACGAGGGTAGCCGCTTATCGCCTACGCGCGTAGATGTCACTGCTCACGGTGTTCCGATTGTTGCTTTGTGGGTTGTGACGAGATGCAATCGTCACTCCCCGGCGCGCCGCGTCAGCAGGGACGCTTGCGGAGCTCCATCACGTAGTCGTGGGGCGCGCCCGCGGACTCCGCCGCGTCGGCGATCTCGCCGAGGTAGCGGGCGGAGGGCAGGCCGCCCTCGTAACCGTTCAGGACGTAGATCCACGCGGGCTCCTCACCGTCCAGAGTGTGCACGCGGACGCGCATCCGCCGGTAGATGTCGAGGCCGACACCCTCCCAACGGTCCATCGAGTCCTCGTCCATCGGGGCGATGTCGTAGAGGGCGACGAAGACCTGGGAGCGGGGTGCCTCGACCACGGTCGCGAGCGCGCCCTCCCAGCCCAGCTGCTCGCCGCCGAAGGTCAGCCGCCAGTCGGCGAGCCAGCCCGTGCCGCGCAGCGGCGAGTGGGGTGCGCGGCGGGACATCAGCCGCGCGTCGAGGTTGCCGGCGTACGCGGCGTAGAGCGACATGGTTTCGAGGGTACGGGAGTGAGGCGCGACGGCATTTGGGATGGCAGTCTCGAAGGGAGGTTCGTCCGGAACCTCCTGCCGGTTCTCGCACGGATTGCCGTATGCATGCGGGTACGGATCCGCTGGGGAGGCCCCGGGAGAAGTCCCTTCGACGGGTGCGGGACAATGGAGTACGTGACTCGGATCGTGATCATCGGTGGCGGACCCGGCGGCTATGAGGCGGCGCTCGTCGCCGCGCAGCTCGGTGCGGAGGTGACCGTCGTCGATTGCGACGGTCTGGGCGGGGCGTCGGTGCTCACCGACTGTGTCCCCTCGAAGACGCTCATTGCGACGGCCGAGGTGATGACGACCTTCGACTCCTCGTACGAGGAGCTCGGGATCATCGTCGCCGACGACACGCCGCACATCGAGCAGGCGGCCCGGGTCGTCGGCGTGGACCTGGGCAAGGTCAACCGCCGTGTGAAGCGGCTGGCGCTCGCGCAGTCGCACGACATCACGGCGTCCGTCACCCGGGCGGGTGCACGCGTGCTGCGCGGCCGGGGCCGGCTGGAGCCGAACCAGGCCCCGGACGGCTCGCGCCGCGTGATCGTGACGGCCGCGGACGGGACCGAGGAGACGCTCGTCGCGGATGCGGTGCTGGTCGCCACGGGCGCGCACCCGCGCGAGATCCCCGACGCGCAGCCGGACGGCGAGCGCATCCTGAACTGGACCCAGGTGTACGACCTGGACGAGCTCCCCGAGGAGCTCATCGTGGTGGGCTCGGGTGTGACCGGTGCCGAGTTCGCCGGCGCGTACCAGGCGCTGGGGTCCAAGGTGACGCTGGTGTCGTCGCGGGACCGCGTGCTGCCCGGTGAGGACCCGGACGCGGCCGCCGTCCTGGAGGACGTCTTCCGGCGCCGCGGCATGAACGTCATGGCGCGCTCGCGCGCGCAGTCCGCGAAGCGCGTCGGCGACCGGGTCGAGGTCACCCTCGCGGACGGCCGCGTCATCACCGGCACGCACTGCCTGATGGCCGTCGGCTCGATTCCGAACACGGCCGGGATAGGGCTGGAGGAGGCCGGGGTCCGGCTCAAGGAGTCCGGGCACATCCACACCGACCGGGTCTCGCGCACCAGCGCGCCGGGCGTCTACGCCGCCGGTGACTGCACGGGCGTGCTCGCGCTCGCTTCGGTCGCGGCGATGCAGGGACGCATCGCCATGTACCACTTCCTGGGCGACGCGGTCGCGCCGCTCAACCTGAAGTCGGTCTCGGCGAACGTCTTCACGGACCCCGAGATCGCGACCGTCGGCTACACGCAGGCCGACGTCGACAGCGGCAAGATCGACGCCCGCATGGTCAAGCTGCCGCTGCTGCGCAACCCGCGGGCGAAGATGCAGGGCATCCGGGACGGCTTCGTGAAGCTGTTCTGCCGGCCCGGCACGGGCATCGTCGTGGGCGGCGTCGTGGTGGCCCCGCGGGCGAGCGAGCTCATCCACCCGATCTCCCTCGCCGTCGACAACAGCCTGACGGTCGAGCAGATCGCCAACGCGTTCACCGTCTACCCGTCGCTGTCCGGTTCGCTCGCGGAGGTCGCCCGGCAGCTCCACTCGCGCAAGACGCAGCGCGAGGCCTAGGGGTTGGATTGTTGCGCTGAGTGGTCGGGGAGGCTTTGGCCTTGAGCCCGGGCCTCCTATACCACTTTGAGCGTTCCGCAGCGGACAACTTCCGTTAATTGCTGCAACCTGCTGAAAACGGATGGTCGTTGGCGTTACTGTCGGTTTCGTGTTCGCTGCAGAACGTCGTCAATTGATCCTCGAAATGGTGCGGGCCAACGGGGCGGTTTCGCTCCGTGAGCTCGCCCGCGTCGTCCAGACCTCCGAAGTGACCGTACGGCGGGACGTGCGCGCACTGGAGGCAGAAGGACTGCTCGACCGCCGGCACGGCGGTGCGGTGCTGCCGGGAGGCTTCACCAGAGAGTCCGGCTTCCCGCAGAAATCCCATCTAGCGACCGCCGAGAAGACGGCCATCGCCGATCTCGCGGCGAGCTTCGTCGAGGAAGGCGAAGCCGTCGTCGTCGGCGCCGGTACGACCACGCAGGAGCTGGCCCGCCGGCTCGCGCGCGTACCGGGACTGACCGTCGTCACCAACTCCCTGCTCGTCGCCCAGGCCCTCGCCCACGCCAACCGGGTCGAGGTCGTCATGACGGGCGGCACGCTCAGAGGATCCAACTACGCCCTGGTGGGCAGCGGTGCGGAGCAGTCCCTGCACGGGCTGCGCGTGACACGGGCGTTCCTGTCCGGAAGCGGGCTGACCGCCGAGCGTGGCCTCTCCACGTCCAACATGCTCTCCGCCAGCGTCGACCGGGCGCTGGTGCAGGCGGCGGCGGAGGTGGTCGTGCTCGCGGACCACACGAAGCTCGGTACGGACACGATGTTCCAGACCGTGCCCACGGATGTGATCACGCGGCTCGTGACGGACGAGCCGCCGTCCCACGACGACCGCGCGGCGACGGAGCTGCAGGCCCTCGCCGACCAGGGCGTCCACATCTCGGTCGCCGGGCCCGGCGCGGGGTCGGGCCAGGGGCCGGGGTCCG
The DNA here is from genome assembly GCF_024519335.1 of Streptomyces telluris. Taxonomy (NCBI): domain Bacteria; kingdom Bacillati; phylum Actinomycetota; class Actinomycetes; order Kitasatosporales; family Streptomycetaceae; genus Streptomyces; species Streptomyces telluris. The sequence continues at coordinate 438,513 of NZ_JANIID010000003.1, forward strand.
GACCGACGGGAGCGGTGTCGGGCGGCGGCGAGCAGGTGCCGCCGCAGCAGCGCCGCCGCGACGTCCCGCCCTTGCCGGGGCAGCGCCGCACGCACGGGGGCCACCACCTGCCACCGGGCCCACCGGGCCCTTCCGGGGGCGGCGCCTCGTCCCCGCAGCTCCGCAGCGCGGGTTCGCTCGGCGCTGAGCCTCCGACGGGGACGGCGAGGGTGGCGGACCTGGCGCCGCGGAGGCGGTGAGCGCTTCCGCGCGGGGCACTGCCACGACGGCACCGCCGGTCCGCGCCGTGGGGGCGAGGCGCCGTTGCGGCGGAGTCGTTCAGCCGGGGCTGTCCGCCTGCTTCCGCCGTGGCGGTGAGGCACCACGGCGGTGCGGTCCGGCGGTGCCGAGACGGACGTAAAGGGTCAGGGCCCCTCCGGGCACGGGGCCGTGGCCAGGCCCTGGAGCGTCAGCGACAAAAGGCGGTCCGGGAGTCGGGGGTCGTCCGGGGACTGTTCCGCGGCCAGCGAGATCGCGTTCGTCAGCTGCATGATGTCGACGATGTCGACGCCGGCGCGGACCGCCCCGGCCGTCTGCGCCCGCGCGAGCAGCACGCTCCCCGCCTCCCGCAGGGGAAGGCTGCAGCGCGACATCGCGGACGCCTCGTCCGCCTGGGCCGCCAGCAGGGCCCGTGAGAGCCCCCGGTACGTGCTGGCGTGCGCCACGCAGGCCCGTAGCCAGTCCACCAGGGCCCGGCAGGGCTCGGGGGAGGCCAGGAGTTCGCGGGAGCGGGCGAGGAGCCCGTCGACCTCGCCCTGGAAGACGGCGCTCATCAGCGCCGTGCGGTTGGGGAAGTGGCGGTAGAGCGTGCCGATGCCGACCCCGGCCCGGCGGGCGATGTCCTCCAGGGAGGCTTCCGTGCCGTGCTCGGTGAACGCGGTCCGGGCCTCCGTGAGCAGCCGCTCGTAGTTGCGCCGGGCGTCCGCCCGCATGGGGCGCGGTGACGCTTGTGTGCTCTCCGTGGCCATGGCTGCCGAGTCCTCCCTCTCTCTCCCCGTCTGCCAAGGATGCCACCGACAAGCCTGTGGGCCCCCGCCGAGCGCTCGGCGGGGGCCCACAGTCGGACAACGGCTGTTGCGTCAGTCCTTGATTTCGCAGATGACGGCGCCGGAGGAGACGGAGGCGCCGACCTCGGCGGTGATGCCCTTGACGGTGCCCGCGCGGTGCGCGTTCAGGGGCTGCTCCATCTTCATCGCCTCGAGGACGACGATGAGTTCGCCCTCGGCGACCTCCTGACCCTCCTCGACGGCGACCTTGACGATCGTGCCCTGCATCGGCGAGGTCAGCGCGTCACCGGACGCGGCCGAGCCGGC